>NZ_JAFCWU010000002.1:0-495754 GCF_049897725.1 Sphingomonas sp. PSPC2-2 | reverse complement strand
TCCAGATCGCGCGCGGCCTGCGCTACCGCCACGCCGCGATCTCGGACCAACTTCACCGCCTCGAGCTTGAACTCTCGGCTGAACTTCCGTCGTTGCATCTACACCCTCCGGTTCCGAAAACACCTTATCTTGGTGTCCACGAAACCGGCAGCAGCTCAGCCTGGCCATGCGGAACGATGCCTTCACGGACGCCGAACTCGTGCTGCTGCGCGCGCGCAACTGGAACATCGGCGACATCGTCAACCAGCAGATCGTCTGGCGGCCCTGAGATTGCGTCGCGGACCGTTGCCTGTCCGCCCCCTCACTCCGGCGGAGCGGAGTGGCCGAGCTCAATCGCCTTTTTGCGCTGGGCTGAAGTCAGCGCTTTCCAGATACGATGGATGTTGCGCCGGGGCATTGCCCCAAGATCGGTAACATAGCTCGACTTATCGAGCCGCACCTTGAAGAACGTGGGGTCGTGATCGATCGCGTTGGCTTGCAATCGCCAGAACACGACATTCGCGAATTTTGGCGTCAGCGATTTATGAAGCCTGTAGTAAGTGAGCGCATTCGAAAGGATGTCATTCGCTTCGGCCGCTGCAAGCCGTTCCAGCGCGCGCAGGCAGCTTTCGAGCCGCATCTGCCGCATCCGTTCGGCAAGGGCTTTACGCGCCTCGTCCGGTTCGAGCTCGCGGCCCTCGTCGAAGACAGCGACCTGGAATTTGAGGATGCACTCGGAACCGACGTCGAGGCGATGACCCGTTTGGTCGTTCCGAATCTCGAAATGGTATCGAAGCCCCTCCTTGTCACAAAGGCGGCAGGTCTCCTCCGGAATTTCGTGATCAACTGTTTGGCCGGTGAAGTGCCATTCCCGGAAGGCAGCAGGCAAAGTCCTTGCGACCGACAAAGGAAGGATATTCTCGGCTACGCGTTTCGGGAAGCTATCCATGCTCGACATCATCTCCAGCCTGTGCGGGAAGATAACTGCAAATCGACGGATAGAAAGCGCAGTTCATATTGGCTGGCCTGCTTGGGCAACCGCCCGAGCCTCCGGGATGTTGGGGCCACCGCTTTGGTTGTCAGCGCGGCAAGATTTCCGAGGTCCATGGACGGCAACGTCCACAATATAAGCCGATGAGTCGTTGACCGGCTGATTGGGCGCCCATCATCTATGTCTCGGGGTCGGCTGACCGGACGGCGCCCTCCGCGCCTACGCCAGGGTGGCCGATGGAAGCCGAATCATTCGAAAGGCTCGAGAATCTCACCCGCCCGCGGGCCGGCTCCGACACAGTCCAAGCAGGCCATGCGATCACGAGCCGGGTGTTGAGACGCCCTTGAGTGCGTGTCGGCGCCTTTGGTCAGAAGACTTGGACATCCGCGCCGACCACCCGGCGAAATTCCACATAAACGATTTACAGGCTTGGCCCCAGCTCCTGGTACTGAGTGATGCTCTAGACATGTGGACGGGGTCCAAGCCTGTAGGCTTCAAGTTCAACTGGGGATTGGGAAGGGCTGGAAGTCTCGACCGGATTTCCACAAGCTCAACATCACGGTCGCGAGTTTTCTGGCAACTGCCACCTTCGCCTTCCCGTGCCCCGCGCGAGCCGCCACCTGCCGGCCCCAATCCTTTATGGCGCATTCGGTTTTGGTTCGGCTGATCAACACTCCAGCGGCCATAACGAGATGACCCCTGGTCAGTTTGTTGCCCGCTTTTGTGATTCGCGAACGCTGACAGATCGTTCCCGACTGCTTCACCCTGGGGACGAGCCCCAGATACGCGCCGACGTCCGCGGACGTTGCAAAGCGTATCGGATTCTCGATCGCGCTGTAGAATGAGAGTGCGCTGATTGGTCCGACGCCGGGTATCTGCAGAAATCTCTTGGTGATCGGGTTCGATTCGGCCGTCTGCAGCACTTGCTTGTCGGCCGCTTTCACATACCGATCCAGGGCTTCCCGGACCTCGACCATTGGCCTCGCCTGTGCGGTGAGATCCACTTCTTCATATTGCCTTAGCCGGGTCATTTCCTGTTCGAGCCTGACCCGCCAACCTTTGTTGGGTGGCGCGGCCTTCGGGTCTGCTCCGTTCTCGCGCAGCAGTGCGCGCAAGGCACTGTCGAGCGCGGTCCGCTGTCGAAGCAACTGGTCGCGGAATACCAGTTGGGATCGCAGGCGCTGGATTTCGACGCTTTTTACGTGAACTGAGACCGCCGCCGTCCGACGCATCCGACCGAGGTCAGCCAGACCGCGCGCGTCGTTCGCATCGGTCTTGTTCCGCCTGATCGTAAGGAATTTGTTCGACGTGATCGTGTCAAAGACAACGACCGGGTAGCCGAGCTTTCGCAGCTTTCTCGCGAGCTGGTTTCCCATGCCGGCTTCGATGCTGACGCGCACGCCGCCGATCTGGGTAAAGGGCTCGAGAACTTCAGCAACGCCAGGAATGTCCGACGTCGCCATTTGCTCGAGCAGCACCTCACCAGCATCGCTCGTGACGCAGACCGCTGTTTTGCCTTCTCCGATGTCCAGCCCGGCCCAGAATTGTTGCATTTCCACCGTGACCTCCAACTATCGAACGGGGAGCGTGCACCACCTTGGGAAGCTAGGTCGCACTGTTGGCCAGCGCGCCTATAGCGAGGTTACGGCGAAACGTTTCCCGTGTCCCTGTGGACGCCGGAATATTCAGCTAAGTCTATGAATAGTTGATGAAGTTTCATGGTCAGCGGACTGTCTCCATATAAGATGAGCGTTTCGCGCCGTTGGCGCGACCCTGCTCTATTCCGCTGCGCTCCACCGAGCCACGCTGCGCGCGTCTCGTCTCATTCGAGTGACGATCAGTAACGCATGGGGCCGGCGCTGCGCGCCACCCCGGCGGTCGCCGCGCCGTGGGCGCGGCGGCGTTGGCCTGGCGGCGTCGATCTGGCGGGTGGGCGTCGCTACCCTTTAGGCCCGCCGCGCCGGGCCGCAACTCGGCTTCGCCGAGTCCTCCTCTTCGTTCCGGTCCTTCGGATGCACCCCGGCTCTGCCGGCGGGCCTGCCGGTTCGCTCCCGCCGCCCACCCGCCATTCCGGCGCCGGTTGCGGCGGTTTGAAGAGGAGTGAAGACAATGGAACTCAAGCATATCGACATCGCTAACCTCGCCATTTCCGGCGTGAACATGCGCGGCAAGGGCAAGGCCGACCTGTCCAACATCCTACCATCCGTGCGGGCGCGCGGGGTGCTGGTGCCGCTGATTGTGCGGCAGAACGGGACACCCGACACCTATGAGATCGTTGCGGGCAAGCGGCGATATCAGGCTGCGCTGGCGGTGGCGCAGGAAACCGGCGAAGCCGAAGCGCTACCCTGCGCGGTGATGGAGGCTGGCGACGACGCGGCGGCGCTCGAAGCGTCGCTGATCGAGAATATCGCCCGGCTCGATCCCGATGAAGTGACCCGCTGGGAATGCTTCACCCGGCTGGTGCGCGAAGGCCGAACCCCCGAGCATATCGCGACCACTTTCGGCCTCACAGAGTTGCAGGTGAAGCGGACGCTCGCGCTGGGCAATTTGCTCCCGCGCATCCGCAACCTCTATCGGCGCGGTGAGATCGACCCGGCCACCGTGCGGCATCTGACCCTCGCGACCAAGGCGCAGCAGCAGCAATGGCTGGGATTGCTCGACGATCCGAACAGCTATTGTCCAACCGGCCATTCCCTGAAGGCGTGGGTGTTCGGCGGCGTGTCGATCCCGGTCAGCGCTGCGCTGTTCGATATCGATGGCTACAGCGGCGGCATCGTCTCCGACCTGTTCGGCGACGACCGCTTTTTCGCCGATGTCGCGGCCTTCTGGACCGTGCAGAACGAAGCGATCGAAGCCCGCATCGAGACCTACCGCGAGGCCGGGTGGAACGATGTCGTCGTGCTGCCGCAGGGCGAACCGTTCCACAGCTGGGAGCATGAACGCTGCCCGAAGCGCAAGGGCGGCAAGGTCTATATCGTCACCAGTGCGCGCGGTGACGTTGCCTTCCATGAGGGCTATGTGACCGTCAGGGAGGCGCGCAAGCTCGCCAAGGGCGAAGCCATCGACACTCCCAAGCGGCCCGAGATCAGCAGCAGCCAACAGGACTACATCGACCTGCACCGTCATGCCGCCGTCAGGGCGCGGATGATCGCCATGCCCGGCATCTGCCTGCGCGTCGCGGTCGCGCATATGATCGCGGGATCATCGCTGTGGACGGTCAGGATCGAACCGCAGCGTGGCCCCGATGCCATTGTCGAGAGCGTCGAGAACAGCCTGTCCGAGGCGCGGTTCGATGCCCAGCGGCGCAAGCTCTTGGCGGTGCTGGACTATGACCCCGATAGCCCGACCATCGCGCGGGGCGGCGGCACGCTGACCGGCCTGCTCGCCAAGCTGTCCACCCTCGACGATGCGACGGTCATGGACATATTGGCGGTTGTGATGGGCGAAACGCTCGATGCCCGCAGCGAGCTTGTCGACGCGCTAGGGATGCAGCTTGGCATCGACATGGCAGATGTCTGGCAGGCCGATGCTGCCCTGCTCGACGGCATTCGCGACCGCGAGGCTACCGACGCGATGCTGGCCGAGGTGGCGGGCAAGGAGATTGCCGACGCCAACATCAAGGAAACCGGCAAGGTCAAACGCCAGATCATCCGCGACTGCCTCGACGGTACCAATGGCCGCACCAAGGTCGAGGGCTGGGTGCCGCGCTGGCTACGGTTCCCGGCGACCAGCTACACAGAACGTCGTGGCGTCGCGAGCGTCAACCGGACGGCCAGCGCGACCGAGGCAATGACCCAGGCGGGCACAGCCGGGAGCGATGTCGCGCCCATGGCGCAGGCTGCGTGACCTTCATTGACCGGCGGTCTGCGGGCCGCCGGTCCCTTGTTGTACGGGAGATATCCCATGACCGACACCCCCGAACCCGACATGACGCAGCGCGCCCGGCGCGCGCTGGAGCGATCGATCGAGCCGGTCGATCCGATCCCAAGCGGGGCACCTGATCCCGAAATATTGGCGCGACTTGAAGCGGCGTTGCTATCAATGCCCAAGCTCCGCCGCGAGATATTTCTTGCGGTGCGTCTGGATGCGATGTCCTATGATCAGATCGCCAAAGTAACCGGCCTTTCTGTCAAAGCTGTCGAGCGTCAATTCGCCAGTGCCCTATGTCACCTTGATTATAATCTGCGACATGGCGAAGCCCCACCGCCCCGGCATTGGTGGCAGAGATGGCGGCAAGGGCGATGATTTTACCGCCAATCTTGCCGTCTACGCGCGGCACGGTTGGCGGATGTGTCATGCCGGGTTAGGACTGTTCCCATGAAGACCGGCCTTGATCATCTGCCCGACGGCAAGCAGCGCGAACTGGCGCATGTGGTCGAGATCGTGCGCGCTGGGTTTGCGCGCGCGACCGCGCAGCGGACCCAGCCGCGCTTCCGCAATGGCAAGCTGCTCAAGATCATATTGTTCGGTTCATACGCGCGCGGCGACTGGGTCGAGGATCCGGTCGGGCGCTATTTCTCGGACTATGATCTGCTGGTCGTCGTCAATCATGACGATCTCACCGACCTCGCCGAATTCTGGGAGAAGACCGAGAGCCAGCTGCTCGCCGACTTGTCGGCGGGCACCGTGCTGCGCACGCCCTTCAGCCTGATCTATCACAGTCTCGACGAGGTGAACGAGAAGCTGAGGCTCGGCCGCTACTTCTTCATGGACATCGTGCGCGACGGCATCATGCTGTTCGAGGAGCCGGGCTATCCCTTCGCCGATCCGCAGCCGCTGTCGGCGGAACAGGCGTTGCGGGAGACGCAGGACTACTTCGATGAGTGGGTCGAAAGCGCTGACGATTTCCTCGAAAGCGCTACCGATGCGATAGGAAAAGGCAAGGGCAAGCTGGCTGCGTTCCTGCTCCATCAAGCGACTGAGCGCTATTATCACTGCCTTTTTCTGGTCCGCACATTGTACTCGCCCAAGACCCATAATTTGAACCGGCTGCGCGACCTAGCCGAAGAGCTTGAGCCCTCGCTGAAAGCCGTCTGGCCGCGCGAAACCCGGTTCGAGAAACGCTGCTATGCGCTGCTGCGCGATGCCTATGTGAAGGCGCGTTACTCACGATCCTACCGCATTACCGCCGAGCAGCTCGACTGGATCGCGGCCCGCGTGATGCTGCTCCAGACCCTCGTGCGCGAAGCATGTGAAATGCGGATCGAGACCCTCGCCAAGGCGGCCTGAGATGGATAGCCACTCCGGCGAAAGGCGACCGCGCTAGCGGACAGTACCTTTCTTCTGGCTGGGCTGCCGCTTTCGACGGCGGGACCGTTTGCCAGTATCGCCCGACCACCATCGAATGGGTGCCTGTCTCGCCCCGAACAGGCGACAAGCTATGTTCTGCGCAAATTGAGCCGCGATTGCAGACAACCACATTGAGGCGACGACAGATACGCCAATGGCCGAATACGCCGCGATTTCGACAAGGCCGCTGGTCAACCTCCCTACGATTAACCCGACGCCTGCCGGACCGAGAAGTAGGGGTATCCTTGTCGCAAGGATTGGGATGACCACCCAACCGGACCGAGGCCCGTTTGGCAGGGACGCCAAATAGCCTCCGATCAATCCGGTGCCGATGAGACCAGCCGCCCAGCCAATTGCAGCGCGAACGGCTATTATGTCGGTCGTTAAGCCTGCCACATCGTCCCCCAGGTCAGAGTGCATAGCTTCCATAACGTCCGCAATCCACACGAATTCAGGCGTGAGTTACGACGCCGACCGCCTGTATGACACTGATATCGAGCACCAGTTGTCGCATATCTTGCGCGTCACCAGCATCGATCGGGCATAGCGTATCGCTGCCGCATGCGAGCGTAATCCAGTCGATCCGCCAGCCAATGTCGAGCCGATCGCCATCATCGGCGCGCATGATTTTGATGATGGCGGCACCTTCCGCGCCGATGGAAAACCGGCAGCAATCGCTGCTGACATCATAGCCGCCGCGGATCAGACTGCCGTCGGAAATCGCCAGCGAAAAGCCTTCGGTTTTGGCCCGCGTGGGCAGGTGGAGCAGCGTTTCGACATCACCAGTCAGCCTCAGTTGATGGCCATCGCTTGCTTCGATTTGGACGCCCACTGGCCTGTTTCTCATCATAATTTGGCAGGGCAGCAAGTATAGAACAAACATAGAACATTTTGCAAGAAGAGGGTCAAAAGGCGATGGCAAGATTGAAAGCTGTGCCTCCATGAGGCCCAGAATGTGGCGTCTGCACGTCGTTTAAGGGGGAGGCATAAGCCGGGGCTGTCCCGATAATTGCCTCCACCCCCGTGCCATGCCGGCCAGGAATGGCGCAGTTCCGGGGGCTGCGACGGTGCCGTCTTTGGAGCACCTTGAACGGTAGCGCGATCATACCTTCATCGCGGTGGTTCTGCCGTGATGAGGTTCCAGTGATGCCCGATGATCCGTTCGAACTCTGGCTTGGCCGTTTGGGAAATGACCGTCCGTTCGCACACCGCATGCGCGGCGCCGTCAACCGCGCGGGCGGCACGGTGGCGCGGAAGGCAAGCAGCTTTACCGGTGTGCGGATCGGGCGCGGTTCTGGGGTGGGGCGGATACTCGCCTCGCGCGGCGGCTGGACGGGCCGCCGCGTCGTGGTCAAGGCCCGGATCGTAAAGCTGGGCGGCAAGGGCCAGGGCGCCGCGATCGCCCATCTGCGCTATCTCCAACGCGATGGCACCACGCGCGAGGGCGAGCGCGGCCTGCTCTATGGGCGGGCCGATGAGGCCATCGATGGCAAGGTCTTTCTCGAACGCGGCAGCGGTGATCGCCACCAGTTTCGCTTCATCGTCGCGCCCGAGGATGGCGCCGAATATGAGGATCTGAAGCCACTGGTGCGCCGATGGATGGCGCAGGTCGAGCAGGACCTGGGAACGAAGCTCGACTGGGTGGCGGTCGATCACTTCAACACGGGGCATCCGCACAGCCATGTCATCGTTCGGGGCAAGGACGATCGCGGCAAGGACCTGATCATCGCTCGCGAATATATGACCCAGGGTTTGCGCGCCCGCGCTGCCGAACTGGTCGACCTCGATCTGGGGCCGCGAAGTCCACAGGAAATCATGCGCGCCAATTTGCGCGAGGTCGAACAGGAGCGCTTCACCGGGATCGACCGGCGTCTGTTGCAGGCTGTCGGCGAGGACGGGCTGGTCCGTCCCGCTCATCACGAGGGCGTCGAGCAATCGCTACGCGCCGGGCGGCTCCAGACGCTCGGACGGATGGGGCTGGCGCGCGAGGAAGGACGGGGAAGCTGGCGGCTTGATGTCGACCTCGAACAGACGCTGCGCGCGATGGGCGAGCGCGGCGACATCATCCGGACGATGCAGCGCGCCATGATCGAGCGGGCGCCCGAGCGATCACCGGCCGATTACACCATCTATGATCCGGACGAAGGCGGAACCGCCCCGATCATCGGCAAAGTGGTCGCGCGGGGCCTCGCCGACGAAATTGCCGACCGTCATTACCTGATCGTCGATGGCGCCGATGGTCTCAGCCATTATGTCGATATTGGGATCGATGCTTCGGCCACCAGTGCACGAGAACTCGTCAGGATTGCGCCCGCCGCCGTGACGGTGCGGCCGGTCGATCGCACGGTCGCCGAGATCGCCGCCGCGCATGGCGGCAGCTACAGCGTCGACCTGCATCTCCAACATGACCCTGAGGCCTTTGCCGAGACGCATGTCCGCCGGCTCGAAGCGTTCCGCCGAAGTACGGGGGACGTCGAGCGGCGGTCCGACGGAAGCTGGGCCATCGCACCCGATCATCTGGCTCGGGTGGAAGCCTGGGAGCGCGGCAAACTGCGCGATCAGCCGGTCACGATCGAGACGCTGTCCACCATGCCGGTCGAGCAGCTTGCCCGGCATGATGGCGTGACCTGGCTCGATCGGGAACTGACCGCCCCGAACCCGACATCGACGGGGAGAGGTTTTGGCGCCGAGCTACGCAAGGCGCTCGACCTTCGCCGGCAATGGCTGGTCGAGCAGCAACTGGCCGATGGGGATGGCGAGAATATCCGCGTGCGCGCCAATCTCCTCGCGACACTCCGCCAGCGCGAACTGCGCCGGGTTGCGGGGCAACTGAGCGAGGAGCTAGGCATTCCCTTCGCGGAGACGAAACACGGCCAGCCGATCGAGGGCATCTGTCGCCGGCTGGTTCAGATCGGCGACGGGAAATATGCGCTCATCGAGAAAGCCCGCGACTTCACGCTCGTCCCCTGGCGACCGGTACTTGAGAAGGCGATCGGCAAACAGGTATCGGGCATCATGCGCGAGACCGGCGGAATCAGCTGGACGATCGGGCGCAGCCGGGGGCTGGGCATCTCCTGATTGCCCGCACCGAGCCCAACAGCGCCCATCAGCACCATCATCAGGGATGGCAGCGGCGGCTATTGTAGTCCGATGCAGACCAGCAAGATCCGCCACCAATTCTATCTGCCCGACGATCTGTCGCGGGCGCTGGACGACCTCGCGTCGAAGCCCGGCGCGTCGAAGACGGCAATCCTCACCGATGCCTTGCGTGCCTGGATGGAGCGCAAGGCGGGCAACGAGATCGACGAACGCTTCGGGCCGCGGCTGGACCGGCAGCAGCGTATAGCCCAGCGCAGCGAAGCCATGCTGGGCGCCATCGCCGAAATGCTCGACCTGTTCGTGGCGCATCAGCTCACGCTCACCGCCCACCAACCGCCGTTCGATACCGAGACCGGGCAGCTCGGCCGCCAGCGTTACCAGCAGTTCATCGATCAGGTCGCGCGCCGGCTTGCGAGCAACCGCGGCATGCCGAGACTGGTCGCGGCAATCGATGGCAGCAGCGGCAGGAAGGACGAAATATGACCGATACCCAGCTTCAGCCCATCGCTGTCAGGATCAAGGAAGCCTGCCGGCTTACCGGCATCGGTCGCTCAAAGCTCTACGAACTGATCTCCGACGGGCATATTGAGATCGTCAAGGTAGGGGTCATGACGCTGGTGCCGGTCGAAAGCCTACGTGGGCTCATTGATCGCGGCAGGCAGGGGGAGTTGAAGTGATCCCGCATCCGCATCTCATGCGCGCCGTTATCACGGCAATCCTTGCGACGCCCGAACAGACGCGCTGGAATCTGATATGCGAGCAGGAACTGGTCAGATTGTTCGCCGAAAATACTGCCTACATTAGCAGCCGGTAATCGTAGCTCGCTTCCCCATATCCTTCCATGAGCTTCCCTATGCGAGCAATCTTTCCCGAAGTTTCAATCGTCGCCGGCACCTGGGTGTAAAGATCGAAGGTGTTCCAGTTCATCTTCGAAAGTCCAAGGATTTCGGTAGCCAGGGTCTGTAGTTCGGTCGATCCTGCGTGCCGCCGTATTAGCAGCGGCGCCGGAATTCGCCGCTTGCCTTGATAGTAACGCCAATTATTGCGGATCGCTGCGGCGCTGCCATGGACCCATAGGAGCGCCTCATAATCGCTCACCGGAATGACGGTACCACGGGCTACTGGAAATTTATCGACCTGAACCTCGCTACCGACAAGCTTCGAATTTAGGTAGCGAAAGGCGTCGTCGACGTTGATCTCGATCATATCAACCGCTGCGATGCCGGCCAGACCTTCGATCAGACCTTCCCGCTCATCTTTCCGAAACTCAGTGCGTTTGTGGATGACCACGCGATGTGGAAGTGCGCCGCGGGCTTCGAAGAACAATTGCTTGATAGACTCCCCCACGCGACGCGCATCATCGCGTGAAAGGAAGGCATTGCGCCGGCGACGGTCGAAAGTAGGATTTTCTATCTTGCTCAGCCGGTATTGTAGACCCTGACCCTGAGCATTAAAGATATGGCTACAACCGAGCACGACCTTCCGTCCATCTTGACCATGTCGGTCGATGCTCGTGCCGAAGCCCACAAAGGCGGTATCATCCGCCGCTGCTTTCAGGACGAATGGAGTCCGGAAGCTTTTTGCATAGAGTGCTAGGGACAGCCACCATCGGATCCGGCAGGTCTGCGGATCACTCAGGGTTTCCTCGTCGATAAACTGGGTCGCAATGCCCTTACGGGCGCAATAGGCTTTGACAAAGTCATGCAGATCGAAACGCTCGTCATCGTTTTCATACCAGCGCCAATTCACCCACCGTCTCGGGGTGATGATGAGGATGACGTTGACCCGATTGGCCCCGCGCAGCTCTTCGATGGCCTGGACAATGGCACTTGCGGCATGTCTCGCACCTTGCTCCCTTCCTGCATCGGCCGGAGGTTCGTCAGGCGCTTGCCACGCAAGGTCGCCTGGCTGGGGGATAGTGAGAGGCAGTCCAAAGGCTTGATGAAACCCTGGAAAATCCATCAGATAGTCTTTTTCGGTGTCGCTGGGAGTAGCTGACTCTTCGAGCATCCGTAGACGCGGCGCGACCGTACGAGATTCCTGCTCGGGACAAACTACACCCAACTTTACGTCCGGCAAAAGGCCCGAGCGGGTAAGGCTGAAGTCAAAGGGACGGTTGGAGGTTAGCCCCCGGATCGGATGCGGATCAGAGGGCACCCCAGTCATGCTTTTGCTGCCGAATAGCAGATGTGGTTCCATGACCTTGAACCCGCGTTGCGTGGTTTTATTGACCGCAGCGGCGGGCAGAGACGGTTCTCCCTGCCCGGCGAGAATGGCCGCCGAGATGGGAGCCCTGTCGACGATAAACACAAATCCGGTTTCTTCACCAGCGGGGCATGTCAGCTTAGTACCCGGTCCAAATAACTTACGTCGCCAGCCTTCGACTGCGTCATTGAACTTGTCGTTATGCTGGTAGCCGAAAATGCTGAGCTTAATTGCCTTCTCGTCTTCGCTCGAAGCTGCCGATCCTGTTGATGTAACCACCCTCACGGTGGGCTTGATCACAAGTGTGACGTTCCGGCCGAGTCTTCGAATATATAGGAGAACGGCATCATGGACCTTGAAAACAGTGCCGTTCAGGCGGCGATCTTGAGCTGTGCTGGGATCCCATAAAAGCGACCCATCTGATGGAAGATTGCGTGCCCCAGCAATAGACGCGGCCAACGCACGAACGAGCAAGTGGGTGATTGCCCCATCCTCATGACGCAACTCGCTGGCGTCGAGCGGCGTCCGGACCGGTTTTTCTGTCATGGTGTCGCCGAACACTTCATGGATCGCCGTTAGCGTGCCTAAGGCCCAGATCCGGCCTTTGAACGGGACTGCGACGAGGTCGCCCCGATCAATCAAGCGTTCGCGCACCCATGCCCACGCGCCGCGATCAGGCATCTCGTTGGGTTTGAAGCAATAAGCTTCGACCGGACATCTCAGACTGAAGGCGGTGCTTTTGAGGATACCGCCGATCCGTCCCGATGGCGTGCTGAAGGGCGCGCGCGCGAGATTGTCTGCTCCGCACTGGGCGATAATCGACAAAGCATCTGACCGCGCATCACTGGACAGCGCTGCAAGGGCGAGGCGGCGCATTACATCGTCGAAGGCCGCGCCGGTAACGTAAAAGGCCGTTCGACCGCTGGCACGTGCCTTGGCAATGAGTGCAGCAACGGGCTCCGGCGGAGGGCCGTCTCCATAGCCGCACCAATAAAGGACGCCAGCGCCTGGCCGACTGTAGCATTCTGACAGGGCTTCCATAATAGAATGGTCCCGGCCGCTATAACCAAGGACGATTAAGGGTGAGGACGCCGCCTGGCTAATCAGTGCGGTGCGCAGTCCCTCATCCAATCGCTGCAACTCAGCGTCAGTATTCTTGAGCGCGTCGTAGCGGTAATCGCCGTGAAGAGCGACGCAGGACATCTCGCCGACGCGATCAGTACGAACCACGCGATTTGCCGAATCCATTCCGACATCGATCGGCGTCACGGATGTTTCCGCAAGCGCCCGAGGCATTAGGCCGTCAAAATTTGTTGTCCAAACCGAGCGGATAAGGTTTGCCTGTGCCAAACGTGCTGCCAGCCTATAGCCGCCGCTCGGACGAGCCACCTGCACATGGCGCTGAAAGAAGGCCCGTCGGTCGTCGACAAGCGGATAGCATCGCTCGATGTAGAAGCCGTACTCCTCAGCCGTTCCGGGTGCCGGAAAGTCGGGCTGAGCGTCCAGCCAGATTTGAATGCGCTCCTGTACCGAACCGAGCGAAAGTTCATCAAAACTCTGCTCAACGCCAGGATGGTTCGAAAGAAAGATGGACCGTTTCCACTGCCAGACGCAGTTAGCCCCGGACGGCACGTTCGATGAGATCGATGCGCCTGCGCCCAAGAACAGCATGTGGCCGACCTGGGCATTAACAGTTACTGAGCGAATGAAGGCGTCCAAGGGAAGGATCGCATCTTGTGCAGCCGACGCGTCATTAGACTTAAAAAGTTCGTCGCTCGCGACTGAAGCCAAAGTACTACTCATCGGACGATCGCTTTCTTTTTTGGTGCTGCCGTCTTGATACTGGGCATGAAGGGCAGGCGGCTCACTTGATTACGGTTGCGTAACACCCACCTGCATGGTGAACATGAAAGGGCGCGGCAAAGCTTTCCGACCGTAGGGCCGAAGCGAGGCATGGAGGGGCATTCTTGAGTCTTCGAACGACGCATACTCTTCCGGCTACGTTTGACGTCGTCGACGATCTGCTTTGGCAGGCGCGGGAGGGTCGCCTTGAGGGGCGCGGTCAACTCGTGATCGAACGTTCCGGGCAGATTGGCCCTCTTGTTGAGTTGGCGTTTGCGGCAACGGCTCTGCCAGAAGCCTATACCGGCTTGGCTAAGGCGCCTCCATTCTTCACGCAGGTTTGCGAGAGCATATCCCAATCCCGAGTAAGCGGCGCGGGCGCGAGAGATGTATCGGGTGTGTTCCCGTTGGTGCACTACGACCCCGAAGCGGATGCCAATGTGCTGTGGGATCAGTGGGCCAGCCACGTTGAAAATGCTGCCGGTGCTAATGGCCTTGCGCGCGGATTGGTCGCAGGGCTGATGGGAGCGCTGGGCGAACTCCAGGAAAACGTGATGCAGCACAGCGGCCGACCCCAATCCGGGGTCGTCGCATATGCTGCCGGAAAAGGCGCATTTGAGTTTGTCGTTGCTGATGCGGGCATTGGTGTCTTGGCAAGCTTGCGACAGAATCCCGAGTTCGCCGGCCTTGTCGATGCCGGAGAGGCTTTGCGTGCAGCGGCGTCTGATGGTGCGTCGCGCTACGCGCGTAGCACCGGTCGCGGCTTTGGCATTGGACGGCTGTTCCGATCGCTGGCGCATGATGCTGGAGACCTACGTTTTCGTAGCGGCGATCATGTGATGCGGCTCTCGGGGGATGCCCCCAGCCTCACCGGCCAGGTCGAAATATCGCAAAAAGCCGGATTGGGCGGCTTCATCATTACCGTTCGTTGCGCGCCGCGCAGGTCTTAGTCGAGGTTCCTGCTCCGGTCCGATCTCAAAATGAGCCCGCACCACTGCGACGTTATTTGCAAGGAGTTCGTCGATGGCAGCACCTGGAGGCGTTAGTTGCTTTGCCCATTTCAATCGGCCCGCCTCAGTGAGGTAGGCTCGGCGCCGACGATGCGCTCGGTAAAAGGCGTCCGTCTCTATCAACGTGACCTGGGCAAAATGCTTTCGAAGCGTCGGAAGTTTCCGACCGCCGCCGCGAATGACCAATGCCAGCCCTCTGCCCACGCGATCGGCCAATTTGCAGAGTTGCTCGACATGCCAGTCGATGCGTTCGCCGCGGCCACCACCTGTGGCAAATTCGAATGCAAGAATCTGAATTTCAGGTCGCTCAGCGATAAGGTCGCCCCAACGCTGATAGTCCCGCTCTGTCCGGCTATTCACATGGAGCGCAGCAGATAGTCCTGCCGCCGCCATTTCTGTCCACGTAAGCAGGATCCGTTTCATCGCATGAAGGTTGTCCGTGCGCGGCACGTCGGTGAGAACGGAATAGTTGGGCGAGGTGACGACACCGATGCCGAGCTCGCAGAGCTTTGCCAGTATCTCCGGGCGGTTTTTCAGGGCCCACCAGCTTTCGATCGGCGCATCCTTATTCACCCCGCTCAGGATGACAGTTGAATTGACCGGAATCCGGAAGCGATCGGCAAGCGCCTGGCGAGAAGCGACATGCGCTTGGCCAGTCGCCATGTTGACCACCTCGTAGAGCGAGAGAGCGACCGTCGGCTCATCGAGTATCGACGAACGCGCGTAGCGATGGTCCACAAAAGGTGCGATCAAAGGCAGGATAGGAATGGTTCGCATGGGGACACGCGGCGCATTTTCGAACCCAAGGCCATCGATTTCGCGCATGCGGGCTACGAATAGGGCCGGATTGAACCGACAGACATTATCGCAGCGGCTCCGGTCCGTGCATGAGCACAGGTCATGGCAGTCCACTATGCCCGCATCGGTGTGGACCCCGCCACATCGGCGAAATTCCTGACAGGACGGACAACCTAGCGACGGTGCGTGGCGCGAAGGATCGTCCCAGAGACGGTGCGGATGCGGAAAGCGCCGGGAAGGCTCATTTGGGGGGCGCTGGTTCATCGGATGCTGACTTCCGCCGTATCGCCGAAGAGACCGATGCGCTGGAGCGTCGCTTCCGCATAGCCTCCACCTCTGGCTACTCCAGCGGAGAGTTCGGCCGAGGGGTTGGAGATCACTCCGATGGCGTAGAGACCGTCGCTGATCGTCAGACGACCCGCGCTTTGTTGAACGATGACCGTGTCTCCGATCGCCACCTTGGCTCCCGGTTCAAGGTCGGCGGTGACCGTCCGCGCCGCCTCCGACATGGTGAGATCCAACAGCGAGGGTTGCTTCAGCCGGTTGAGGCCGCCGTCCCACCGCTTCTTCCACGGTTTGCCAGTCTGCGCGCGAATGTAGTCTACACCCATTACGTAAACTCCAGCAAAGGGCTGAATGACTTGGTCTTCCCAAGGCGGCGCTCGACGAGAAGACCTTTCGCAGCCAGTCCAGAAAGGCGGTTGTTCCAGGCAGTCGCGCCAATCTTCTCGTCCGGCGATCGGACGGAAAGTTCTGGGGCGGTCGCGGAGCCGATCAGCGACACCGTTTCGAAAGTCGCCCGCTGGGTGGAATCAAGCTCGCCAATCAGACGTGCGTCGGTGACACAGTCCGACTCGTCGAGCGTACATACCCAGAGCGCATCCGTCCTCGATCGCAGGAAGAAATCGAGCTCTTCGAAAACGGGCTCAGCTAGGTTGGCGACTACCGGATAGAGATGAGGTGACGCCAAACGCGCATAATCGCGAAAGCCTACGACCGACTCTCGGAGAAACGAGGCGGTGGCCAGTTCGACACCATTGAAATCCATGAACGCTCTGGTCGGAGCGTCCACGGACTGCGTGTTGGCAATAAGTGCATTCAGCAACCTCCTGCCGGCTATGCTGCCCGAGAGGATCGTCTGCCCATTCACCAATTTCAACACACGATGTCGCAATTCACCATCCTCACTTTGTAAAATGAAGATGGTGAATGATTCCCGTTTCGTCAAGACCCGATCGAGTCGGTCTCTTTTTGTTCGCGAAATCGCGGCCTCACCCCGTTGGGACAGAGAGGCTATTGAGGGACGGCCGGTTGAGGTTCACTGGTCGGCCCGTCCGATCTCCTACTTGGCAGCCAATTCGAGCATGTACGCCATTGGATGCTTTGCGATGATTGAGCGGCGGGCTTGGGCGTATTTCGACTGGGCGTTGAGAACACCACCGAGGACGGGAAGAGAGCCCGCGAGCGTCACCTGCTCGATCGGCAGATGCATCCCTTTTGCAGCTGCGGCGCCAGCGGTCAGAGTGGCAAGCGCGAGAATGATCGTATCCTTGCTAGTGAGCATATCACGTCGCGCGAGCCTGAGTTCGCCCTTCAGGTCGGCTAGGTCGTCGCGCATCGCGATTTCGAAGCCGCGCTGAAGCTCTTCACGATCACTCGCCAAAGTGGTCGCCGTCAGCGCTTCGATTTGGCCTTCTATGCGGCTACGGTATCGCTGGCGAAGGCGTCTCAAATCGTCTCCGCCAGATCTCGCCTCGCGTTTCCTAAATGCGATGAGCTCAGCCAAGGGCAAGCTCCCCGCCTCAACGATGCCCATCGTAATCGGCACGATGCATTGCTGCAGAACCTCAGCGCCGGCGGATTCGGCAGTGTCATGCACCAAGATGTTCGAGAGTTGGGCATATGCCAATTGTCGGTCCGTAATCCTCGCCTTTTGCTCTCCGGCGCAGCAGTCAGTGAGGATTGACATCAAGGCGAGGCCAGTCTCGTCTTGAAGGGATTGAGCGCGGCTGTTCGACCCGCCGACCAGACGTAATTCGCGCAGCATCGCCCAGGTTTCCGGAAGAAGTTTTCGCGCGAACATGTAGTGCGATTGCACGTCTTTCTCGGTCGACTGATAGCGAAAGGCGTCCGGTAGTGGCTGGGTTGCAAATTCTTCGATGCGATCATGTGCAAGCCGCATCGCCTCGTGACTTGGCACGCGTTGTCGCCCGATAAGCTCCACGATCTCCGCCACCTGACTATTGGCGTGATGAGGAACGAACCCTTCCCATGGTACGATGAATTCGACTTCATCCCACAGCAGAAGCGCTGTTCGCAGAATTTGACTGCTGGCAGGCGTTGTATGGGGATAATAAATCGCGGTCTGCATCACCCCTCCCAAGATTGCGCTTCTGCCAGAGCTCCATATACTGCTTCCGGCATCGCGGAAGAGCCACATTTATCTGGAAAATCGCTTTTGCTTCAACAGATAGGTGCCCGCTGATTAATCAATTTAAGTGAAGATCTGCACTAGAGAGACCATTGTACGGAATTGAGCTTTGTCCTGGCCCTTAGGGCGTAATCTTCATCGACGGACTTTGCATAATTTATCAGGCCCAAGAGGTGGCGATAAAGACTCGAAACGGTATCGAATCCTCTCCTTTTCGCATGCGCATCAGGCCCAAACGTACAGACATAATGTAGGTGCTGCCGCAAGGAATCCTTGAACGCCCTGGTGAGGTTCGGCTCCGATCCATCCACAAGCAAGCCAAGCACAAGCTTTCGGCCGCCTGGCGGGACGATACGCGTCTTCTTCGAATTGAGGGTGAAGCCCTCTTTCGCGAGGATGCGGCGCGTTTTAGAGACAACGGCCCGCGCCCGTTCGCGGTCAAACCCTCCGCGCGTCGAGAAGGTTATGTCGTCGCTGTACCGCGTGTACGTAAGCCCAGCACTCAACGCGATGGCGTGTAACTTCGCATCAATCTGCCGCATCACAAGATTGGATAACATTGGGCTGGAGGGCGCTCCCTGAGGCAGAAAGCCCAGGAGCCGGGTCCTGAAGAGATAAGGCAAGCGAGCGCGGTCTGGCACCGCGCGCCACTCGGGGCGTTTGTACCGCATGCTGAAATAGGGGGCATGGGTTGTCAGGCGCGCGAGTTGGAACGCGACCATTGGTGCGTACCCAGCGGCTAAAAATACCCGGTACACTTGGATTTCGCTGACCGAGCCGAAGAAGCCGCTGATATCGAGTTTGATGAGCCACCGTGCCTCGCAATGGGCTTTCGCGCACGAAACGATCGAAGCCTTAGGCGCGAAAGCATAACTTGCGCGATGCGGTTTCAGCTTTGAAAGGATGTGGGCCGATACCCAACGCTGGAGCCACATGAGGTCAGCCTCGGGGACGCTAATCTGGCGATGCCCACCAGACCGCTTGCGGATGCGGAAATAGCTGTAGTCATTCGACCGCAGTCCGCTGACGAGCTTTCGCAGGCGCGCATATGGAAGGCTTGTCCGCTTCCCGAGGTGGCCCAGCGTCAAAATTGGCGGCAGGTCGGGATGCTTTTCGAGGAAGTCGTCGATCTGCCCAGCAGCCGATCGGACGAGCTCCGCATCGTACCCCTCGGTCAGGCCGTGTTCAATGTAGCGTTGAGGAGACCACATGGAGGACTACTTTGATCTCCGCCGCAGGCGGATGCGTGCGGCTGAACCCGAAGGCTCACGCTCGCGGAGAAGCCGTACGCAACCTCCTGCCAAGCGTGGACTTGTTCTAAGAGCAACGGTAATCCGCGCCCCAACGGATACAGCTGGATACCCGTCTATGCACCGCCAAATGAGACGGCGCGCACTAGCCTCCATGTGGCCCCCCCAACTGTCTTGGATAATAGCAATCATCGCCTCGCTCGGGAACCCGGGAAACAGCCGGGTCACCCTTCAGAGCTTCCGCCAGTTCCGCGCGCCCCGCCGCCGTGAGGCGAAGATTGGCTGAAATGTAGCCCCGTTGCGTACATTGATCGAGCAAACGGGTGCATTCGAGAGCAGTGTAACCGGTCGTAAATGCGAGCGCTGAGCGCGTTCGGACGCCTTGGCCCAGTAAGGCGAGTAAAGCTATCCCACCGTCGCCAAGAGGACTTGCTCGAAGTTTGACCTCGTCCACGCTTCCCGCTGGCTTGAGATCCACAAGCAGGCCGGCCGTATCGCGTGCCAGAATGTCGGGCGGAAACGCCGAGGCATGATCAGGAACGACGCTGCGGTCGGGAAATAGCGGCATCCATTTTTTATTGACGGGCGTCGGTGCCCACAGAATCGCAGGCGCATTGTTTGGGCAGCCATGTTCGAAAACGAGCGCGGCCATCACTTTATCGAATCCTAGGCGCATCGATCGCCGTGACGTCCTGGCTCCGTAACGCCAGCAAAGAGATTGTACCTCGTCCTTGATTTCCGCCCTCCAGGGCATTTCTGGATAGGTAGGGCAATCGCGCTCAAGAACGAGGCGCGGATGCATTCTTTGCCGACAGACGCGAGCACCGCCTCGCGCAGTCGCTGAATATGCGATGGAGACGAAGTCGATCCACTTTAAACTGTGCCAAGACTTGATTGCTGAGGATCGCCAGATTGCACTGAGAAAATCTGCCGTCCTTTTTCCGGATCCGATATAATCGTCGATCACAAAAATTGAGCGGCACCGTTTCTCGCGCATGACTTCGAGCGTCGGATGATTCAGCAGCTTATCCGAATTCACTTTCGCGAGGTTTCGAATGATAGCAGCGACGCGCGCCTCGCTTCCCAAGTCTGCTCCCCGATCGACCGCGTCCAATGCTTTGGCGCCTTCACCGCCCTTTGCAAACTTAAACAAGTCCAGTTCATCATCACATTCCCGTGTCGCATAAAGGGCGACGGAGCCGTCAACCTTCTCGGCCTCAGCAACGATTTGCGCGGTAATGGCACGTTCAAAGGCATTATGAGAGACGAGCGTCAGTGCGCTTAGAAGACGCTTTGCTGTCTCGACATCTGCGGGTTCGAACTGCGCGAGCCATTGCCGCCCAAGCTCGCTATTCGCCAATAGCGCCGTGGGATCGTCGGGGTCGGCCCCTGCCGATGGGACAACCTTAGGCAACGACTTTGGGCCCTGAAGCGGCGGATTCGGACACGTCGAGGACGACGATGTCGATCGTCCCAAAGGCCGCTGCCCTGGATTTGCTATCCTGTTTGCGCAGGTCGTCGAGGTAATCCGACCACCATTGGGCCATCTCCACGCGTTCTTTCCAGTGGGCCCCGCGATGATAAGCCGCGCGCACCTTGTCGCTATCACCATGCGCAAGGGCGCGCTCGATGGCGTCGGACGACCACTTTCCGGACTCGTTGAGGAGGGTACTTGCCATCGCGCGAAATCCATGACCGGTCATTTCGTCGCTGGTATAGCCCAGCCGTCGCAGTCCCGCATTCAGAGTATTCTCGCTCATCGGCCGCGCCCGGCTGCGGACCGAGGGAAAGGCATAACCCGAAGGCCCTGTGATCCCTTGCAGATATTTAAAGAGTTCGACTGCCTGCCGCGACAGTGGGACATGGTGGGCTTTTCGCATCTTCATCTTCTCGGCAGGGATAATCCACAGGCCAGCTTCCAGATCGAACTCGCTCCATTCCGCGTGGCGTAGCTCACCGGGGCGGACGAAGACGTGCGGCGCGATCTGCAACGCATTCTTGGTGATGCCGAAGCCCTCATAGCCATCGATGGCGCGCAGCAGTGCGCCGACCCGTTTCGGCTCTATGATGGCGCCGTAGTGCGTGACCTTGGGCGCCGCCAGCGCCCCACGCAGATCACGCGTCGGGTCTGACGCCAGACGCGCCGTCGCGACGGCGTATCGGAAGACCGCGCCCGCCAGTTGCAGCGTGCGCCGGGCGCTCTCCAGATTGCCCTTGCGCTCGATCCGGCGAATGGCGGCGAGCGCGTCAGCAGGTTCGATGTCGGTGATCGCGAGCCGTCCGATCGAGCTCTCCAACAGGCTCAACAAATATTCGCTGCGGGCAGCGGTCGCTGGTGCCCAGGGCTTGTGCCCGTCGCGCTTGCGCTTGTCGCAATATTCGGCGGCGACGATTGAGAAGGTGCACGCGGCGAGGGTTTGCGCGCGCAGCCTCTCCCTCTGTTTCTCGCGCGAGGGGTCCTTGCCGGTGACAAGTTGCTCACGCGCCGCATCGCGTCGCTTCCGGGCTTCGCTGAGGCTGATTTCCGGATAGGGTCCGATGCTCAGCTTTCGCTCGCTGCCGTTGATCCGGTATTTCTGCCGCCACAGCTTCCCGCCGCTCGGCTGAACCTGCAGATAGAGCCCGCCGCCATCCGCCAGCTTGTAAGGCTTCTCGCGCGGCTTTGCCTTGCGGATCGCCATGTCACTCAGTGCCATATTCTCCGGGTCTCCTGACACGAGGCCCCCACTTTGGGGGCCTCCCACATTGACCAGCTCGGTTGAGGCCCCCGAAAGGCCCCCAATCTGCCCGGCTACGCATGGATGCGCGCAACCTTCACTGGCCCGATGGAGAGAAAATACCGCGGATTTCAGCGGGTTGCAAAGCCCCGCATGGACGTCGGTGGATGGTAGGATGGAGCGGGTGAAGGGAATCGAACCCTCGTCGTAAGCTTGGGAAGCTTCTGCTCTACCATTGAGCTACACCCGCAAAGCCGACGCGTTGCGTGCAAATCGAAGGGGTTATCTCCCTCGCTGCCCGCCGCGTCGTCGATCCGGCGTCACTGGCACATTCGTGGGCGACAGGTCAACGCATTCTCGGTAATTTGCCGCCACTGCCGCTCGCCATTTCGGCACCGAATCCGGCGCAAGCTCGCCCGGTATTATCCTCCACACCGCAAAACTGTATCGGCATTCATCCCGGTCGCGATCCGTGCCACGCTGATCTCCAGCGGCAATGCGGTCCGCAGAACGAAGGGCGCAGCAACCCGGGTCATCTCGGAGGCTTTGCCGAAACATTTGAACGGAACGGCGATCGAGCGCCAGCTCCCCACCGGGAGCGCGGCGGCCGGAATGGCAACGGTGCCGCGACACGCCCCGGCGCACGCAACCCCCAATGTCACATCCGATCCGACCGGTCGATCGACCCGCAGCGTCGTGACGAGCATCACGTCCCCATTGTTTTGCCGCCCGAGATCAAGCGGCTCCGTCGCCTGCACTGCAATCGTCTGCGGCCCGCCGCCAGCGAGGGAGACGTGCCGCGCGCCCTCTTGCACGCCATAGTCGACTGCCGTCACCTTTACGCGCCCGCCAAGCGCCTGCGCGGGCACGGTGGCGATGCGGGTGCCGGAACCGCTACCATCGCCAATTTCCAGGGAAAAGCCCGGCGTTGCCCGCCCGGCTGTAAAATAGACGCCATCGGTCCCGGCGTCGGCGACACCGGGGTCCTCCGGCAAAGCCCTCCAAGGCATCGCGGCCTCTCGTCCGGTCAGGCCGTAACCGAAGGGAAACAACGGGGCATCGCCAGACTTTGCGGTCATCGGCCAGGCGGCGGGCAATTTGCCGGTGAACGGCGCGGCGGCGGTTTTGGCGGCAAACAACCGGTCGGCCACCCCCGCCCCTTCGGTGCCGGGCAACCATGCGACGACGAACGCGTCGGCGACGTTCAGTTCTGGGTTTACGAACAGCGGTCGCCCGGTCAGCATCACCGCCACGACCGGGATCCCCTGCGCCTTCAAACGGCGCATGGTCTCCAGTGGCCCGCGCAGGTCGGCGCGCAACTGCAGCGATTTGATGTCGCCCTGGAACTCGGCATAGGGCGTTTCGCCAAACACGACGATCGCGGCATCGGGCCGCGTCTTGAACGTGCCGTCGGGCGCGAATTCGGCATGGCCACCGCCTGCCTTGACCGCGTTTTCGATGCCGGCCCAAAGACTGGTCGCACCGGGGAATTTTCTATTGTCGAGCCCGGTGCCCTGCCAGGTGATGGTCCAGCCGCCCGATTGCCGCGCGATATCGTCGGCACCATCGCCTGCGACCAGGACGTTGGCCTGTGGCTTCAGCGGCAGGACACCGTTGTTCTTGAGCAGCACCAGCGACTTGCCCACCGCCTCGCGCGCAATCGCGCGGTGCGCCGCCGCGCCAAGCACGCTCCAGTCGCCCGCAAGCGGACGCGTTGAGGGCTTGCCGACCTCGAACAGGCCGAGCCGGAACTTCACGCGCAGAATGCGCGCGACCGCATCGTCGAGCCGCGTCATCGGCACGGTGCCGTCCTTCACTTGCGCGAGCAACGAGGCGTAAAGCGGACGCCAGCTATCGGGGGCCATATACATGTCGACGCCCGCGTTGATCGCCTGCGGGCAGCTTTCGTTGCTGCACCCGGCAATCTGGCCATGCGCGTTCCAGTCGGTGACGACGAACCCGCCGAAATGCATCCGGCCCTTCAACACGTCGGTGACCAGCCCCTTGCTGCCCGCGATCTTTTGTCCCTGCCAGCTTGAAAAGCTGGTCATCACGGTGGCGACCCCGGCCCCAATGGCGGGGAGATACGGCTTGCCGTGAATGTCGCGCAGATCGGTTTCACTGATCTTGGCATCGCCCTGGTCGCGTCCCTCGAAGGTGCCGCCATCGGCGAGGAAATGCTTGGTGCTCGCCAGAACGTGCGGGCCCGCCAGAATGCGGCTGCCGTCGGGCTTGCCCTGCAGGCCGACGATCATTCGTCCGACATAGCTGGCGACCAGATCGGGATTGGAGGAATAGCCCTCATAAGCCCGCCCCCAACGATAATCCTGCGGCACGGTGATGGTCGGCGCGAAGGTCCATTCCTGGCCGGTGGTGCGGATTTCGGCGGCGGTCGCGGCACCGATCCGCTCGATCAACGCAGGGTCGCGCGTCGCACCAAGCCCGATATTCTGTGGAAACAACGTCGCACCGATGATGTTGCTATGCCCGTGGACGGCATCGATGCCCCACAGGATCGGGATACCCGATCCTCCGGCAGACCGATCGACCGAGGCATCATAAAAGGCGTCGGCCAAGGCCAGCCATTTCGGCGCGAGCGCGAAATCGTCACCGCCAGGCCCGGAATTGCCGCCATTGAGGACCGAGCCCAGATGATAGCGACGCACGTCGTCAGGCGTGACGCTGGCAATGTCGGCCTGGATCACCTGACCGACCTTTTCCTCTACCGTCATATGCTCAAGCAGGGCCGCGATTCGCGCTTCGTCATCGCGCTTTGCCGCCACCGGCCACACGGCTTCGGGCCAGAGGGCGGGGTGCACGACGGGGGTCGCCACCTGCGCAGCGGCGGGCAGCGCACCTGCACCGGCGACAACGGAAAATGCAGCGCAAACCGCAAGCTTCGGGATCATGCCCCCTCCTCCAGAAAACCGGTCATCACCTGAACGGCGGATCCGTGGCGCGTTGTTGACAACGTTGACAACGCGCTGTCAAGGCCCGGCCGTGATCGCACGCTCTTCGACAGGCGGGAAAAAGGTAACCACCAGAACCGTGAGAAAGGCGACTGCCGCAAGGATCATGAGGATCGACCCATGCGGCGCGAACAGCGCGATCGCGATCAATTGCGGCGCGAGCGCCTGAGCCAGTTTGCGCGTGATCGTCGCCACCGCATAGACTCGCACCGCATATCCCGCAGCATGCGCCTCCTGTTCACACGCCGCTACCGCCCCGGGAACCAACGACCAGAACATGACCGACATCCCCTGGACCGCGATGATCGACAGCGTGATGCAAACGAGCATCGACGCCAGGCCCTGGCTGACAAAAGCCAACAAGATTGCCAGAAACAGCAGCACCGCGCCCAAACGCAAGGTGCGCGCCTGCCCGATGCGCTCAGCCAGTCGACTCCAGAGCGGTGCCGTCAACAACAGCGACAATGATGGGCTCAATGCAACGTAATAGCCGATATCGGCGGCCCCGACCTGGTCGAACAAGAACAGCAACGACTTGTTGAGCAGGGTAACAGCCAACCCGACCATCAAAATCGTGGCCATCAGCCGCCGCAACGCGGAGGATCGCAGCACCAGCGTGAACATTTCGGCGATGGTGCGACCAAGATGCAGGCGAGCGGTCGCAGGGGGGGCCACGCGCTCCCGCGTGCCCCAGCTCGTCGCCAGAAAAGCCGGCATCGCCAATCCCGCGAGAATGAGCGCGCCCAACCGAAAATCCGCGCCCCCAACCCGCCCGGTCGGAAGCAACGCGTAGGTCAGGGCCGCGATCAAGCCTCCAAGCGCTGCCCCCTGCATGCGCGCGCTGGTCAATATCATATGATCGTTCGCGTCGGGCGATATCCGTGCAGTCAGCGCGCCATAAGGAATATTTCCGACGCCATAAAAGAAGCGCAGCCCCAAATAGGTCAACAGCGCATAACCCGGCACCCATGCCGCAGGCACCGGCGGCGGTGCGAAAGCCAGGCACAATAGCAGCACCGAAAGCGGGCCTCCAACCGATACCCACGCGCGCAGCGGAACGCGCGGTGCCAACCGATCGGCCACCGCCCCGACCAGGGGATCGGTCACCCAATCGACCGCAGCGCCAGCAAGAAAAATCCCCGCAGCAACTCCCGGTGCCATGCCCAGGTCGCGAATATAGTAAAACAGAAGGTACAGTTCGATCGACTGCCACACGAAATTGAAGCCAAGGTCGCCGGCAGCATAATACCAAGATTCCCAGCGATTTAGCATTTGGCTAGGCGTGCGGCGGAGCAGCGGATTCGCGCACTAGGAGGGTATGGGAATGCAACACGCGGGCCAGCGGCTCGCGATCCTCGAGCTGCGCGATCACCATTTCCGTCGCCGCCACCGCCATTTCGAACACCGGCTGGCGCACCGTGGTCAGGCGCGGCCAGGTGATTCGCGACACCTCCGAATCATCGAAACCAACGACGGACAATCGCTCGGGAATCGACAGTCCAATCTCCCGTGCAGCCATCATCGCGCCCACGGCCATATCGTCATTCTGCGCCAGGATCGCAGTCGGACGGTCAGCGCGTGCGAGGATGTTGCGCCCGGCCGCAAGCCCGCTGTCGAAGGTGAACATGCCGGGCTCGATCCGGTCGAAGCGCAATTCGAGACCCGCCTGATGGAAGGCCTGCATATAGCCAAGCATGCGCGCCTCGGTCGACGGATGTGTCGGGTCGCCGCGGATGATCGCGATTTCGCGATGCCCAAGCCCGATCACATAGGCCGCCATCTCGCGCGCAGCAGCGACGTCGTCGACCAGATTGCTGGGCGCAGCCTCAATCATGCGTGTCGGCGCGATCCGCGCGCAGCGAATACGCGCTTCCTTCAACTGACTGAGAATTAACGGATGATCCGACGCAGGCGGAGCCAGCACTACCCCATCCAGCGCAGCCGAGCGCAACAGGCCGACCACCTCGGCGGCATTTTCCTGCACCGATCGGATCGGGATCACCACCAGCCGATAGCGTTCGTTGGTGAGCCGCTCCAGCACGCCCTTTTGCAGTTCGACGACATAACTCGGGCTCGGATTTTCATAGACCAGCCCGATCATATGCGATTTGCGGCGGACCAGCGCCTGCGCAAACACATTGGGATGATAATCCAACGCATCGGCTGCGGCCCGAACCCGCTGCTTTACCGCTGCGCTGACATGCGGCTCGTCATTCAGAACCCGCGATACGGTCTTGGCCGAAACCCCTGCCAGCCGCCCCACATCAACAATCGTCGTTCGTTTCATGCCACTCAAACCCAGATCCGCCCGCAATAGACCAGAACAAAACCCCGCGCGCTAGATGCCTCTGATAACGTTGACACCATCGCAGCCGCATCGAGGAATGCCGAACCGGACTCCCACGGGCGGGCGGCACCTCCTCCCCTGCGCCCTGCCTTCGCCTCAGCACGCCGGGAAGTTGGCGAATTTCCTGTGATTTTGTGCGCCGCACCATATGATTTTTGTTTGCAAGGCTGCGCCGAGGCGATCGCCCGCAGGCCCGCAACGCGACAAAGCGCTGTTGACAACGTAAGACAATCTGGTAGCGCTCATCATGTCGAACTCGTTGGGGGCTCGGCATGGGGTTTCAGTGGCCAGATAAGGCCACGTCATTTTGGGAGGGGGGCTCAATGAAGGGCTTTGGTCAAGCGTCGGCTTACGTCTGGTCGGCTTCGGTAGTAGCGCTTGCTGCGGGGCTCGCGCTCCCGCAGGCCGCGCATGCGCAGAGCACGCCGGCGGCGCAGGACGCGAGCAAGACTGCCGACTCGACGACGGGCGACGACATCGTCGTCACCGGCGTCCGCGCCAGCCTTGAGCGGTCGATCGCGATCAAGCGCAATTCGACCGGCATTGTCGACGCGATTTCAGCCGAAGATATCGGCAAGTTTCCCGACACCAACCTCGCGGAATCGCTGCAGCGCATCACCGGCGTATCGATCGACCGCGTCAACGGCCAGGGCGCGCAGGTCACCGTGCGTGGCTTCGGCCCGAGCTTCAATCTCGTCACCCTCAATGGCCGTACGCTGGCCTCGTCCTACGTCCAGACGGTGGGCGGCGACGAAAGCGCCGACGGCACCGTCGGTGTGACGCGCTCGTTCGATTTCTCGAACCTTGCGTCGGAAGGCGTGAAGACGCTTGAAGTCTACAAGACCGGCCGTGCCGCGGTCCCATCAGGCGGTATCGGTGCGACGATCAACGTCGTGACGCGGCGTCCACTCGATTCGCGCCAGTCGGGCTTCAACGGCACGCTCGGCGGCAAGCTCAACTACGACACCAGCGCGAATGACTGTGTCGATTGCGGCTCGAAAGTCACCCCGGAAATCACCGGGCTGGCGAGCTGGTCGAACCCCGACCAGACCTTCGGCGTGTCGCTGTTCGGCAGCTATCAGGAACGGCATTTCTCGACCGTGTCGGCGACGTCGAACGCCTGGAATATCCGCACGCTCGCCGATTTCCTCAACCCCAGCAACGGCTTCGTCAACGCCGCGACCAAGATCAATAACAAGCCGAGCGACCCGAACCAGCTGGTCTCGGTCCCCAATGACAGCCGCTACCATTTTTCGGACGACAAATATCAGCGTCTGAACGGCCAGGCGATCGTCCAGTTCAAGCCGACCGACGCGCTGACCATCACCGCCGACGCGCTGTTTGCGCGCACGCTTCAGGACGAGCAGCGCTCGGATGAATCGAACTGGTTCAACCGCCCGTTCGACGTCGTCACCTTCGACAGCAACAAGGCGGTCGCCACCACTACCTATCTGCACGAGACCATTGCCGGCGTGAAGGACACCGGCTTCGAGCAACAGGCGCGCGCGCAGAAGAACCAGCTTGAGGATTACGGCCTCAACGCGAAGTGGGACATCGCGCACAATTTCACGCTGACGATCGACGGCCATTACGGCAAATCGTCGGTGCTGCCCAACAACAGCAACGGCACCAGCTCGACGCTGGTTGGTCTCGGTGCCAACGTCATCACCGCGCACTCGGTCGATTATAGCGGTCAAATCCCGGTGCAGGACATCTCGATCAGCGATGCGTCGATCCCCGGCGGCAACCATAATGGCGTACTCGACGTGAACGATGTCGGCTCGTCGATCGGGCGCACCTACACCACCAGCCAGCGCCAGAAGGTCAAGGAAATCCGCGCCGATTTCGGCTGGGATCTGGGAGGCGGCAGCCGCTTCGATTTCGGCGGTCTCTATCGCGATACCGACACCAACCAGCAATTGACCTCGACCCAGCAGACGCTGGGCAATTGGAGCGTCGATTTCCCCGGCGACGTCCAGAAGATCGCGCCGGGCGTGCTCAAGGACTTCTGTCTGCTGTGCAAATTCAACAGCTACGATCCAAAGGGCACCGGTCCCAATCTGATCGCGTTCCGCGGCGACGCGCTGACGCTCTACAATGCGCTGTCGTCGTCTTATGCCGCAAAGGGCAACGCGGTGTCGATCACCGCGAGCCAGAACAACACCGTGAAGGAAACGATCTACGCGGGTTATGGCCAGGTCACCTGGAAGGGCGAGATCGCAGGGCACAATGCGACGCTCGTCGCCGGTGCCCGCTATGAACACACCAAGGACGAGGCGATTTCGCTGCAGGCGGTGCCGAACCAGATTGCCTGGGTTGCCGATAACGACTTCACGATCAGCGTCGGAGCCACGCCGCAGACGCTGCGCGGCTATGGATCGTACGACAATATCCTGCCGTCGTTCGATTTCCAGGTCGAACTCAAGCGCAATTTGATCGGTCGCTTCTCGGCCAGCCGGACGATCGCGCGACCGAATTACGACAATCTGTTCGCCTCGACGAGCGTCTTCGCACCGTCGCGGCCAACCGCGATCGGCGGCGTCGCCACCGCGAACACCGGCAACACCAATCTCGCGCCGCTGATCTCGGACAATTTCGATCTGTCGTTCGAATATTATTTCAAGCCCGACAGCTATTTCTCGGCGGGCTTCTTCGACAAACGCGTGCACAATTTCATCGGCACGGGGCTTTCAAACGGCTCGCTGTTCGGCCTGCGCGATCCGAGCTCGGGGGCTGCGGGAACGCTGTCGGGAACGGCCAAGGCGGCGCTGAGTGCGCTGGGTGCCGATATCAGCGACGTCAACCTGTTCACCTATTCCGCGCTGATCCAGCGGGATGGCGCAGCGGCGGCGGCGACGCAGTTCAACGCGCATTACAGCTCGGTCACCAAGACGGTCGACCAGGCCTTCGTCAACCAGATCCTGTCAGCGGTCGACATCAACGGTTCGTCGTCCGATCCCCTGTACAACTTCACCATCTCGCGCCCGATCAACAACAAGGATGCGGAGATTTACGGCTTCGAAATCGCCGGCCAATATTTCTTCGGCCAGACCGGCATCGGTGTTTCGGGCAGCTTCACGTATGTGAAGGGTGACGTTGGCTTCAACAATGGCGGCGACCCCAATGTCGATCAGTTCGCGCTGACTGGCCTCAGCAACACCGCCAACGCCACGCTGATCTATGACAAGCACGGCATTTCGGCACGGCTCAGCTACAATTGGCGTGACAAGTTCCTGTCGCAGCTCAACCGCGACAGCTACAAGAACCCGGTCTACACCAAGGCGTTCGGCCAGCTCGACATGAACATCAGCTACGATCTCAACAAGAAGATCGCGCTGTCGGTCGAAGGCATCAACCTGACCAATGCGAGCCTGCGGACCTATGGCCGCTCGGAAAGCAACGTCTGGTTCGCCCAGGAATTGCAACGCCGCTTCCTGTTCGGCGCACGCTACCGCTTCTGATTTCCTCCACCTTGCCGGGTGCTTCGGAAGCGGAGCACCCGGTAATTTTTTGGAGGCTTTCGGTCGCACGGATCGCGTGCCGCTTGGCGCAATCCCGATCGGCGATTACCACAGCGTATGACCAACACGGTTCTTCTCGACACCATCGCCCATGCCGATTTGCGCGTCGCCATCGGCTATTCCGCTCTCTTTGGCGATGCGGTGAACGAATGCGTCCTCTTTCCCGGCGAAATCGATGAGGCGCAGCGCGATTATCCCATTCTGTTCCGCCGCGACGACGCGGGAACGTTTTACGCAGTCGCGCTGCTCGGGCTCGACCGCGACGAAAATCTGTTTCTCGATATCACCGGTTGGCAGGCGCGGCACATCCCGGTGATCCACCAGCGCGGGCCGTTCCTGATTGGCCTGGTCGATCGCACGGTCGACGGCCAGGCGCGGCGCGAGCCGATGCTGCATGTCGATCTCGACCATCCGCGCATCGCCGCTGCACCGCAAAGCCCCAATGCACAGGCCGTGTTCCTGCCGCATGGCGGATCGTCGCCGTATCTCGACCATATCGTGCGGGTGTTGCAGGTCATCCACGACGGGCATCAGCAGCACGACGCGATGTTCGCCGCCTTCGAACAGGCCGATCTGATCGAACCCGTCACGCTGGAAATCGCACTCGACGCGCATACCCGGTACGATGTGCCCGGCTGCTTCACGATCGGCACCGATCGTCTGGCCCGGCTCGACGCCACGGCGCTGCACGCGCTCAACCAGAGCGGCTATTTGCGGCATGCCTTTCAGATTGCCTCATCGCTCGGCAATGTCGCGCGATTGATCGAGCTCAAGAACCGCAAGCGCCGCGCCGAATTGGGCGAACCCCAAACGGCCGCGCCGGTCCCGGCATGAGCGCCCCCGCGCCGGAGCCGCTGCTCGATCCGGCGCGCTTGATCGCGCAGCAGCAGCCTGTCGTCCTGCGCGGCTTGGTGCGGGATTGGCCGCTGGTCGCCAAGGGCCTTGAGGGGCCCGAGACGGCGGTGGCCTATCTCAAGTCCTTCTACACCGGCACCGCGGTGGTCGGGTATAGCGGCCCGCCCGAGATTGGCGGCCGGTTCTTCTACAATGCCGACATGACCGCGATGAACTTCACCGCGACGCGCGTGAAGCTCGATGCCTTTCTCGACCGGATGCTCGCCACCCGCGACGATCCTCATGCAGAGGCCCTGTATGTCGGCTCGACCGACCTCGACACCTATCTCCCCGGCTTTCGTGCTGAAAACGATCTGGCCCTTCCACCCGAGGCGTTTGGCGGTGCCACGCCGCTGGCGAGCATCTGGATCGGCAATCGCACCACGGCGGCCACGCATTACGACATGTCGAACAACATCGCCTGTTGTCTGGTCGGGCGGCGGCGCTTCACGCTGTTCCCACCCGATCAGGTCGCCAACCTCTATCCCGGCCCGCTCGAGCCGACCCCCGGCGGACAGGTGGTCAGCATGGTCGATCTCCGTGCGCCCGATCTCGATCGCTACCCGCGCTTCGCCGCCGCGCTCGAGACCGCGCAGGTGTTCGATCTCGAACCCGGCGACGTGCTCGTCTATCCGGCCTTGTGGTGGCACAATGTCGAGGCGCTGGATGCCTTCAACGTGCTGGTCAATTACTGGTGGAATGCGGCCCCGCGCTTCCTCGACACGCCGATGACCACGCTGCTGCACGGCCTGCTCAGCCTGCGCGACCGCCCTTTGACCGAAAAGCAGGCATGGCGCGCGCTGTTCGACCATTATGTGTTCGGCCCGGCCGATGCTGCGGCCGACCATCTTCCCGAAGCGGCGCGCGGGCCGCTCGCGCCGCTCGACGAACTGACCGCCCGCCGCTTGCGCGCGCATTTGCTGCAAAGGTTGAACCGATGACCGCCGCCCCTCCCCGCGCCGATACGCAGACGATCAAGCGCGTGGTCATCGCTGGCGGCGGCACGGCTGGCTGGGTTGCCGCTGCGGCCTTGTCCAAGCATCTGGGGCCATTGCTCGACATCGTACTGATCGAATCCGACGAAATCGGCACCGTCGGCGTCGGCGAGGCGACGATCCCGACGATCCGCACCTTCCACCGCTTCCTCGAGATCGACGAGCGCGATTTTATGCGCGCGACGCAAGCGACCTTCAAACTCGGCATTGCCTTTGAAAACTGGGCGCGGCGGGGGGATCGCTACATCCACTCCTTCGGTCGCGTCGGCCAGTCGATCTGGATGGGCGATTTCCAGCATATGTGGCTGCGCGCGCGCGCCGAGGGCACCGGCGGCGCGCTGGGCGACTATTGTTTCGAGCTGACCGCAGCCGAAGCGGGCAAGTTCGCCACCGGCCCCGACGCCAAGATCAACTATGCCTATCATCTCGACGCATCGCGCTACGCCGTCTTCCTGCGCCAGTTCAGCGAGGCGCGCGGCGTAACCCGCGTCGAGGGCAAGATCGGCCAGGTTCATCAGCATCCCGAAACGGGATTTATCGAAGCGCTCGATCTGGCCGATGGCCGCCGGATCGAAGGCGATCTGTTCATTGATTGCACCGGCTTTCGCGGGCTGCTGATCGAACAGACGCTGAAGGCGGGCTATGAGGATTGGAGCCACTGGCTGCCCACCAACCGCGCGCTTGCGGTGCAGACCAAGGCCGTCCAGCCCGCTCTGCCCTATACCCGCGCGATCGCACATGAGGCTGGCTGGCAATGGCAGATCCCGCTGCAGCACCGCGTCGGCAATGGCCTGGTCTATTGCAGCGATTATCTGTCGGACGACGCCGCGCACGACAAGCTGCTCGCGAACATCGACGGCGAGACCATCACCGACCCGCGGCTGATCCGCTATGTCACTGGTCGCCGCAAACGCGTGTGGGACAAGAATTGCGTTGCGCTGGGGCTCGCCAGCGGGTTCGTCGAGCCGCTGGAATCGACCAGCATTCACCTCATCATGATCGGCATCACCCGCCTGATCCAGTCCTTCCCGTTCAACGGCATCAAGCCCGCACTGGTGCAGCATTACAACGCGCTCGCCGAAACCGAGCTGGAGCGCGTGCGCGACTTCATCATCCTGCATTATCATTTGACCGAGCGCAGCGACGATCCGTTCTGGGACCGCTGCCGCACGATGGACATCCCGGCGACGCTCGCGCAGCGCATCGCGCTGTTCCGCGAAGCCGCGCTCACCCCGCAAACCGCCGACGATCTGTTCCAGGCCGATTCCTGGTTGCAGGTGATGCTCGGGCAACGGCTGGAGCCCGCCAGCTATCACCATATGGGGCATATGCTCAGCATCGAGCATATGCAGCGCGCGCTCGGTGACCTGAAGGGCAACATCGCAAGCGCGGTTGCGCGGATGCCGACGCATCAGGCCTTTCTCGACCACTATTGCACGCCCTGACCTGCTCCAACGCTGCTTGGATCCCGACGCTGAAATGAGGAGGATCGTGCTGTAAAAGCAGCACAAGACCGACCGCCGCTACCAATATCTATATCCGGCTATATATAGCGAGTCGCCAATGCGGAGCACCGCAGGTCAAAGCTGGGGATTTGTATGCGACCGTCGACCTTTGTTATCGCCACCGTCTCGGTGGCTGCCGTGATGGCGCTTATGCCCGGTGTCGCCAACGCCCGGCCAGACGCCGACGCACCCAAAGCCGACGCCGCCCTCGATACCAATAGCGACATCGTCGTCACCGCGCGCCAGCGGGCGGAGGATCTCGAAAAGGTGCCGCTCGCCGTGTCGGTGGTGGGCGGCGCGCTGCTCGACCGGTCCTACACCGTCAACACCAGCCAGTTGAGCTTGCTGGTCCCCGCGCTCAACTACAGTTCCGCCAACCCGCGCAACACCGCCTTCACCATCCGCGGCCTCGGCAGCAGCGTGGTCGCGGTCAGCCAGGCCAATGACGGGCTGGAACCCGGCGTCGGCTTCTATGTCGACCAAGTCTATCACGCCCGCCCCGCCACCGCCGCGTTCGATTTCTCGGATATTCAGCAGATCGAGGTGCTGCGCGGGCCGCAGGGCACGCTGTTCGGCAAGAACACCACTGCTGGCGCAATCGCCATCACCACCCGCGCGCCGACCTTCACCCCAGAAGCGAGCGAAGAGCTGTCGGTTGGCAGCTACAACTTCGTCCAGGCCAAGGCCTCCGCCTCGGGGCCGCTGATCGGCGATACCGTCGCCTTCCGCCTGTCGGGACTGGTCACGCGGCGCGACGGCGTGATCGACAATGTCCGCACCGGTGCCAAGGAAAACGGCATCGGCAATCAGGCGGTGCGCGCGCAAATTCTGTTCAAGCCGACCGCCGATTTCCAGCTCCGCGTGACCGGCGATTTCACCAATTTCGAAAGCGAATGCTGCACCCAGGTCTATCTGCGCGTCGGCCAGAGCCTGCGGGCCCCTTCCCGGCAATATCCGGCGCTGGCGGCGCTGTTCAACTACACCCCGCCCAGCACCAACCCGTATGACCGCGTCACCGATATCGACGCAGCCTTGGGCGTGAACACCAATGAAGGCGGCGTCTCGGCGATTGCCGACTGGAATGTCGGTTTCGCAACTCTCACCTCGGTCAGCGCGTGGCGCTTCTGGAACTGGGATGCCGCCAATGACCGTGATTATACCGGCATCCCGGTCCAGCTCAGCCAGCACATCCCGTCGCGCCAGGATCAATATAGCCAGGAACTGCGGCTCGCCTCGAATGGCGAGCATCGGCTCGGCTATGTCGCTGGCCTGTATTTCTTCGACCAGAAAATCACGGGAGAGCCGATCAGCATCTACGGCCCGGCGGCGGCTTATTATCTGATCGGCCAGACCACCGGCACGCCCGCCGTCGCGGTGCCCGCCAATTTGCTCGACGGCTATGGCACGGACGGCCACACCCGGCTGAAGGAAGATAGCTATGCCGCCTTTGCCGAGCTCAACTACAAGATCCTGCCGCGCCTTACCCTGACCGGCGGCCTGCGCCACACCTATGAAATTAAGGACGGTACGTACGACACCACCGTGTTCGGCGGCCCCGCCACGACCAATACGACGCTGCTCAACGCGCGGCTCGGCGTGCTGCGCCCGCAAAGCTATGTCGCGCATGACCGCGAGAGCAACGTGTCCGGCCGCGCCAATCTCGCCTGGCAGGCGACCGACACCGTGATGCTCTATGGCGGATATGCGCGTGGCTTCAAATCGGGCGGGATCAACTTGTCGGGTCTGCCGCTCAACACCGCCAACCAGCCGGTGCTGACCACCGCCGTAATCCGGCCCGAGCTCAACACCACCTATGAAGGCGGGATCAAGGCGGCGCTGTTCGACCGCCGGTTGGTGGCGAATCTCGCAGGCTATTACACCGATGTCCGCGATTTTCAGGCGACGATCGTCGACAGTTCGCAAACCGTGGCGCTGCGCGGTTACCTTTCCAACATTCCCAAGGTGACGGTGAAGGGCTTCGAGGCCGATGTTACCGCCAACGTCACCCGCGCCTTTCAACTGCGCGGCAACGTCGCTTATGCACATGGCACGTATGCGAACTATCCCGCTGGCCCCTGCCCGCTTGAGGTGCAGACCGCCGCGACCACGGCGTGCAACCTGACTGGTCGTCCGCTCGCCGGACTTCCGAAATGGTCGACCACGATCGGCGGCGACTACACGCTGCCGGTGGGCAGCGCCGCGCTGATCCTGCACGCCGATTCAAGCTGGCGCACCAGCTATTATGGCGACCCCAGCCTGTCGAAATACACGTTGATCGACGGCTATAACGTCACCAACGCCAGCCTCGGCTTGCGCAGCAAAAGCGGGCTCGAAGTCGCGCTGTTCGTGCGCAACCTGTTCAACGCCAATTACATCCAGAATCTGACGATCCAGGCGGGCAATTCCGGCCTGATCCTCGGCACTCCCAGCGACCCGCGCGTCATCGGTGTTACCCTGCGGGCGCGGCAATAACCGCTGCGCCTCCCCAACGGGGGAGGCGCAAGGCGCTCAATACACCACCACGCTGCGGATGCTCTCGCCTGCGTGCATCAAATCGAACCCCTTGTTGATCTCCTCAAGCGAGAGGACATGCGTGATCATCGGGTCGATCTCGATCTTGCCGTTCATATACCAGTCGACGATCTTGGGCACATCGGTGCGCCCCTTGGCCCCGCCAAACGCGGTCCCGCGCCAGTTGCGCCCGGTAACGAGCTGGAACGGGCGCGTGCTGATTTCCTTGCCCGCCTCGGCCACGCCAATGATGATCGAGGTGCCCCAGCCACGATGGCACGCTTCCAGCGCCTGGCGCATCACGGTCGTGTTGCCGGTGCAATCGAAAGTATAATCCGCGCCGCCATCGGTCAGCGCGACGAGGTGCGCGACCAGGTCGCCCACATCCTTCGGGTTGACGAAATGCGTCATGCCGAACTTGCGGCCCCATTCCTCGCGGTCGGGGTTGATGTCGACGCCGACGATCATGCTTGCGCCCGCCATCCGCGCGCCCTGCAGCACGTTGAGCCCGATCCCGCCCAGACCGAACACGATGACATTGTCGCCGACCTGCACCTTGGCGGTGTTGACCACCGCGCCAACACCCGTCGTCACGCCGCAGCCAACATAGCAACTGGTCTTGAACGGCGCGTCCTCGCGGATCTTGGCGACAGCGATCTCGGGCAGCACCGTGAAATTCGAAAAGGTCGAGCAGCCCATATAGTGGAAGATCGGCTGGCCCTTATAGCTGAACCGCGTCGTGCCGTCGGGCATCAGCCCTTTCCCTTGCGTCGCGCGGATCGCGGTGCACAGGTTGGTCTTGCCGCTGAGGCACGATTTACACTGGCGGCATTCGGGGGTGTAGAGCGGGATGACATGGTCGCCCGGCTTGACCGAGGTGACCCCCGCACCGACTTCGCGCACGATGCCAGCACCTTCATGCCCCAGCACGCTGGGGAACAGGCCCTCGCTGTCGAGCCCGTCGAGCGTATAGGCATCGGTATGGCAAATGCCGGTCGCCATAATCTCGACCAGCACTTCGCCCGCCTTCGGCCCCTCCAGATCCAGTTCGACGATTTCGAGCGGCTTCTTGGCTTCAAAGGCGACGGCGGCGCGGGTCTTCATGGCGGACACTCCTGGAAACGTGCGTCCTCACTTACGGCCACCGCCCCGCGCGTCAACCGCCCGCGCCGTTCAGCCGCCATGCCAGAAAAGCATGGCCGCTATCGACCTTTAGAAGAACAGCTTGCGGATCGACACCCGCACCGTCCGCCCCAGCGGGTTGAGATAATCGGGCTGATAGGCGACCGGCGTCGTGCCATTCGAATCGGTCACGCGCTGGCGCGAATCGAAGATGTTGTCGAAGGCGACCGCGACGCGCATTCCCCGCATCCAGGGGTGCTTCTTGACCAGCTCAAGCCGCTGCCCGAGATCGCCGAACAGACGCAGGCTGACGGTCGCCAGATCCGAAAAATGCAAGTCCTGCGGATTGGCGGCGGTGCCGCCATTGACGTTGGTGGCACTCTGCCAATTCGCCGACAGACGCACGCCGATGCCGTTATTGCTGTAACCGGCCTGCCCTTCCAGTTCGTGGCGAGGCTGACCGCCGCTGCCGCCGATCGCATCGCCGCGCAACAAATCGAGCGACGGGCCACCCTGCTGCACCAGCACGCGATCGGTGAAATGCCACGTATGGTAGAGCGCGAATTGCAGACGGCCGCCCGGCGCACCACGGCCACCCCCGCCCCCGCCAAAGCCGCCGCGTCCCCCACCACCGCCACCGGGGCCACCGGGACCGCCGGGGCCACCCGCACCTGGACCGCCCGCGCCACCGCCGCGCTCCGCCCGTGCCTGCGCGATCTGCCGCGCGACGCTGTCGGGGACCTTGATCCCAGCAAACGGATTGGGCCCCTTGCCCGCGCGCCATGCCTCGATTTGCTTTTGCAGTTTCGATTTCAGCGGCACCGAGAAATTGATGCCCCAGCGCAGTTCCGACCGGCTGGTCTCGGCGAAATTGATCGGCCGCGTGTCGATCCGCTGCAGGTTGCCATCGGCATCGCGGGTGAAGCGCGATGGAAATGCCGTCTCGATCGCCGAACTCGCGCTCGGAAAGCTGGCGACCGGGTTCTCGGTACGCACATCGACATAATTGGCCGACAGCGACAGGTCCTTGGTGCTCCATGGCTTTAGCGTGACACCCAGCTTGCGCGTATGGCTGTTGCTCGCGATCAGATTGGGGTTGCCACCCGAAACCGTCGTCACGACGGCATTCACGCCGCGCACATAATCGAAGACCGGCACGTTGGGCGTCACCACTTGCGGGTTGCCGAGTTGCTGCGCGGTTGGTGCGGTGTCGCGATCGGTGACCGACGCGATGATCCGCAGCGGCACCACCGGCGACCAATTGAGCCCATAACCAAGTGTCGTCAGCGTGCCGAAGTCCGACAGTTGATCGACCGCGACATTGCCGTTGACCGACAGGCTGCCAATCACCGGCAGCACATTCTTGGCGCGGCTGGTCAGTGGCACGTCGATATTGAGCTGGCCGTTGGCGGTATTGCGCGACACACTTCCGGGCGAAATCAGTCCTGCTCGATACGACGTGCTGCTGAAATCGCTGATATCGCCGCCGAGGTGCACGCTGGTCGAGACTTCGCCCGCCGGCAGCTTGAACAAAGCGCCGTTGACCAGAAGGTCCACTTGTCCCTCGTCCGAGGTCGAATAGCCGCGATTGACCGGTGCCAAAGCGGCGGCGGACCCGAGCCCGGTATCGGTAAAGGTCTTCGATTCATTGTGATCATAGGCACCGGTAACCGACCATTGCCACCCGCCCAGCGCCCCGTTGAACGCCGTGCCGAGATGCGCTCCAACGGTCGAGTTGCGCTGCTTGAGCGGGGTGACATTGCCGCTCGGCACGCCGTTGACGACCACCGCGTCGGCCGGAAGCCCAAGCAATCCCGTGGTATCGGTTGCCGACAGCGTCGCGTTCAGGGTGCCCGAAACGGCACCGAAGGTCCGCGCATAGGTAGTGTTGGCGTTGAACGTGCGGCCCGAGGGCAGCAACGTGCGAAACGGGCGTTGATCGACCGTACTGGTGGAGCTGCCGCCAGTGCCCGACGCTTTGGTGGTGGGCAGGATGTCGCGCTCGCTCTCGGTCAGCGCGTCGGATGCCAGATATTCCAGGTGCAGGTTGACCCGCCCCTTATTGGCAATGGCCAGCAGATCGAGTTCGGCTTGTGGTGTGTCGCGACCGCCCTCAGTCGCGCTTTTGTCCGACAGCTCGACCGTCGCCGCGCGGAAGCGCCGTCGCAGCACGAAATTGACCACCTTCTGATCGGCGCGATAGCCATATTTCAGCGCGACTTCCTCCGGAAGGATGTCGACGCGGGCGATTGCCTCGGTCGGCAAATCGCGAATCTCTGCGAATCCGGAAATGCGCTTGCCGTCGATAAGGACGACAGGCGCGCCGCCGCTGCCGCGATCGCTGCGGATCTGCGGTGCCAGTTCCGTCAGCAATTCGGAGACCGAGCTTACGCCGTAGGAACGAATATCGGCGGGGCCCAACTGTTGCTCGGGCGGGATGTCGCCAATCACCGCGCCCGGCTGCTTGGCCCCTTGGACGACGATGTCGGGGCCGTCCTCATTATCGTCCGACGCCGGAGGCTGGGTGGATTTGGCCGGTGCCTGCGGTGCCTGGCCCGGCTGCGGTGCCGCCTGCGCGCTGGCCAGCGCGGGGGTCGCCGCGAGTGCGAGCGTCAGCAAGGTCGTGGTGGCAGCCATAACAAATCCGTCGATGGAGGTTAGAGACAATATTGGCCGCCTAGCCGCCAAGTGTCGCAAGAGTGTGTCACGCATGCGATACGCTGGCGCAGGCCGCGCGATTGGGGTAGCGCGCCGCTATGAGCGAAGATCGATTCGAACGCCACCGGCAACCATGGACCACCGACGAGATCCAGAAGCTCCACACCCTCGCAAAGAAGGGGATGGCGCTCAAGGCCATTGCAAAGGCGCTCAAGCGCAGCGAGGAATCTACCAAGGACCGCGCGAAGGCCGATGGGTTGACCATCGCCAAGCTGCGGTGACATGTTGCGCCGCAATAGAGTCGGTTAGGGCCGAACCGAGACAGTTGATCCGGGCCCGGAACAATCCCTAACAGACAACGTTTGGCGACGATTGCGCAGGGTATCCACCGTGCGCCGACTTGGCCCGGAGCGGTGGACAGCAATGACGGTTCGGTTTTTCCCCCTGCAAACAATTGCGCTCCTTGGCGGTTCTGCCCTGCTGCTTTGCAGCTGCGGCGCTGCGTCGCAGAACAAGAAAAACACCGCCAAGGGGTCGCCCGAAGTCGGCTTCGTCGTCGTGCAGCCAACCAGTGTGCCGATCGTCACCGAACTTGCCGGGCGGACCGCCGCCTATCAAAGCTCGGAGGTGCGGCCGCAGGTCAGCGGCCTGATCCTGCATCGTTTTTTCACTGAAGGGGCTTTGGTACGCCAGGGCCAGCCGCTCTACCAGATCGACCCGAGCCTGTACCGCGCATCGGCAAATCAGGCGCAGGCCAACCTCGCCAGCGCTGCCGCCAATGCCGAGGCAACCAAGGCGAAGGCCGATCGGTATAAGCCGCTTGTCGAGATGGAAGCGGTCGCCAAACAGGATTATACCGACGCCACCGCAGTCGCGCGCCAAGCGGCGGCTGCCGTCCAACAAAATCGCGCCGCGCTCGATACGGCGAAGATCAACCTGCGCTTCACCACTGTCCCTGCCCCGATCACCGGGCGGATCGGCCGCTCGCTCTTCACCGAAGGGGCGTTGGTGACGGCAAGCCAGACGAGCCCGCTGACCACGATCCAGCGGCTCGATCCCATCTATGTCGACATCCAGCAAGCGAGCGCGGATCTGCTGCGCCTGCGCCGTGCGCTCGCGTCGGGCGGGGCTATTCCGACCCGCGCCGATGTGCAGCTGAAGCTTGAGGATGGCAGCAATTACGGCCCGACCGGCGATGTCGAATTTTCGGAAGTCGTGGTCGATCCCGCAACCGGCACCGTTACGCTGCGCGCGCGCTTCCCCAACCCCCAGGGGTTGTTGCTTCCCGGCATGTTCGTCCGCGCCAGCTTTGCGCAGTCGATCGATACCAAGGCCTTCCTCGTGCCGCAGCAAGCGGTATCGCGCGACCCCAAGGGCAATGCGACGGTGTTCGTGGTCGGGCCCGGCAACAAGGCGATCCAGAAGACGGTCGTCGCGCCACGCACACAGGGTACGTTTTGGGTCGTTACCGACGGCCTGAACGCAGGCGACAAAGTGATTACGCAGGGCGTCGGCAAGGTGAAACCCAACCAGCCGATCAAACCCGTCAATGCCGATACGCCGCAGACGATCAAGGCACCGACCTCTGACAAGTCGAAGGGCTGACCGCCCGTGATCTCGCGCATTTTCATCGACCGGCCGATCTTCGCCTGGGTCATCGCCATCATCATCATGCTTGGCGGGATCGGCGCGATCTATACGCTTCCCGTCGAGCAATTCCCCGATATCGCCCCGCCCAACGTCAACATCCGCGCGACCTATCCCGGCGCATCGGCCGAGACGCTGGAAACGTCGGTCGCACAGGTGATCGAGCAACAGCTCACCGGCATCGATGGCTTGCTGTATTTCAGCACCAGTTCCTCCTCGCGCGGCCAGGTCAACATTTCCGCGACCTTCGCCAAGGGCACCGATCCCGACATCGCACAGGTGCAGGTGCAGAATAAGGTCCAGCAAGCCCTGCCGCGCCTGCCGCAGCAAGTGCAGCAGCAGGGCATTACCGTCACCAAGTCGAACCCCGACTTCCTGCTGATCGCCGCGATTTACGACACCAGCGATCGCACCACCAACCAGGACGTGTCGGACTATCTGGTTTCCAACCTGCAGGATTCGATCGGCCGGCTGAAGGGTGTCGGCGATATCAACGTGTTCGGCGCGCAATATGCGATGCGCGTGTGGCTCGATCCCAACAAGCTCGCCAGCTACAGCCTCATCCCGGGCGATGTCGTCAACGCGATTACCGCGCAAAATACCGAAGTCGCGGCCGGCGAAATCGGCGGCACGCCCAACGGACCCGAACAGGTGCTCAACGCCACGGTCACGGCGCAGTCGCGCCTGTCGACCCCCGACCAGTTCCGCGCGATCGTGCTCAAGACCCAGCCCGACGGATCGACGGTGCGGCTGTCCGACGTCGGCCGGATCGAGCTCGGCTCGGAAAATTACGGCATCACCAGCCGTGTCAACGGCCATCCCGGCGCAGGTCTCGCGGTCAGCCTGGCACCGGGCGCGGATGCGCTCAGCACCGCCGAACTGGTGAAGAGCGAGATCGAGCGCGCCTCGAAAAACTTCCCCAATGGCTATGCCTACAGCTTTCCGCAGGATTCGACCGCGTTCATCAAATTGTCGGTCGAGGAAGTCGAAAAGTCGCTGATGGAAGCGATCGCGCTGGTCGTCGTCGTCATGTTCGTGTTCCTGCAAAGCTGGCGCGCGACCTTGATTCCAACGATTGCGGTGCCCGTCGTGCTGCTCGGCACCTTCGGTATTTTCTCGCTGGCTGGGTTTTCGATCAACACGCTGACCCTGTTCGGGCTGGTGCTGGCGATCGGTTTGCTGGTCGATGACGCGATCGTCGTCGTCGAGAATGTCGAACGCCTGATGGACGAACATCCCGAAATGTCGCCGCGCGACGCGACGATCAAGTCGATGGACGAAATCACCGTCGCGCTGATCGCGATCGCACTGGTGCTGTCGGCGGTGTTCCTGCCGATGGCGTTTTTCGGCGGCTCGACCGGCGTGATCTACCGGCAATTTTCAATCACCATCGTATCGGCGATGGGGCTGTCCGTGCTGGTCGCGCTCGTGCTGACCCCGGCGCTGACCGCCACGTTGCTGAAGCGTAAGGACAAAACGAAGCAAGAGAGCTGGCTCGACCGCAAGACGCGCGGCGCCTCGGAATGGTTCAACACCGGGTTTGACCGCATGGTGACGCGCTATGGCAATGCCGTGTCGCGCGTGGTCGACCGCAAATGGCTGTTCCTGCTGATCTACGCCGGGGTCGTTGCGATCCTCGCGATCATGTTCGTGCGCTTGCCGACCGGCTTTCTGCCGACCGAGGACCAGGGCATCGCGCAGATCCAGTTCAACCTCGCCCCCGGTGCGACGATCAACCAGACGCGCGCGGCGCAGATGCAGATCGAGAAATACTTCTCCGGCCCAGAGGCCAAGAATGTGGACGGATTTCTGACGGTTGCCGGCTCGGGCGGCGGCGGCGTGGCCGGCGGGCAGAATGCCGGCCGCGGCTTCATCGCGCTCAAGGATTGGGCCGATCGCAAGGGCGCGGTCAACGGGGCCGACGCGATCACCCAACGCGCGACCAAGGCCCTGAGCGGGCTGCGCGACGTCGAATTTTACGCGACCGTCCCGCCGATCGTGCGCGGACTTGGGCAATCCAACGGCTTTACGATGGAGTTGCAGAATACCGGCGGGCTGAGCCGCACCGATTTCAAGGCCGCGCGCGACAGCTTGCTTGCGGCGGCGCGCGCCGATCCGACATTGGCCGCCGTGCGCCCAACCGACCTTGACGATCAGCCGACGCTCAAGGTCGATCTCGACGCGCAGAAACTCAGCGCGCTCGGGCTCACCCAGTCAGACGTCAACACCACCTTGGCGACCGCCTGGGGCGGCCGCTACGTCAACGATTTCAACGATCGCGGTCGGGTGAAACGCGTCTATGTCCAGGGCGACGCGCAGTACCGCGCGGCCCCTGAGAATCTTGCGCAATGGTATGTCCGCGGATCGAGCGGGGAAATGGCCCCCTTCTCCGCTTTCTCCACCATTTCATGGAGCAAGACCCCGCCGACGCTCGCCCGCTTCTCGGGCATCTCGTCCTATGAGCTGTCCGGCCAGGCCGCCCCGGGCACCAGCTCGGGTACGGCGATGAACCGCATGAGCGAACTGGCCGCGCACTATCCCGGCATTAGCGTGGCGTGGAGCGGTCTGTCCTATCAGGAACGACTGTCCTCGGGACAGGCACCGTTCCTCTACGGCATTTCGCTGCTGGTCGTGTTCCTGTGCCTTGCCGCTTTGTATGAAAGCTGGTCGATCCCGATCGCGGTGCTGCTGGTCATCCCGCTCGGGCTGGTCGGTGCGATCTTCGCGGTCACGCTGCGCGGGCTGCAGAACGACGTCTATTTGCAAATCGGGCTGCTGACGACGATGGGCCTTGCCGCGAAGAACGCGATCCTGATGATCGAATTTGCGGAACAGGCCGAAAAATCGGGCAAGCGCGTGATCGAGGCTGCGCTGGAGGCTGCGCGCATTCGCTTGCGGCCGATTTTGATGACCAGCTTCGCCTTCATCTTCGGCGTGCTGCCGCTCGCCATTTCGACCGGCGCGGGCGCAAACAGCCGCATCGCCATCGGTACCGCGGTGATCGGCGGAATGCTGACCGCGACGATCCTCGCGATCTTCTACATTCCGCTGTTCTTCGTGCTGGTCCGCCGGGGCACACGCGACGTGTTGAAGCATCTGCACCACGAACACCCCACCCCGCCCGCTGCGGCCCCAGGCCAGCCGGAGACGACGGCATGATCCGCAAAACCATCCCGCTGATCGCGCTGACGTCACTCGCAGCGTGTTCGATGGCCCCCAAATATGTGCGGCCAGATCTGCCCGTGCCGCCGAGTTGGCCCGTCGGCGATGCGTATCTGAAACAGAGCGAAGCGGCGCTGCCGAGCGTCAGTTATCGCGACATTTTCCGCGATCCGCGCCTGCAAAAGATCGTCGAGCAGGCGCTGGTCAACAATCGCGATCTACGGATCGCGGCCGCCAATATCGCGACGGCGCGGGCGCAATATCGCATTCAGCGCGCGGCATTGTTGCCCGAAGTCGATGGCGGGCTCAGCTTCAGCCATCGCGACAACGGGACCAGTGGCGTCTCCTCGGGCAGCACCGGCGGATCGACGAGCGGCGGCACAACGACCGGCGGATCGGGGGTTCGCGACACATATTCGGCCAGCCTGGGCATTACGGCGTTCGAAATCGATCTGTTCGGTCGCGTTCGCTCGCTGACCACCGCCGCGCAGAACAGCTATTTCGCGACCGAATCCGCCGCGCGCGCAACCCGACTGACCTTGGTCGGTGACATCGCTTCCGCCTGGCTCAATTATGCCTCGGACCAGAGCCTGTTGAAGATCGCGCGCGATACCGCGGCCAGCGCGCAGCGCAGCGTTACGCTCACCAAGGCACGGCTCGATGGCGGGATCGCGCCGCGCACCGATCTCGACCAGGCGCAGATCGTGCAGCAAACCGCCTTGTCCGATCTTGCAACGCAGACCACCGCCGTCGCGCAGGACATCAACGCCTTGCAATTGCTGGTTGGTGCCCCGGTCGACCCCATTTTGCTGCCGACGTCGATCGAGGAAGCCGCCCCGACAATCGCCGACCTGCCAGCCGGGCTCGATTCAGGCATCCTGCTCCGCCGCCCCGACGTGGTGCAGGCGGAATATACGCTGCGCGCCGCCAATGCGCAGATTGGGGCGGCGCGCGCGGCACTGTTCCCGCGCATTTCGCTCACTGCTCTGGCGGGCCTTGCCAGTACCTCGCTCAGCAACCTGTTTACCGGCGGTGCCTTCAACTACTCGGTTGCGCCGAGCGTAAGCTATCCGATCTTCCGCGCCGGTGCCGGTCGCGCGGGTGTCGCGCAATCGCAGGCGCAACGCGATTCCGCGCTCGCCAGCTATGAAAAATCGATCCAGACGGCGTTTTCGGAAGTCGCCAATGCGCTGGCCCGGCGCGGCACGATCGGCAACCAATTGGCGGCGCAAGAGGCGCTGACCAAATCCGCAGGGGACAATTACCGCCTGTCCGACGCGCGCTATCGCGGCGGCATCGACACCTTCCTGCAAAGCCTCGACGCGCAACGCTCGCTCTATTCGGCGCAGCGCTCGCTGGTTACGACGCGGCTGACCGGCGCAACCAATCGGGTGACGCTGTACCGGGCGCTGGGCGGGGATGCGGCCTTGGATGTCACGCCGACGGGACCGCAACCCACCGCGCCGCGCCCTTGAGCACCTCAGGCGGTGCGCGCCAACATTTTGCGTCGGACACAGGTGACAATCGCAGGCAGGCGTGCCAGCCTCGCTGCCGGGGCGGTCGATCGGGTGGCATAGGCCGAGCTTGATCGTGGGGCTTTGGGGAAACGATCAGCATGGGCCATCACATTCGCCGGTTCGCGGCAAAAGACGAAACGGCGATGCAAGCGTTTGCCGAACGCTTGCCCGAGCACGATCTGTTGTTCCTCGGGCGCGATTTGCGGCATCCGCGCGTGATCGCCGCCTGGGTTGAGGCGATCGGCGAAGGTGCGATCGACAGCCTCATCGCCGAGGACGATCAGGGGAGGCTGGTCGGCGCGGCGGCGTTGGTGCGCGACCCGCTGGGCTGGAGCGGCCATGTCGGCGAAGTCCGTTTGCTCGTCTCGCCGGAGAAGCGGGGGGCCGGGCTGGGCCGCGATTTGCTGGAGGGCATTTACGCGATCGCGATGGACCGTGGCCTCACCAAATTGACCGCACAGATGACCCCGGATCAGATAGGATCGGTGATGCTGTTCGAGAGCCTGGGCTTCCGCGCCGAGGCGCTGCTCAAAGGCCAAGTCCGCGATCGCGCCGGGACGGCCTATGACCTCACCATTCTCAGCCATGATATGCCCGTTGCCGGGAAATCCCGGACTGCCGAGGACCCAGCCTGACCCTCCCCTTATTGTCCGCAGACAAGGGCACCCGGAGCGAGCGCCCTTGTCCGGTCACGCGTCCCCGCGCACTGCCCCCACTGCGTCGCGACCGAATTGCAGGATCACTTCACCGATTTCGCGCGCCTGGGTCATGCTGCGGCTGCCCTGTTCGCGCAGAAATTCGCCTTGAATCTTCATCACTTCCGAAAGATCCTTGGCTGAGGCGGCAGCGCGCATCGCGGCAAACGCCTCTCGCGTGTTGGTTTCGGCCTGGTCCAGCAACTTAAGCCCCACACTGGCGCTGTTCTCGGCGATCTTCGTGCCGGCGTCGCGAATCGATTCCGCCGCCTTTTTGGCCGGATCGGCGATTGTCTCCTTGAAAGCGTCGCTTGCTGTATCCGTCATGCGCTCGTTTCCTTCTGCTGATACGCCGTCTTCAAACGGTCAGTCGCGTCAACGCACGAGCAGACGAAGGGTGGCGGTCTCTCGCCGCTTGGCTGCAGCATCGTCACTCTCCGGCCGACGTCTTATGCGTCGCGGCACCGATGGTGAACCTCGCCGCGTCCCGGAGCAAGAGGCGTTGGCTTCTCTGCAAAGAACGGCTGCGACCTTAACGCGGCCTTAGCCCGACATTGGCAAGACAAACGGGTGAACGCCGCCTTCATCACGATGCCTGCGCGCCCGGAACGGCAGCGCTTGCCGCCAGTAGCCGTGTCGCTGCCGATTGCCGGGGCGTTCGTCATTGCCGCCACGCTTTGGGCGACGCCCTTTGCCGCATTTTGCGCTCTGCTTGGCATCGTTGTCGTGGCACTTGCCGGGCTGGCGGTACTGCGGCGGCTCGATACGGCCGAGCCCGGCCGACGTGCAGCGCTTTTCGCGCTTGGGCCGTGCGTCCTGTTCGGTGCGGGCCTGGCCGACCTGAACGATGCACTGTGGATGGCAGCCTGTCTGATGGCGCTCGCCGCAGCGCTCGATCGCCGCCATATCCTGATGCTGCTGTGCTGGGGGAGCGCTCTGGGCATCGATCCGCAGGCGATGTTCGTCGCGCCCTTTTTTCTGGCATTGCTCATCGATCGGCGCGTCCCGGTATACCGTTGGGCAGTCGCCCCGCTGGTCGCCGCAGCGACGCTGGCGGCGCGTTTCGCGGCAGGCTGGCCAATAGGCGGCTGGGCCTGCGCCTTTTTCGTGAAGGCCGACGGCGTTCAACAGCTTTCGGTCAATGCCCCCAATATCTGGACGATCGTACAGGTGCTCCCCCTCGGGGGAGTTCCGCTGTCCGGACTCGCCTTAGCGGCGACTATCGGGGTCAGCGGTGCCTATGTCGCGCGTATTTCAACGCTGCGACTGAGCGGGCATTCGCTTGTGGCGGCGGCCTTGCTCGCTTCGCTGATCATGGCGGGGCTACTGCCGCACCTCCACCCAAGCGGCGTCTTTCTCGCCGACATGCTCGTGCTGATCCTCGCGCTGAGCAAGCGCGACCCTGCGAGCTGGCGCATCGCATTACTGGTACAAGCCGGATCGGCGCTTGGCGTTTTGGCGGACCTATCGGGGCTTGGCGGCCTCGCCATCCTTGGCGCGGGAGCGCTGGTGACGGCAACGCTGTGGCTCGCGCGCAGCGTCCTGAAGCCCGCAGCCAACGACAATCCCCTTATGGCACGCCAGCCCGCGAGAACTTAGTTCTGTAATTTCTGCAGGCTATGGTAGCAAAACTCCAGATTCGGGGTGTGTGGGGACAGGTAGATGGCGATTTTCACGAGCAATTCGCGCGGCGACCGGGATGCGGGTTCGGGGCTTCCCCCAGCGCCGCCGACGCTGTCGCAAAACGCCAATGGCAAGCGTGGCATGTTCTCGGTCCTTGGCCCAGACGTGGTGATCACCGGAAATGTCGCGGCCACCGCAGATTTGCACATCGACGGTCGGGTCGACGGGGACGTCCATTGCGCGACGCTCGTCCAGGGCAATGACAGCCGCATCAACGGTGCGGTAACCGCCGAAATCGCACGCCTTGCCGGTGCGATCGAGGGCTCGGTCTCGGTCCGTCAGCTTACGATCGAACGGGCTGCCCGCATCGTCGGCGATGTCGAATATGAATCGATCGCGATCGAAACCGGTGCCTCGATTGATGGGCGTCTGAAGCACATCGCGGCCGACTCCGGCACGCGCGCCTTCGACCGCACCCCACCCGTCACCGCGAAACGCGACGACGATGTGGTGCAATTTACGACGGCACCGACCGCCGCCTGATCGACTCCCCCCCGGCCCAAGCATTGCGATCCAAAGGGTTCGCGTGCTTGGCCGGGCGCGGTCATCAACCGCCGCGTTTCCTACCGCAGCAAATCGCGATAGCTGGTCGGCGGAGTCGGCAGGGTCAGCCGTGCCACGGTTCCAGCAACCAGCACCACGGCAAGGGCCAGTCCGCCGATCCGCCCAGCGCGCTTGCTTTGCCGCCAGTCCCCCCACAACAGCACCGTCGCCAGTGCCGTCGCAACCATCGGCCACAAATGGTAGCGCAGGTCCGAGGCAATGCTCAGCACGCCGAAACTCAGCTCCAGCGTGATCGCCGAAACCAACAGCGCCAGCGCCAGGTCACGCGGCGGTCCGCTCGCACGGGGAGCGGCCACCGCCAGCCCGACGATCGCAACCGTCAGCCACGCAAAGGGCCACCCCAGCGGCGTCTCCGCCATCCACCGCGCGGCCACCTGCCACCCGCGCGCCACCACGCCGGGATTGCCAAGGGCAAAATCGTTGGGCTCGCTCCGCGCGGGCGGAGCCGCCCCCGCCCAGCCAGCCGGCACCAGCCAGCGCTCGGTAGAATTGAAATGCGCCAGACGGTGCGCCGCATAGGCGACGGGATTGCGAAAGATCGCGGCGACCAGCATTCGATAGAGGGCTCCGGCAGGCAATCGCTGCAGGCGCGCCACGATGGGTGCGCAACGCGTTTCCTCGCCCAGCGGATCCCAGAAATAGGGTTTTACGCAATGCCCGGCCTGCAATGCCCGCGCTTCGAGCGGAGTAAAGCCAATCGCCGTATCGGGCGCGCGCACCGCAATTCCGGCCAGATCATAGAGCGCTTCGGTTCGCTCGACCCCGCTCGACGTCGCTCCCAACGGTCCGTGATTGAGGATCGGTGATACCATCAACACCGCCGCCACGCCCGCCAGACCGAGCGCGAGCCGCGTCCACCAGCGCCCCGTCCCGAACAGCATCACCGCCAGCGGCACGGTTGCGAACACCGCATTTGCGCGCACCAGCGTGGCATAAGCCAGCAACGCCGCCACCGCGATCAGCGCCCATACCGGGACGCGCGCACCCCGGAGCCGCCACCACGCGACCGCACCACACGCCGCCAGCACAGCGCCCAGCATTTGCGTGTCCTTGAGCACCACCGCTTGCCAGCCCAGGAACAGCGGCAGCGCGCCAATCGCCAGCACCGCGGCAGCCGCACCGCCCCGCCCCAGCCGCGCCAACGCCGCTGCGATCAGGCCGAACCCGGCCCAATACAACACCATCTGTGCAACGAACATCGGCTCGCTTGTGCCACCGAAGGCGGCGTGGAGCAGGCTCCACATCCGCGCCATCGCGGGCGGGTGCCAGTCCTCGTAGGCCCCGCTCAGCACCTGGGCGAACTGGCCGACGCTATCGTACATCGCGATGCCCGGCCAGAACAGCGCCAGCGCGCCCGCCAGCAATAGCAGCGTCACCCCGGCAACCGTCCAGATGCGGGGCGGCGACGGTATCATATAGGTCGCGGACGTCCCGCTACGGGCGCACGAGCATCCATCAGATGTGCAACGCGCGACCGTACGCGCCGAGCACGCTTTCGTGCATCATTTCGCTGAGCGTCGGATGCGCGAATACCGTTTCCATCAGCTCGGCCTCGGTCGTCTCGAGCTGGCGCGCGATGACATAGCCCTGGATCAGTTCGGTCACTTCGGCACCGACCATGTGTGCGCCGAGCAATTCGCCGGTCTTGGCGTCGAACACCGTCTTCACGAAACCCTCGGCCTCGCCGAGCGCAATCGCCTTGCCATTGCCGATGAAGGGGAATTTGCCGACCTTCAGCTCGTAACCCGCTTCCTTGGCCTTGGCCTCGGTCAGCCCCACGCTCGCGACTTGCGGACGCGAATAGGTGCAGCCGGGGATATTCCACTTGTCGAACGGATGCGGCTTGAGGCCCGCCAGTGCCTCGACGCAGACGATGCCTTCATGGCTCGCCTTGTGCGCGAGCCACGGCGCGCCGGTCACGTCGCCGATCGCATAGATCCCCTCGACATTGGTGCGGGCATAGCCATCGACCTTGATGTGGCCGCGATCGGTTTCGATCCCCAGCGCTTCCAGCCCGATATTCTCGGTATTGGGCACGATGCCGATGGCGACGATGACATGGCTGAACTCCTCGGAGGTCACCTTGCCGTCCTTGCCCTTGATCTTGGCGGTAACGCCCTTGGGCGAGGTGGTCAGGCCCTCGAGCCCCGTGCCGGTGAGCAGCTTGATTCCCTGCTTGGTCAGCGCCTTGTCCATGAAAGCGGAGACTTCTTCATCTTCCACCGGCAGAATGCGCGGAAGCATCTCGACGATCGTAACATCGGCACCCATGTCGTTGTAGAAGCTGGCGAACTCCACACCGATCGCGCCCGAGCCGATGACCAGCAGCTTGGTCGGCATTTCGGTCGGCACCATCGCGTGGCGATAGGTCCAGATGCGCTCCCCATCCGCCTTGGCGAAGGGCAGATCGCGCGCGCGCGCGCCGGTGGCGATGATGATGTGCTTGGCTTCGAGCTCGGAGGTCTTGTCGCCCTGCTTGACGCTGAGCTTGCCCTTGCCCGTCAGCGTGCCGACGCCCTCATACACCGTGACCTTGTTCTTCTTCATCAGGCCTTTGACGCCGGCATTGAGCTGGCCCGCGACCTTGCGGCTGCGCTCGACGATCTTGGGCAGATCGAAACCGACCTTCTCGGCCTTCAAGCCATAGGATTCGGCGTGCTGCATATAGTGATAGATTTCCGAGGTGCGCAGCAGCGCCTTGGTCGGGATGCAGCCCCAGTTGAGGCAAATGCCGCCCAGCCGCTCGCGCTCTACAATGGCCGTCTTGAGCCCGAGCTGCGCCGCGCGGATCGCGGCGACATAACCGCCGGGGCCGGAGCCGAGGATGACGAGATCGAACGTATCAGCCAAGGGAGGATCCTTCTTGTAGCGGAACTACTTTAAGCGGGAGCGGACGGTCGTCCTCCCCCATCGAAACCAATGTAAAGCGGCCGGCCGCGGCTTGCGAGGTGCCCTCGCCGTGCCGGTCGCGTCGCCAGACCTGTACAGCGACGGTCATCGAGGTCCGCCCGGTGCCAACGATCTCGGCATGAAAGCTCACCTCATCGCCAATCTCGACCGGAGCGGTGAAACTGAACCCATCGGCCGCCACCACCGGCGCGCGTGCGCCGCAAAAACGCGAGGCGACCGATCCGGCGGCCAGCGCCATCTGCCCCATCAGCCAGCCGACGAAGATCTTGCCATAAGGGTTCGCATCGCACGCCATCGCTGTCGCGCGAATCGCGGGCGGGTAGTCGGGGGGAAACTCAACCATCGGCGGGCCGGTCGTCGTGATCCGCCCGCCAGGCCAGCCGCAACGGCCGGATTCCCATCAACACCACCACGACCATCACGCCGTAGGCGACACCCCAGATCGTCGCGGCGGCATGGGGCAATGCCCAGACCGCCCCCGCCGCAAACACTGCCGTCGCGAAAATGCCCGCCGCGATATGGAGCAACTCGATGAGGGTGCGACGCATCGACGGATTATGCCAGCATCGACAACGGCGCTTCGACCAGCGTCTTGAACGCCTGCATCAGTTGCGCGCCGTCGGCACCGTCGATCGCGCGGTGATCGAAGCTGCCGGTGGCCGACATCACCGTCGCCACGCCGAGCGTGTCGTCGATGATATAGGGGCGCTTCTCGCCCGCGCCGATCGCCATGATCATGCCCTGCGGCGGGTTGATCACCGCCTCGAACTGCTTGATCCCGTACATGCCCATGTTGCTGAGCGAGGCGGTGCCGCCCTGATATTCCTCGGGCTTCAGCTTATTGTCGCGCGCGCGCGCGGCGAGATCCTTCATCTCGGTCGAGATCGCGGCCACACCCTTGGTGTCGGCCCCGGCGATGATCGGCGTGATCAGCCCGGTCGGCGTCGACACCGCGACCGAAATATCGGCACGGCTGAAGCTGATCAGCTGGTCGGGGGTGAACATCACGTTGCACTTGGGCACCTGGATCAAGCTGGCGGCGAGCGCCTTGATCAGCAGATCGTTGACCGACAGCTTTACGCCGCGTGGCTCCAGCCCCTTGTTGAGCTCGCCACGCAGCTTGAGCAGCGCGTCGAGCCGGATGTCGACCGTCAGATAGATGTGCGGAACCGTTTGCTTCGATTCGGTCAGGCGGCGCGCGATCGTCTTGCGCACGTTGCTGAGCTTTTCGGCGGTGTGCGGAATGTCGGGGATTGCGGCGGGCTTGGCCGGGGCGACCGCCGCCGGGGCGGCGGGTGCCGCAGCAGCTTCGGCAGCCTTGGGTGCCGCCGTGGCACCGGCCTTCGCGCCCTCAAGATCGGCCTTCACGATACGGCCATTGGGGCCCGAACCGGTGAGCGTGGCGAGATCGATGCTCTTTTCCGCCGCAATCCGGCGCGCGAGCGGGCTCGCCTTCACGCGATCACCGCTCTCGGCCTTTGGCGCAGGGGCCGCCGGGGCCGCCTTGGCCGCCTCCGGCGCTGGCGCAGCGACGGGAGCCGCAGCGACCGGTGCAGCCTTCGGCGCGGGTGCCGCATCTGCACTTTCGCCCTCGGCGATCAGCGTGGCGATGACGGTGCCGACCTTCACATTGTCGGTCCCTTCGGCCACCAGGATCTTCCCGATCACCCCTTCATCGACCGCCTCGAATTCCATCGTGGCCTTGTCGGTTTCGATCTCGGCCATCAGGTCGCCGGATTTGACCGTATCGCCCTCTTTCACCAGCCATTTCGCCAGCGTGCCTTCCTCCATCGTGGGGGAGAGAGCTGGCATTTTGATTTCGACCGGCATCAACGCGTCCTCATCTAACCGAATCCGTAGCGCCCGTCTCTCGCGCCCGATGCGCGAACGGTCAAGACCACTGCTTGTCAGACGCATCGGTTCGCCCCACTTAAGCGCGACAATCGCTTCAGGGGGCGGGCGACAATGCGCATTTATCTGGTGGTGATCGACGAGACGCCCGAAAGCAGCATCGCCTTGCGCTTTGCCGCGCGGCGCGCGGTAAAGACCGGCGGCGGGGTGGAAATCCTGGCGCTCGTCCCCCCCACCGAATTTACCGCCTTTGCCGGGGTGCAGGCCACGATCGAGGAAGAGGCACGCCACCATGCCGAGGGACTGGTGGCGGCAGCGGCGGGGGCCCTGATCGAGGAATCGGGCCTGAAGCCGCAGATCACGGTGCGTCAGGGTGATGGCCCCAAGGTCATTCGCGAGATGATCGCTGCCAATCCCGACATCGCCGCGCTGGTGCTGGCGGCAGCGGCGAGCGGCGCGCCCGGCCCGCTGGTGGCGCATTTCGCCGGAGCCGACACCGGTGCCCTGACCATCCCGCTGATGATCATCCCCGGCTCGCTCGACCGCGAGGCGATCGACCGGCTGAGCTGATCCGGCGCACCCGAAATCGCTAAACGGACGCGAACGAGCACGGTACAGGGATTTCGGAACGGTATAGGGATGTCGGAGATGACCCGTCGCGAGAATATCACCAAAGCGTTCCTGTGGCTGGCGGTGCTGGTCGGTGGCCCCTTGCTCGGCGCGAAGCTCTTCGATCTGATCGTGCTTGCCGGGGCGTGGAGTGCCCATCCGCCGCATTCGCTGGCGATGATGCCCTATGGCAAAGCGTGGCCAGTCGATACCGGTGTGTTCTTCATCCCCTTTTCGGCAGCGATGCTGATTGCCGCGTTCGGCGCGCTGGCGGCGGGCTGGACGACGCCGTGGCGCTATCGCTGGCTGCTATGCGTCCCGTCGCTCGGCATTCTGGCGCTGCTCGTGCTGACCGTCATCGCCTTTTGGCCGATGAATGCCGCGCTGTGGTATCACGGCATCGCCTCCCCGCGGGACACGATGTCAGACGCCGAATCGGTCGCCATGGCGCGGCAATGGGTGGAACTGGACTGGGTGCGCGTCGCAGGTGCGGCGGCCGCGTTCGTTGCGGCGCTGCGCGCGCTCACCTTGCCGTGGCCAACCGAGGTGGCTCCACGCGATTCGCTGGTCGTCCGGTTGCTGCTTTGGGCTTTCCTGGCTGGCGTGGCCGCGTTCGTCATCTGGTTCGTCTCGAACATCTAGCCCGCCAATCCCGCCTTATGGGGACGGCGGACAGCAACTTGCGTCGCTTCCGATATCCCGCCACCATATGCCCATGCGTTCCCTCCCCACCGCAGCCGCGCTCGCCATCGCGACGCTCACCACCCCCGCTTTCGCGCAGGATACCGCCCCGGACCCGGCACGGCTGAAGGCCACCGTCGAAAAACTCGTCAGCTTCGGCACGCGCCACACGCTCTCTTCCGCCGATGATCCGGTGCGCGGCATCGGTGCCGCGCGGGCGTGGGTTGCTGGCGAAATGACGCGGATTGCCGATGCGTGCGACGGCTGCATTACGGCCGCCAATATCGCGCGCACCTTCACCAACGCGCGCGCGCCGAACGGCGTCAACGTGGTCGACGTACTCGGCTTCCAGCAAGGGCTCGACCCCAAGCGCGTGATCATCGTCGGCGCGCATATCGACAGCCGCGTCAGCGACGCGATGGACGCCACGCACGACGCCCCCGGTGCGAATGACGATGGCTCGGGCGTCGCCCTGGTGCTGGAAGCGGCGCGGATCCTGTCCAAGGAAAAATTCCGCGCGACGATCGTCTATGCCGTGTTCTCGGGTGAGGAACAGGGGCTGTTCGGCGGCACCCTGCTGGCCGAAACCGCCAAGCAGCGCGGCTGGACCGTCTCCGCGATGCTCAACAACGATATCGTCGGCAACACGATGGGCCAGAATGGCGTGCGCGTCGCCGACCGCGTCCGCGTCTTTTCCGAAGGGATCCGCGCGACCGAGGACCTGCCCGCGCAAATGGCACGGCGCGGCAATGGCGGCGAGGATGACGGCCCGTCGCGCGCCCTCGCCAAGGCGATCGATGGAGTGGCCGGCACGCTACCCGGCGGGCTCGACGTGTTCGTCGATCGCCGCCCCGATCGCTTCGGGCGCGGCGGCGACCATGAGCCGTTCCTGAAACTCGGCTATCCTGCGGTCCGCTTCTCGGTCGGGGCCGAAAACTGGACGCAGCAGCACCAGGACGTCCGTGTGGAAAACGGCATCGCTTACGGCGACACCGTCGACAAGATGGATTTCCCCTATCTCGCCAAGGTCACCGCGATCAACGTCGCCACCATCCGCCGCCTCGCCGCCGCCCCCGCCGCGCCGGAGGGCGTGACGGTCGCGGGCGCACTGAGCTTCGACACCACAGTGAAGTGGAAACCGGTCGCGGGTGCCGCCGCCTATCGTATCCACTGGCGTCGCAACGACGCGCAGGACTGGCAGAAATCCACCGATGTCCCCGCCTCCGCCACCAGCACGGTGCTGAAGGACATCAGCGTCGACGACCATTTCGTCGGGGTCGGCGCGGTCGCGGCGAACGGGGCGGAAAGCCTGGTGACCTTTGCCGGCCCCGAACCGCGCGGCTAAGCGACCGCGTTAGCTCCCCTGGACCGGCTGTTCGACCTTGCGGCAGCCACAGCTCGGCCGCCGCACGGGACGATAATGCCGCTTTGGCGCGGCGCGATAGACCCGGCGCGCCGCGACATAGCGGGTCCGAGATTCCTCGATATATTCGGTCGTGGTGGTGGTCGTCGTCACGATCGGCGGGCCCTGGATCACCACGGTCGTCGTCGGACCAGCATAAGCATAGCCGCTCGCCGCATAGCCGCCCTGGACATAACCACCGGTCGAATAGGTGGTCACGGTGCGGTTTTGCACGACCGGAGGCAGGGAAATGTAAGGCTGGGAACCGTAAGACGGGCCATAGGATTGGCTGTAGCCGCTGGCATAACCGTCATATCCGCCCTGACCATAGCCAGCGCCATCCCAATCGAGCCCGTTCACCGAATCCCACACGCGCCCGCGCCCATCGACCAGCACGGCGTCGTCATAATAGCGATGCCAGCTATAGCCCGCAGGCGGCGGGGCGAGGCCGTAGTTGCCGTAATCGGCGATATAGAAGCTCGGCGAGAACCAATATTGCGGCAACGCATAGCCGCGATGCGGGCGGCGATAGGCCTTCCAGCCTCCGGGTGCGTTGTTCCCACCCGACCAGTGCCCGCCATTGTTGCCACCCCAGCGCCGTGGCACGCTCGGCTGCGGCGGGCGACCCGGGTAAGAAGGTGCGGGATAGGACTGCGGCGGCGCGGCTTGGCCGGGATAGGCCACCGGCGGCATCTGCTGTGGCGGTGCCGGCATCGACGGTGCGGGATAGGATGGCACCGGATAAGGGGCCCCGGCGGCACCGCCACCCTGCCCGATTCGCTGCGCTTCCGCCCCGCCCGCGCCGAACGCAGTAACCATTGTGAGGGCAGCAAGAGCTAGGGTTCGCATGGTAAACTCTCCGGTTGCGGTGCCGCCGCCCAAAGGCACGCCACCAAATGATTAACGGACAAGCTACCATTTTCCGCAGTTTTCCGCCACATTCGGGTATGTCCCGAAACGGATCACCCCGCGATACGTGGTCCCAGCACTGCCATCAGCGCTTCGCACCCCGCCGCATCCGCAGCGTCGAAGCGCGCGGGCGTGGGGCTGTCGAGATCGAGCACGCCGATCAAACGCCCGTCATGAACGATTGGCACGACCAGTTCCGACCGGCTCGCCGCATCGCAGGCGATGTGGCCGGGAAAGGCGTGGACATCCTCCACCAATTGCGTCTGGAGCGTCGCCGCCGCCGTGCCGCACACCCCGTCGCCGATGGCGATGCGAATGCAGGCGGGCTTGCCGAGGAACGGCCCCACCACGAGTTCCCCGCCAACCAGACGATAGAAACCCGCCCAGTTGAGATCGGGCAGATATTGCCAGATCAGCGCCGCGACATTGGCCATGTTGGCAATCGCGTCCGGCTCCCCCGCCGTCAGCGCGTCGAGCGCGGCGAGCAGGTCCCGGTAAAGCTCGGCCTTGGACTCCGCCGAAATCGTGAAATCGTACATCGCTATCTCCGTCGCGCTCCATTTGGCGAAGCATGGGGGACGGAACAAGCCCGCAACCAATCGACCAACGCGTGCGCATGTTTTAGGAGGACGCACATGGTCGCCATTCCCGTCACCCGATCGATCAGCATCGACAGCGACGAGCTGCAGGAATCCTTCACCCGCGCCGGGGGCCCGGGGGGCCAGCACGTCAACACCACCGACAGCGCCGTGCTGTTGCGCTTCGATGTCGGCGCATCGCCATCGCTGCCCGATGCGGTGAAGAACCGGCTGGCGGTGCTGGCAGGATCACGCCTCACGCGCGACGGCGTGCTGGTGCTGCGCAGCGAAGGCGCACGTTCGCAATTGCTCAACCGCCAGGAGGTGCGCGAACGCCTGATCGAGCTGATCCGCGAAGCGACCATCGTCCCCAAACGTCGCCGCCCCACCAAGCCCTCCAAAGCCGCCAAGGCCAAGCGGATGGAGGGCAAGACCAAGCGCTCGACGGTAAAGTCGCTGCGCGGCCGCGTTACCGACTAGGGGGCACAAAGGCTCTGTCGCGTGCCTCGGACAATCACGACACTGGACCTTTGGCGACAGCGGCCTATATACCGCTCGGTATGAATAGCGTTTGTTCCCTCCCAGCCACGAAAGGCCGCCCGCGCGAATTCGACCTCGACGAAGCGTTGGCGGCGGCGTTGCTGGTGTTCTGGCGCAATGGCTATGAAGCCGCGTCGATGACCGAATTGACCAGCGCGATGGGCATCACCAAGCCCAGCCTCTATGCGGCGTTCGGCAATAAGGAAGCGTTGTTTCACAAGGCACTCGACCTCTACGAGCGCGAAAAACTGGCCTATATGAAGTCGGCACTCGAAGCGCCGACCGCACGCGGCGTGGCCGAGCGGCTGTTTCGCGGAGCGCTCGAAATTCAGATGAGTACGTGCGACCCCAAGGGCTGCCTCGGAGTCATCAGTTCGGCCACCTGCGGAGCCGAGGCCGAACCGATCAAGGCCGAAGTCGTCAAGCGCCGGGCCTCTTCGGAAGCCGCCTTGATCGCGCGCTTCGAACAGGCCCAGGCGGCGGGCGAATTGCCCGACGGGATGACCCCGGCCGCGCTGACGCGCTATTTGTTCGCGATCCTCCAGGGTCTGGCGATTCAAGGGGGGTCGGGCGCCACCTGCGAAGAACTGTCGCAACTGGTCGAAACCAGCATGGCGGTCTGGCCGACACAGTAAGGACCGGAATAAATATTCCGACCGGTACAGAAAGCGGTTGACGCACTGCACAACCGCTTTATATACCAAATGGTATTCAAACCGGGGCCTGATGTGGAGCCGGTGTCGGAAAAAGGGTCTCCGCCAATGTCCGTCGCACTCATCTGATTGATCCGTCAGCGGTTCGACCGACTGGCGTTCCACTTTTTATAGCTGGTCGACAGGAGCGCCGCGCGCTTGCTGCCCAGGTTTTGCACGCTTGAAAACAGTTTTGCCGGGACGACCGCTCGTTCCCGCTCGGGGCTGTTCGCCCACAGGATTGCCAAAGACCCAAAAGGGGGATTTTTCATGGCTTATCTGGATATCGATTCAATGTTCGCTGGCCCCGTCACCACGTCGACCGACGATGCCGCGACGACCCCGCAGGAGGGCTTCTCCGCACTCGAATGGAGCGTCATCGCGCTCGCCCAGCGCGACACGCTCGCCAGCCTGACCGAACCCGGCCGCATGTCGCGTGCGCTGGGTAGCCTGTTCGGGCGCGGCCCGTCCTCACGGCTGGCCGACCCCAAGCTCGAGGCGTTGCGCCGCGCGGCGGTGCTGGCCCGCCATCGCGGGTTCGCGCTGCCCATGTCCGAAATCCATCATTTCCATTCCGTCGGCTTCAGCGAAGCGCAGATGGAAACGCTCGTCACCAGCGTGACGGGCATGCGCGTCGGCCGGACCGACCAGAGGATCGCCGCATGAATATGATTGCCCCCATCGATACCACCCAAAATGTCGTTCCCGACGCGTCGCATCCGCCTGTAAAGCGGTGGACTCGCTGGCAGAAACGCACCGCCATCATCGTGCCGATCGCCATTGCCGGTGTGATCGGCGTGAAGCTGTTCGATCATTCCGATGCGGTCGCCGCCGCGCCGCCGCCCGCGCCCGTCACCATCGCCACCCCGCTGGTGCGCGAGATCAGCGAATGGGACGATTATGTCGGCCGCTTTGCCCCAAGCCGGACCGTCGAAGTGCGACCGCGCGTGGCGGGCGAAGTAACCGGCGTCCACTTCCGCGACGGCGAAGTCGTGAAGCAGGGCCAGTTGCTGTTCACGATCGACTCCCGCCCCTTTGCCGCCGCGTTGGCTGAGGCACGCGCCAATGAGGCTAGTGCACAGAGCGCGCTGGTGCTGGCGCGCAACGATCTTGGGCGTGCAACGCGGCTGATTGCCGATGATGCGGTTTCCGCCGGGGAAATCGATGCGCTGCGCGGCAAACTCCAGGCGGCGCAAGCGGCGCTCGCGGCAGCGCAGGCCCGCGTCCGCGCCCGCGCGCTCGACGTATCTTTCACCCAGATTCGCGCGCCGATCGGCGGGCGCATCTCCGATCGCCGCGTCGATCCGGGCAATCAGGTCGCGGGCGGCGAAGGCACTGGCGGCACGGTGCTGACGACGATCAACGCGCTCGACCCGATCTACTTCACCTTCGACGGGTCGGAGGCGTTGTTCCTCAAGACGCAGCGTGCGCGGCAACCGGGTGCTGCGGCACCGGCGGTCGAGATCCAGTTGCAGGACGAGACCAGCCACCGCTGGAAGGGCAAGCTCGACTTTACCGATAACGGCCTCGACACGCATTCGGGCACGATCCGCGGGCGTGCGGTACTGGCCAATCCGGGCCTGTTCCTGACGCCCGGCATGTTCGGCAACATGCGGCTCGCCAGTGCCGGGACCAAGCCTGCTTTGCTCGTCCCCGACGATGCGGTGCAGACCGACCAGGCGCGGAAAATCCTGCTGACGGTGGATGCCAACAATGTCGTCACGCCCAAGCCGGTGATGCTGGGCGCAGTGGTCGACGGGATGCGGGTGATCCGCTCCGGGGTTGGCCCGACCGACCGGATCATCATCAAGGGCACGCAAATGGCGATGCCCGGTGCCAAGGTCGCGCCCACCGTCGGCAAGATCGTGGCGTCGGCGGATACGGCAGCACCCACGGCGCAGCCGATCGCGGGCGAGGCGACTTTGTCCGGGCATTAAGAAGATTGCGAGGATGGTTTCCAACGCACGCACCCTTCCCCGTTTGCCCTGAGCCTGTCGAAGGGCACCTCTCCAAGCGGACGCCCGCTCCCGTGGAGAGGAAGGCTTCGACAAGCTCAGCCCGAACGGGTCGGGGGCGCGGTTTGAAAACGACCCCAGCCGAATAGCAGACCGATTCATCACTGCCGTTCCTCGCCTGGGCCCCGGCGTTCGCCGGGGTGGGATGGGGTGTGGCCGCCGTTTAGGAACATGCACCATGCGCTTCTCGCGCTTCTTCATCACCCGGCCGATCTTCGCCGGGGTCATCGCGGTGGTCATCACCATCGTCGGGCTGATCGCCTATCTCGGCCTGCCGGTGTCGCAATATCCCGACATCGTGCCGCCGACCGTCACCGTCAGCGCGGTCTATCCCGGTGCCTCGGCCGAGACGGTCGCGGAAACCGTCGCCGCGCCGATCGAGCAGGAAATCAACGGCGTCGACAACATGCTGTACCAGTCGTCGCAATCGACTGGCGACGGCAAATTGACGATCACCGTCACCTTCAAGATCGGCACCAACCTCGATGCCGCGCAGGTGCTGGTGCAGAACCGCGTCGCGGTCGCGGTGCCGCGCCTGCCCGAGGAGGTGCAGCGCCTGGGCGTCGTCACGCGCAAGACCAGCCCCGACTTCCTGATGGTGGTCAACCTGGTCTCGCCCGACGGCTCGCTCGATCGCGGCTACATCTCCAATTACGCGCTAACGCAGGTGCGCGACCGCCTCAGCCGCATCGACGGCGTCGGCGACGTGCAATTGTTCGGCGCGCGCGATTATTCGATGCGCATCTGGATCGACCCCGGTCGCGCCGCCGCGCTCGATCTGACCGCAGGCGAAATCGTCGCCGCCCTGCGCGCGCAGAACGTCCAGGTCGCCGCCGGCACGCTCGGCCAACCGCCTTACGCGACCGGCAACGCCTTCCAGCTCAACGTCGAGACGCAAGGTCGCCTGACCGACCCCAAGCAATTCGCCGATGTGGTGATCCGCACCGACAAGGACGGCCGCCAGGTCAAGGTATCGGATGTCGCCCGCGTCGAACTCGGCGCGCAGGATTATGGTGCCAACACCTATATCAGCGGCAAGCCAACCGTCATCGCCGCGGTGTTCCAGCGTCCCGGCTCCAACGCACTCGCCGCCGCGCAGGCCGTTTCTGCCGAGATGGAGGCGATGTCGAAGAAATTCCCCAAGGGCCTCGCCTACCGCGTCATCTACAACCCGACCGAGTTCATCGCCCAGTCGATCGACGCGGTGAAGCACACGCTGATCGAGGCGATGATCCTCGTCGTCCTGGTCATCCTCGTCTTCCTGCAGAAATGGCGCGCGGCGATCATCCCGATCGTGGCAATCCCGGTCTCGCTGATCGGCACCTTCGCGGTGCTGGCGGCGGTCGGATACTCGCTCAACAACCTCTCGCTGTTCGGGCTGGTGCTGGCGATCGGCATCGTCGTCGATGACGCGATCGTCGTGGTCGAGAATGTCGAGCGCAACCTCGAACACGGGCTTTCTCCATTGGAGGCAGCGCGCAAGTCGATGGACGAAGTGTCGGGCGCGCTCGTCGCGATCGTGCTGGTGCTGTGCGCGGTGTTCATCCCGACCGTGTTCCTCACCGGCCTATCGGGCGCCTTCTACCGCCAGTTCGCGGTGACGATCTCGACCGCGACGGTCATCTCGCTGCTCTCGCTCACACTGTCGCCCGCACTCGCGGCGATGCTGCTCAAGCCCCACGCCCCGGCGGATTCGGGTGGCCGCATCACGCGCTTCGTCCGCACTGCAGGGGACCGCTTCAACCGCGGTTTCGAGCGGATGAGCGTGGCGTATGGCACCCTCACCCACCGTCTCGTCACCGCGCCGCGCAAGATGATGCTGGCATATGGCGCGCTGATCGCGCTCACCGCCTTCGTCTTCACCGTCACCCCCTCGGGCTTCGTGCCCGCGCAGGATCAGGGCTACTTCCTGACCGTTATCCAGCTGCCGCCCGGCTCCTCGGTCGAGCGTACCGATGCCGTGATGCAAAAGGTCGCCAAGCGCATCCTGCCGCTCGCAGGCGTCAAGGGCGCGGTCATGCTGGCCGGGTTTGACGGCCCGTCGCAAACGCTCGCCCCCAACAGCGCCGCCGCCTATATCCCGCTGAAAAGCTTCGAGGAACGCCAAAAACTCGGCGTCACCTTTGCCGGGATCATGGCCGAGGCGCAGAAAGCCACCGCCGACATCAACGAAGCGCGGCTGCTGATCGTGCCGCCCCCGCTGATCCAGGGGATCGGCTCGGCCGGTGGCTATCGCATGATGGTGCAGGATCTGCAGGGGCATGGCTATCCCGAAATGGGCAAGACCGCTTATGGCCTGATCGGACAGGCCAACCAGACCAAGGGCCTCGCCCAAGTCTATACCTTCTTCGATACCGCCACCCCGCGCATCTTCGCCGATGTCGATCGTACCAAGGCGAACATGCTGGGCGTGCCCCCGGAGCGTGTGTTCGAGGCGTTGCAAGTCTATCTCGGCTCGGCCTTCGTCAATGATTTCAACCTTTTGGGGCGCACCTACCGCGTCACCGCGCAAGCCGACGCGCCGTTCCGCAACACCACCGCGGACATCGCCAACCTCAAGACCCGCTCGAACACCGGCGAGATGGTGCCGATCGGATCGGTCTCCACCTTCCGCGACAAGACCGGGCCGTATCGCGTCGTGCGCTACAATCTGTTCCCTGCGGTCGAGGTCGATGGCGACACCGCCAAGGGCTCGTCCTCGGGCCAGTCGCTGGTCGCGATGGAGAAGCTTGCCGATAGCACCTTGCCCACCGGCTACGCGCATGAATGGACCGGCATTGCCTTCCAGCAGAAATCGGCCGGCAGCACGGCGGGCCTCGTCTTCGCGATGGCAGTGCTGTTCGTCTTCCTCGTGCTCGCCGCGCAATATGAGAGCCTGACGCTGCCGCTCGCGATCATCCTGATCGTGCCGATGTGCCTGCTCGCAGCGATGACCGGGGTGAACCTGCGCGGCATGGACAATAATGTGCTCACGCAAATCGGCCTCGTCGTGCTGATCGCGCTTGCCGCCAAGAACGCAATCCTCGTGGTCGAATTCGCCAAGCAGGCCGAGGAGCAAGACGGCCTGTCGCCGGTCGAAGCCGCCGTCCGCGCCGCGCGGGACCGGTTGCGCCCGATCCTGATGACCAGCTTCGCCTTCATCCTGGGTGCCGTGCCGCTGGTGATTGCCAAGGGGGCCGGTGCCGAACTGCGCCAGGCGCTCGGCACGGCGGTGTTCTTCGGAATGATCGGCGTGACCGGCTTCGGCTTGCTCTTCACCCCCACCTTCTACGTCGTCGCCCGTGCGCTGGCGAAGCGGCTCGAACGCCGCTCCGCCACCCCCGCCGCGAGCCATGGCCCCGCCGCCGCGCCCGCGCTGCAGCCAGCCGAATAGGAACGATCATGAAAGCCGTCCTGCTCACCAGCCTTTCCGCGCTTGTGCTCTGCGCCTGCGCAGCCGGGCCCAAATATGTCGCGCCGATCGCGCCACCAAGCGCCACCGCGCCGTTCATCACCGCCAATGCGGCGACCGTCACCACGCCCGCCGATCAAAATTGGTGGCGGCTGTATCGCGATCCGGCGCTCGACGCGCTGGTGGCCGATGCACTTGCCGCCAATACCGATCTGCGCGTCGCGGTGGCGCGGCTCGATGCGGCCAAGGCGTCGCTGCGCGGCGCGCGGTCCGACCGACTGCCGCAAGTGACCGCAGGCGCGAGCGGCACGTATGGCCGCTTGCCGCAGTCGCAGCGCCTGCCCGGCAGCAACCGCGAGGCGGCGGTGTTCGATACCGGGCTAGACGTCTCCTATGAAGTCGATCTCGCCGGTCGTGTCCGCCGCAATATCGAGGCGGCACGCGGCGATGTCGCGGCTTCTGCCGCCGATGCCGATGCGGTGCGCGTATCGATCGTCGCCGCCACCACGCGCGCCTATGTCGACGCCGCCGCTGCTGCCGAACGGCAGGCGGTGGCCGAACGCATCGTTGCCTTGCTGAGCAAATCCGCCGAACTGACCGGCAAGCGTGTCGATGCCGGGCGCGCGACCAAGTTCGATTATGTCCGCATCGCGACGCTGCGCGACCAGCGCGCCGCGCTCGTGCCCGCGATCATCGCCGAGCGGCAGGCCGCCTTGTTCCGCCTCGCAACGCTCACGGGCCGCACCCCGCAGGAGTTGCCCGCTGCGGCAAGTGCCCGCACCACCACACCGCGGCTCGACCAGCCGATCCCGGTCGGTGACGGGGCCGGGCTCCTCGCGCGCCGCCCCGACGTGCGCGCCGCCGAACGCCGCCTGGCCGCCGCGACCGCGCGGATCGGGGTGGCGACCGCCGACCTGTACCCGCATATCACGCTGGGCGGATCGGGCGGGGTGACGGGGCCTTCGCTGGACGACCTGTTCACCGGCGGTCCGGTGCGCTGGCTGGTCGGCCCCTTGCTCAACTGGTCGCTCAACCAATCCGCCGCCCGCGCCAAGATCGCAGGTGCGCAGGCCGACACGCGCGGCGCGCTCGCGAGCTTCGATGGCAGCGTGCTCACTGCGCTTGAGGAAACCGAAACCGCGCTGTCGACTTATGCCCGCGAGCTCGACCGGCGCGCGCAACTGCAATCGGCGCGCGACAATGCCGAGACCGCCGCCCGCATCACCCGCGCCCGCCAACGCGAAGGGACGATCGACTTCCTCGAAGTGCTCGACGCCGAACGCACCTTTGCCGATGCCGATGCCGATGTGGCCGCCGCCGACGCACGCATCGCCGATGCGCAAATCGACCTGTTTCGTGCACTGGGCGGCGGCTGGCAGGCACGGGTCAGCTAGTCCCCCTTTCCCAATGCGCGCGAAATCCCTAACCGGGGTCGGTGATCGTTGCTAACGACCCCGGTTTTGTCACCGCGACCTGTCGCTGCAGGCGGCGGTCGCGTGTGGCCGCTCGATCCGGCGCGAGTGTGCGATGATCAAGGTCGTCAGCTACAACATGCACAAGGGCATCGGGCTGGATCGCCGCCGCGATCCGCGCCGCATCCTGGATGTCCTGCGCGAGATCGATGGCGACGTGATCGCGCTGCAAGAGGCCGACCGTCGCTTCGGCACCAAAGCGCAAGTCATCCCGCACGCGCTGATCGAGGACCATTCGCCGTGGCACGCCGTCTCCTTCGGGCATGACGGGGCCAGCATGGGATGGCACGGCAATGCGATGCTAGTGCGCAAAGGGAGCGCAGTGCGCGCGGCCACGTCGCTGCATTTGCCCGCGCTCGAACCGCGCGGCGCGATCCGTGCGGATGTTGCGATCGACACCGGCACGATCCGCGTGCTCGGGATGCACCTCGATCTGTCAGGCCTGTGGCGCAGGCGGCAGGCGCGCGCGATCCTCGCCCACATCGACGCCTGCCCCGCCCCGCTGCCGACGGTGCTGATGGGCGACCTCAACGAATGGACCGCGCGCGGCGGCTGCCTGCACGATTTCGGACGCGACTATCCGAGCGTACCGACCGGCCCGAGCTTCCACGCGCGCCGCCCGGTCGGGCGGCTCGACCGGATCATGACACGCGGCTTTCGCGTGCTTGGCTGCGGCGTGCATGACAGCGCGCTGGCGCGGCGCGCGTCGGACCATTTGCCGATCTGGGCGATGCTGGAGCCATTGTAATGCGCGAAAAGGAACTCCGCCTCGCGCTCGTCTGCTATGGCGGGATCAGCCTGGCGGTGTACATGCACGGCATCACCAAGGAGATCTGGCGGCTGGCGCGCGCCAGTCACGGTTTCCACGCCGGAACCGCGCCCGTCGGCGGCAGCGAGGGGGTGTATCGCAGGCTGCTGGAGGAAATCGAGGCCGAGACCGGGCTAAGGCTGCGCGTGCTGGTCGACATCATCGCCGGGGCCAGCGCGGGCGGCATCAACGGCGTGTTCCTGGCACAGGCGATCAGCGCCGGGCAGAGCCTGGAGCCGCTGACCGATTTGTGGCTCGATTCCGCCGATATCGAGGCGCTGGTCGATGAAAAGCAGGCCCCCGCCCACCCGATGACCAAGATCTGGGCGCTGCCGCTGGCCTGGATGGCGGCACGGCGCAGCGTCGATGGCATCGACGCCACGGTCGAGCCCGCCGCCCGCGACGAAGTCCGCGCGAAACTGTCGCATTTCGTGCGCTCGCGCTGGTTCGAGCCACCGTTCGGCGGAGAACGCTTCACCGGGCTGATCCTCGATGCGCTCGACGCGATGGCCGCCGCACCGCGCGAACCGCGGCTGCTGCCCGATGGCCAGCCGCTCGACCTGTTCGTCACCGTCACCGATTTTCGCGGCCATCCCGAACGGTTGCGGCTCAACTCGCCGCCCGAGGTGGTCGAGACCGAGCACCGCGTGGTCGTGCCCTTCACCGACCACGGCATGGCCTCCGAAACGCTGGCGCACCCGGCCGAACTCGCCTTCGCCGCGCGCGCCACTTCCAGCTTTCCGGGGGCGTTCCCACCCTTCATGGTCGGCGAACTCGACCGCGTGCTGGAGGCGCGCAAGGTGCCGTGGATCAACCGCGCCACCTTCCTCACCCGCATTCTGCCGCGCCAGGCCGCCGCCAATGCCGCCGATAATGCGGTGCTGATCGATGGCTCCGTGCTCAACAACGCGCCGTTTCGCCCGGCGATCGAGGCACTGCGCGAGCGTCCGGCGCGGCGGCAGGTGGACCGGCGCTTCGTCTATATCGATCCCCATCCACGCGGCGGTTTCGGCTTCGGCGCGACCAAGGCGGGTGCCCCCGGCTTTTTCCAGACGATCATCGGCGCGATTTCGGAGCTGCCGCGCCAACAGCCGATTCGCGACAATCTCGAGGAAATCGCCGAACGCTCAGGGAGGATCGAGCGGATGCGCGCAATCATCTCGGCGATCCGGCCCGAGGTGGAAAAGCAGGTCGAGGCGCTGTTCGGCTACACGCTGTTCCTCGATTCGCCGACGCCCGCGCGGCTCGCGGCATGGCGGCAGCGCGCGCAAACTGCGGCGGCCAAAAGCGCAGGCTATGGTTATGCCGCTTATGGCCACCTCAAGATCAACGGCGTGGTCGAGACGATTACCGATCTGCTGCATCACGCGGGCGGCGAGCCCGGCCCGCAGCGCTGGCGCGGCATTCGTCGCCACATTGCCGATGCGGTCAGCGCACGCGGTTTCGACGACATGCAGCCGAGCTTTTCGGGCGGGGCGAGCGCGACCACGATCGGCTTCCTGCGCACCTTCGATCTTGGTTTTCGCCTGCGTCGGCTGCGCCTGCTCGCGCGACGCATCACCGATCTCGAAGGCGACCAACCCGACGCCGAGCTCGATCCGATCCGCGAGGCGATCTATATGAGCCTGGCCGACTATCTCGAGTGCAAGCGCACCGAACGCTATCTCGCCTTGGGCAAGGACGTGCGGCTGCTGCGCGGCAATGCCGGGCCGTTGCTCGACAAGCTCGGCGCGGCGATGGACCTGACCGCGCTCGACCTGCGCACCGAGGAACGCCTTGCCGCAGCTTTTTCCGGGCTCGGCCGCGAGATCAAGCGGCCGATCCTGCTGAGCTATCTTGGCTTCCCCTATTTCGACGTCGCCACGCTGCCGCTGCTGCAAGGCGAAGGCCTCGACGAGTTCGACCCGATCAAGGTCGATCGCATTTGCCCGGACGATGCCACCGGCATTCGCAGCGGTGGTGCGGAGGCGACGCTGAAGGGCATCCAACTCAACAGTTTTGGCGCATTCTTCAGCCGCGCGTATCGCGAGAATGATTATCTGTGGGGGCGGCTGCACGGTGCGGAACGCCTGATCGACATCGTGCTGTCCGCGCTCGACCCCGCCCGCACGCTCAAGCCCGGCCGCACCGCCGCGATCAAGCGCGCGCTGTTCCTCGCCATCCTCGACGAGGAGGAGCCCAAACTGACCGCCGTCCCCGGCCTGTTCGAAACGCTGCGCCGCGAAATCGGGTAACGGCACTTCTTTCTCCCCTCCCTGGAAGGGAGGGGTTGGGGGTGGGTTGGCCTGTAATTCGGGCGTACCCCCCGCCATCAGCCGACCCACCCCCGTCCCCTCCCTTTCAGGGAGGGGAGGAAGCGATGAGGAAGCAGGCTGGCAATCGTGACGCGTTCGCACTAACCTTCGCCCATGCAATTTCTGAAAATCCTCTTCTGGTGCCTCATCGCCTTCATCGCGGCGATCTTCACGCTGGAAAACTGGACCAGCGTGACCCTCAAATTGTGGGGCGGGGTCGAGGCGCTGATCAACCTGCCGTTGCTGCTGCTGCTGACCTTCCTTGCCGGGCTGCTGCCAACGCTCGCCTGGCATTCGACGCTGCGCTGGCGCTTGCGCAACCGGCTCGCCACCGCCGAGCGCACGCTCGCCGACCTGCGCGCGGCAATGGCCCCGCCGCCTGCCGCAGCACAATCGCCCGACCCGGTCGAGGCCCCCGCCTCGGAGCATGCCGCATGAGCAACCGTCTGTTCGTTGCGCTCGACACGCCTGAGCTGGACAAAGCGCGCGCGCTGGCGAGCAAGGTCCGCCACCATGTCGGCGGCATCAAGCTCGGCCTGGAATTCTTCATGGCCAATGGCCGCGCCGGGGTGCGCGATATGGCCGAGCTCGGCCTGCCGATCTTCCTCGACTTGAAACTGCACGACATTCCCAACACCGTCGCTAAGGCGATCATGGCTTTGCGCGGGCTCGACCCGGCGATCCTGACCGTCCACGCCGCCGGGGGCCGCGCGATGCTGGAAGACGCCAAGGCGGCCGCCCCGCTCGGCACCAAGGTGGTGGCGGTGACGACGCTAACCAGCCTCGACGGGGCCGACCTCAAATCGATCGGCTGTTCGGGCGACCCGCACGAACAAGTGCTGCGGCTGACCGAGCTGGCACGCGATGCCGGCGTCGACGGCGTGGTCTGCTCGGGCGAGGAAGTCGCCGCCGCGCATAAGCTGTGGCCCAAGGGCTTCTTCGTCGTTCCCGGCGTGCGCCCGGCGGGTGGTGTCGTCGGCGACCAGAAGCGCGTCGTCACCCCGCGCGCCGCGGTGAATGCCGGCGCGTCGATCCTCGTCATCGGCCGCCCGATCACCCAGGCCGAAGACCCCGATCTGGCCGCACGCGAGATTGCCGGGACACTCTGAGCACGCCCGCCTCGCGACACCGCCGGGGCACCTAGGACGCATAATGACCACTGCCAAGATTTGCGGGCTATCGACGCCCGAGACGCTCGACGCGGCGATTGCCGGTGGGGCGAGCCATGTCGGCTTTGTGTTCTTCGCGCCCTCCCCGCGCAATCTCTCGCGCGATCGTGCGGCGCAACTGGCCGCGCGGGTGCCCGGCCATGTCGCGCGCGTCGGCGTGATGGTGAACCCCGACGATGCGCTGGTCGAGCAGGCAATCGCCGCCGGACAGCTCGAGGTGCTGCAATTGCACGATACGCCCCCGGCCCGCGCCGCCGCGATCAAGGCGCGGAGCGGCCTGCAGATCTGGGCGGCGGTGGCGGTGCGCACCCGCGCCGATCTGGCGCTGGCCGAGACCTTTGGCGGTGTCGCCGATCGCATCCTGTACGACGCCAAGACCCCGCCCGGCGCGGCGCTGCCCGGCGGCATGGGCGTGCGGTTCGACTGGCATTTGCTCGACGGCTTCCGCCATCCGCTGCCCTGGGCGCTGTCGGGCGGGCTCGATCCGCAGAACGTCGCCGAGGCGGTGGCGGTGACCAAGGCGACCTTGGTCGACGTGTCGTCGGGCGTGGAAAGCGCACCGGGCATCAAGGAGACGACCAAGATCCGCGCGTTTCTGGAGGTCGTGCGCGACCTGTAATTCCGTTCGTGCTGAGCCTGTCGAAGCACTGCGTCGCCGCCCAGCCCGCCAGATTTCGTGCGGCCCTTCGACAAGCTCAGGGCGAACGGGGTTGGCTGGCGCTCTACACCTGCTAAACGGCCCCCTTATGAACGCCCCCAACTCCTTCCGCACCCAGCCCGACGAGCGCGGGCATTTCGGCGAATTCGGCGGCCGCTACGTCGCCGAGACGCTGATGCCGCTCGTGCTGGAACTCGACACCGCCTATCGCGCGGCCAAGGCCGACCCGGCTTTCAAGGCGCAGTTCGATGATCTGCTCGAACATTATGTCGGCCGCCCCAGCCCGCTTTATTATGCCGAGCGCCTGACCGAGGCGCTGCGCGAAGGCGCGCCCGCGGGCAAAGGCGCGCAAGTGTGGTTCAAGCGCGACGAGCTCAATCACACCGGCGCGCACAAGATCAACAATTGCATCGGGCAGATCCTGCTCGCGATGCGCATGGGCAAGACGCGCATTATCGCCGAAACGGGCGCGGGCCAGCACGGCGTTGCCACCGCCACCGTCTGCGCGCGCTTCGGCCTGCCCTGCGTGATCTATATGGGCGCCAAGGATATCGAGCGGCAGGCCCCCAACGTGTTCCGCATGAAGCTGCTGGGGGCCGAAGTGCGCCCGGTGACGAGCGGATCGCATTCGCTGAAGGATGCGATGAACGAGGGCATGCGCGACTGGGTCGCCAACGTCCACGACACCTTCTACATCATCGGCACCGCGGCGGGCCCGCATCCCTACCCCGAAATGGTCCGCGATTTCCAAAGCGTGATCGGCATCGAAGCGCGCGCGCAGATGCTCAGCCGCATCAACCGCCTACCCGATTTGCTGGTCGCGGCGATCGGTGGCGGGTCGAACGCGATCGGGCTGTTCCACCCCTTCCTCGACGATGGCGACGTGATGATGCTCGGCGTCGAAGCCGCCGGGCGCGGGCTCGACAAGGAACATGCCGCCAGCCTCGCCGGTGGCGCGCCGGGCATCCTCCACGGCAACAAGACCTATTTGCTGCAGGACGAAGACGGCCAGATCACCGAGGCGCATTCGATCTCGGCCGGGCTCGATTATCCGGGCATCGGCCCCGAACATAGCTGGCTGCACTCGATCGGCCGGGTGGAATATACCTCGATCACCGATACCGAGGCGCTGGATGCGTTCCAGTTGCTGTGCCGGACCGAGGGCATCATCCCCGCTTTGGAGCCATCCCACGCCATCGCAGCGGTTGCGAAACGCGCGCGCGAAATGGACAGCGACCAGATCATCCTGGCGAATTTGTGCGGGCGTGGCGACAAGGACATCTTCACCGTCGCCGAGGCGCTCGGGGTGAAGATATGAGCGCAAAAGCCCTCTCCCCTTCAGGGGAGAGGGTTGGGAGAGGGGAAGTCAGGTGCGCGAAGCCCGACTGACCGCCTACGCCAAAGCGATGCGCAAAGAGCCCTCCGAACCAGAGCAGCGCCTCTGGCTCGCGCTACGGGCCAAGCGCTTCGAAAACGTCAAATTCCGTCGTCAAAAGGTCATTGGCCGCTATATCGCGGACTTCGCGGCACGCGACCCGATGCTGGTGATAGAACTGGACGGCGACACCCACGCCGGACAAGAAGGCTATGATGAAGCCCGAACGCATTTTCTCCAAGAACAAGGCTATCGCGTGATCCGATTCTCGAACATCGACGTCATGACCAACCTTGAGGGTGTGTTGCTGACGATTGCGAGCGCTGTCGCCACTTCCCCTCTCCCAACCCTCTCCCCTGAAGGGGAGAGGGCTAAGATATGAAACCCTTTTCCGCAAAGGCCTTCACCGCCGATCGCGCCTGGGGCAGCAGCCTGCTGGGCGATTTCGGAGACGTAGCAGTGCGCCTGCACTGGACCGACCAACCCTATCGCTGGCACCGCAATACGGGCCGTGAAGTGTTTGCCGTGCTCGAAGGCGTGGTCGACATGCATTATCGCGAAGATGGTGTGGAGCAGGTCGTTCGGCTTCATGCCGGGGACGGCGTCTCGGTCGAGGATGGAGACGAACATGTCGCGCACCCGGTCGGGGCTGCGCGAATTCTGGTAGTAGAGCGCAAGGACTCAGAATGACCCGCCTCGCCGACGCCTTCACCAAAGGCCATCCCGCGCTCGTCGCCTTCATCACCGCGGGCGACCCCACCCCGGACGCCACCCCCGCCATCCTCGACGCTTTGGTCGAAGGCGGCGCGGACGTGATCGAACTGGGCATGCCGTTCACCGATCCAATGGCCGATGGCCCCGCGATCCAGGCCGCCAATATCCGCAGCCTGGCAGCGGGCACGCGCACTGCCGACATCCTCGCCATCGCCAAGAGCTTCCGCGCGCGGCACCCGCAGGTGCCGCTGGTGCTGATGGGCTATGCCAACCCGATGACGATCCGCGGCGGCAAATGGTTCGCCGAGGCGGCGTGCGATGCCGGGGTCGATGGCGTGATCTGCGTCGACATCCCGCCCGAGGAAGACCCCGAACTCGGCTCCGCGCTGCGCGCGGTCGGCATCGACCAGATCCGCCTCGCCACGCCGACCACCGATGCCACGCGCCTGCCGACCGTGCTCGATGGCGCCAGCGGGTTTCTCTATTACGTGTCGGTCGCCGGCATCACCGGGCTGCAACAGGCAGCACAGACCTCGATCGACGCGGCGGTCACGCGGCTGAAGGCGCATACCGATTTGCCGGTTGCGGTCGGCTTTGGCGTGCGCACCCCCGAACAGGCCGCCGCGATCGCGCGCGTGGCGGATGGCGTGGTGGTCGGATCGGCAATCGTCGATCTGGTCGGCCAGCACGGTGCCGCTGCACCGGCCGCTGTAAAAACCTATATTCAATCCCTGTCGCAGGCGATTCACGCCGCCCGGAAGGAACTCGCATGAGCTGGCTTACCAGCGTGCGCAACGCGCTCGCTTACGTTGTCCCCGTCAAGAAGGACACGCCCGACAACCTTTGGCACAAGTGCAAGGGTTGCGGGACGATGACCTTCGTCAAGGAGTTGGAGGACAATCTCTATGTCTGCCCGCATTGCGACCATCATGATCGCATCGGGCCGCTGCTGCGCTTCCAATATGTGTTCGACGCGGGCAGCTACAGCATCGTGCCGCTGGCCAAGGTGCCCGACGATCCGCTGAAATTCCGCGATACCAAGCGCTATGTCGATCGCATCAAGGCGGCGCGCGCCGCGACCTCCGAAGGCGACGCGCTGATCACCGCGCGGGGCACGATCGAGGGGCATAAGGCCGTGATCGGCGTGCAGGACTTCGCCTTCATGGGCGGGTCGATGGGCATGGCCGTCGGCGAAGCCTTCGTGCGCGGCGTCGAGACCGCGATTGCCGATAACTGCCCCTACATCATCTTCACCGCCGCCGGTGGCGCGCGCATGCAGGAGGGCATTCTCAGCCTGATGCAGATGCCGCGCGCGACGGTGGCGATCGCCATGCTGCACGATGCCGGCCTGCCCTATATCGTGGTGCTCACCGACCCGACCACGGGCGGCGTGACCGCGAGCTATGCGATGCTCGGCGACGTGCAGATTGCCGAGCCGGGCGCGTTGATCGGTTTCGCCGGACAGCGCGTGATCGAGCAGACGATCCGCGAAAAGCTGCCCGACGGCTTCCAGCGCGCCGAATATCTGCTGGAACACGGCATGATCGACATGGTGAAGCACCGCCGCGACCTGCGCGCGACGCTGGCAAGCCTGATCGATTACCTCTGCAGCGCGAAAAAGGCGGCCTGATTAATCTCCCTCTCCCCGCTCGCGGGGAGAGGGCAAGCGAGGCGAAGCCGAAGCGCGGGAGAGGGGCCATAAAACTCCCCTCCCGCTTGCGGGAGGGGTTGGGGGAGGGAATGGAGCAACGGACCAAAGCCCGAGCGCTACGCAGCACGCCAACCGCAGCCGAGGTCCGCTTGTGGCGCGCGATCAGTGCGCGCAAGGTCGCGGGGTTCCGCTTCAACCGCCAAGTGCCGATTGGCCCGTTCATCTGCGACTTCGTCGCGCGCAGCCTCAAGCTCATCATCGAAGTCGATGGCGACACCCATGGCGACAGGCGCGAGCAGGACGAAGAGCGTACACGCTATCTCCAATCCGAAGGGTATCAGGTCATTCGCTTCTGGAACAACGACGTGCTGGGGAACCTTGATGGGGTCGTCGCAGAGATCGCGCGGGTGGTGAGCGTGCTGGGTGCTCGCAGCCCCTCCCCCACCCCCTCCCGCGAGCGGGAGGGGAGTTTATAATGGACCACGCCACCTCGACCAATGCCGCCGTGCAGACGCAGCTCGACCGGTTATGGTCGCTCTCGCCCGGTGCCGATATTCTGGGGCTGGAGCGGATCACCGCCCTGCTCGACCGGCTCGGCAACCCGCAGCACCGGCTGCCACCGACGATCCATGTCGCGGGCACCAACGGCAAGGGCTCGACCTGCGCCTTTCTGCGCAGCGCGATCGAGGCGGCGGGGCTTACCGCGCACGTTTATACCAGCCCGCATCTCGTGCGCTTCAACGAGCGCATTCGCCTCGCCGGGCGGTTGATCGAGGATGAAGCGCTGGCGGCGCTCCTGGAAGACGTTCTCGACGCCGCCGATGAGGGGGCCGAGGGCATCGGCGCGAGCTTCTTCGAGGTCACCACCGCCGCCGCTTTCCTAGCCTTCAGCCGGACGCCGGCGGATGCGTGCATCATCGAGGTCGGGCTTGGCGGGCGGCTCGATGCCACCAACGTACTGACGCACCCGATCGCCACCGGCATCGCGCAACTCGGCATCGATCATCAGAGCTTCCTGGGGGATACCGCCGAAGCGATTGCGGGCGAAAAGGCCGGGATCGCCAAGGCCGGGGTTCCGCTCATCACGATGCGCTATCCCCGATCGGTCACGCAGCGCGTCGCCGAGGTGGCGCAGGCTGCAGGCGCGACCGTGCTGCCGACCGGTACCGACTGGCGCTTCACCGTCGAGGCCGATCGCCTGATCTATACCGATACGGCGGGCCAGATCGAAACCCCGCTGCCGACGCTCGCCGGGCCGCACCAGCCCGAAAACCTGTCGCTCGCCATCGCCTTGCTGCGTCACCAGACCGCGCTCTCGATCCCGCACGAAGCCTATACCGCCGCCGCGCTGCACACGCGCTGGCCCGCGCGGATGCAGCGGCTGCATGCGGGGCCGCTGACTGCCCTGCTCCCGCCCGGCAGCCAGTTGTGGCTCGATGGCGGGCACAACCCCGCCGCCGCTGCCGCCATCTCCGCCACGCTCGATGCGATCGCGCATCCCGGCATCGGGCGCAGCGAGGTGCATCTGGTGCTGGGGATGCTCGCCAATAAGGATCCACTCGGCCTGCTCGCCCCCTTCGCCCGCGTCGCCACCACGCTCCACGCTGTGCCCGTGCCCAGCCATGAGCATCATACCCCTGCCGCACTCGCCGCCATCGCGCACGACCTCGGGCTGGCCGCGCATACCGCCCCCGATGTCGCAAGCGCTCTCCTAGACATCACCGAGATTGCCGACCCCGCCGAGCCGCCGATCGTGCTGATTCTGGGTTCGCTCTACCTCGCCGGTGAAGTGCTCTCGGCGAACGACGAAGCGCCTGACTGACCCTTCTTTATTGCGATTGACTTGCAATAGCGAATCTCGGAAGATGCTCCCCTGCAACGGAGCATCGCCATGACCATCGCCCCCATCCCGTCTTCCGCGCCGACGTCACCCTCGCGTTATTCGGCCAGTCTGCCCAACGCGATGCCCGACAATCCCAATAGCCGCCTGTTGTTGTTCGCCTTCCGCCGCATGGGCGCGCACGGCCTCAACGATGCCCACGCCGCGCACGCGCTGCTCCAGGCGTTCGGGCAGGATTTTCGTCGCCCCCTGCTGTTCCTGCGGACGATGATGGCCGATCTTGCGCACAGCGCGGCGTGCCCGATCACGATCGCGCCATGTTGCTGCATGCGGATGACCGCGTCGGAGGCGACGATCCTAAAGATCATCGAACGCGTGGAGACCGCCCCCGATCGCGCCCGCCTGTTGCTCGGCGATCTAATCGGCCTGCGCCGCCCCGATGGCGTGCTCGCCAGCATCACCGCCGTTGCGCAGGCGTTCGCCGATGCCGGGCGGCCGCTTACGCCTTGACCGCGCGCAACTCGCCCAGCCGCGCCATCGCCCAGCGGTACATTTCCGCCTCGGCAGCGCGTTGCTGGCGGTCGAGCAGCTTCATCCGCGCCTCGACCTCTTCCAGCACCTCGCGCGCCTTCTTGTCCCAGCCCTGTTCGAGCAGCAGCGCGGCATAGCGACAGCGCCCTTCCTCGCCCGGCAGGCGTGTGACGAGATCGGCATAGAGCTCGAGCGCCTCGTCCTTGCGCCCCAGCGCATCGAGAATGCGCGCGCGGAGCAGGCCGATCCGGTCGCGGTCGCTCTGTGCCGAGGCGGGCGGCGCGGCGTCGAGCGTGGCGAGCGCGGCGGCAGGATCGTGCGTCTCGAACTCGGCGCGGGCGCGCTTCTCGGCACTGCGCGTATCGACCGGCCCGCGCTCCGCCGCCTCGCGATAGAGCGGCAAAGCCTCGGCATAATTGCCCTGCGCCGCCAGCGCATCCGCCAGCCGCATGCGGTTGGCGACGGTATCGGCCATCGCCAGCGCCCCGCGCGCCGCGCGCACATCCTTGTCGGGATCGAGCTTCGCCGCCACCGTCGCCCGCGCGGTGCGGACATGGCGGTTGCCCTGGAAGCGCGGATAGACCTCGAGCACGACGTAAGCGATCGTGCTGGCGAGCGGCAGGAACACGAGCGCCATGATCCACAATTGATTGCGCCCGTTGCGGATCACATCGATCACGCACAGCACCTGGATGGCGATGGTGAGGAGGTAGAACATCGGTATCGCGCTCCGCCCAGTTAGTCCCGCGCGCGCGGGGTCATCAAAACGTCCGGCATCAGCCTTCCCCGCTCGCCGCCGCCGTGCTGCTGCGGGACGAACGCCACCATTCGAGCAACACGAAGAAGATTGCCAGCAACCCCAGCACCGCGACGTCGCGGAACACCGCCGCATAGCCGATCTTGTCGATCAACTCGCCCGCAAAACCCTTGCCAAGCGACCCGATCAGGAAGGTCAGCGAGGACAGCAGGGCATATTGCACCGCCGAATATTTCTTGCTGACGATGCCCGAAACATAGGCGACAAACGCCGCGCCCGCGATCCCGGTCGAGACGTTCTCATATGCGATCGTCAGCAGCAGCCGTGCGATGCGCAAATCCCCGCCCAGGGCCTGCGCCAGCACATCGAGCCGCAGCATATGCAATACGATGTCGATATAGGGCGCACCATCGGCGAGATCGGCATAGAGGAAATTCCCGAAAATCGGCAGCGCCGCCCCGATGAGCACCGTTGGAAATCGCCCGATCCGCAGGAACAGATAGCCGCCGACGCTGACCCCGATAATCGACATGACGATGCCGAAAATCTTGGACGCGAAGGCCACCTCGTCCTTCGTATAGTGCATGTAATCGAGGTAGAACGGGTAGGCGAACGATGCCCAGACATTGTAGCACAAGGCATAAGTGAGGATCAGCCCGATCACCACCAACACCCCCCAGCGCATCCGCTCGGTCAAATCGGCGAGCGGCGCAATCAACGCACGGTAAAGGTGGTTGGCGATCGTTCGCGCAGGCGACACCCGCGTATCGACGACGGCCTGCACCTGATGCCCGCGCAGCTTCAGCCAGTTGAGCACCGCCGCGACGATCAGCGGAACGATCACCGTCGCCAGCACGATCAGCGGCCCGTTATATTTCAGGAAATCCCCCGCCGACGGTCGTTTGCCGCCGGGCGGCACTTCGGCCAGCATGCTCGTCATGAACACCACGATCCGGACGATCGCCCATACCCAGCTCGACCCGACGATGATGAGGGCGATGGCGCGGGCGCGCGGCGCGATCTCGCCCGGCTGGTCAAGCAAATCGGCGGCGACATCGGGGCTGCGTTCGGTATCGGGCGCGGCCAATGCAATGAGCAGCATCACCCCGATCAGGCACGCCATCAGCAAATAGACCGTCGGCCACGACATGCGCGCCGCCAGAAACAGCGCGAACGCCCCGCCGACGATGCTCGCGGTGCGATAGCCGAGCTGGTAAATCGCGGATAGCAGTTCGACCGGCGTGCGTTCGTCGGCCACGTCGATCCGCCACGCGTCGATCGCCACGTCCTGCGTTGCCGAACCGATCGACGCGACGAACGCAAACAAGGCAAAACGCGCGATGTGGACGGTGGGGTCGGTCACCACCAGCCCGATCAAGCCGAGGATGATGAGTCCCTGGCACAGCACGATCCAGCTCTTACGCCGCCCGATCCGCCCGAGCAGCGGCGGGCGCGTGCGATCGACCAGCGGCGACCACAGGAACTTGAACGCATAGGTCAGCCCGACCCACGACAGCACGCCGATCGTCGCGAGGTTGACCTTCACTTCGCCGAGCCACGCCGTCAGCGTCCCGATCAGCAACGCGAACGGCAACCCTGAGGAAAAACTGAAAGCAAGCATCGACGCGGCCTTGCGCGTCTGCAACGCGGCCTTGAGCAGTCGCCAGCCTTTGGGCTTGATCGGCGGCGCGGTATCCTCGCGCGTTTCCGTAACAGTCACAGATTCCCCTTCGAACCGCCAGCGGGCGTGTCGGCCCGTACGCGCCGGAGACTAGCGCCAAAAATCGCGAGCGGAAGGGCGATGAGCCCCGAGTTCGTCGTCACCGGGCCTCGCCCCCGATAATGCCCGGCTGACCGATGGCGACCTACGCTTCCGCCACACCCGCAAACAAGCTCAGCCCGCCCGGCACCCGTCGCGGCTTGCGCCCGTCGAGTACCGCCTCGATCGCGGCAATCGCGGCGAGCAGGTCGCGCTGCGCATAGGGCTTGGACAGACAGCCCGCCGCCACGGCGCGCCCGCCTTCGGGGCACGATCCGGTCACGAACAGCACCGGCACCCCGGCCTGGTGCGCCGCGCGGGCGACATCGATGCCGCTGCCATCGGCCAGGCTGATATCGACCAGCACCAAATCGATGTCGCGCGCGTCGGCGATCACGGCGAGCGCGTCGCTCACCCGGTCGACCGTCGCGACGATTTCGAATTCGGCGTCGCGCAGGAAATGTTCGGTGTCGAAGGCGACCAGTGGTTCGTCCTCGACGAGCAACAATCTGGAGATCCGCCGCTTCTTTTTGGCGAACAACATCGCTTCACCACCCACCTTGTGCCCGCGCTCAACAGGCTGCGCGTCTCGCCCTCGTTACGCACCCGTGCCTGAACGTTTGGCTACGAGATAGGACGCAATGTATTTTGTACGGGCACTTTTGAACAAATTGTCTATCAAGGCGTGGTGTCAAGACCAATGCCCCCCAAAGATCGCCCCAAAGAGCAACAGCGGATCGCCAAGCTCCTCGCCCGTGCAGGTGTCGCCTCGCGCCGTGAAGTCGAGCGCATGATCGCCGAAGGGCGCGTCGCGCTCAACGGGGTTGTGCTGGATACACCCGCGACGATCCTCGCCTCGCTCGCCGGTGTCACCGTCGATGGCGACCCCGTCGAGGCGCCCGCCGCCGCGCGGCTGTTCCTCTATCACAAGCCACCGGGCCTGCTCGTCACCGAGCGCGACCCCGCCGGCCGCCCGACCATTTACGATCGCCTGCCCGAGGGGCTGCCGCGACTCGTTCCCGTCGGCCGCCTCGATCTCGCGACCGAGGGGCTGCTGCTGCTCACCACCGATGGCGAGTTGAAGCGCCAGCTCGAATTGCCCGCGACTGGCGTGGAGCGCGCTTACCGCGCCCGCGCCTACGGCCCGATCACGCAGGAGCAGCTCGAAGAGTTGATCCACGGCGTCGAGATCGAGGGCGTTCGCTATGGCGCGATCGACGCCAATCTCGAACGCCGCACCGGTGCCAATGTCTGGATCGAGCTGATCCTGACCGAGGGCAAGAATCGCGAAGTGCGCCGTGTGCTCGAATATCTCGGGCTCAAGGTCTCGCGGCTGATCCGCACCCGCTACGGCCCGTTCGTGCTGGGCGATCTGCCCGTCGGCGAGATCGGCGAAGTGAAGCAGCATGACGTCGTCGCCTTCCGCAAGGACCCGACGCGCAAAGGCGGCGGCGAAGCCCCCAAGCTGGTCGAAAAGCCTCGCCCGGCCGGGCGCGGGCGCATCAACCCCAACGAGTCCACCGCCCCCACCTCGCTGCCCAAGCCGCGCCCGGTGCGCCGCATCACCAAGGCGACCGCCAACCGTGCGGACAAGGAGGCCTTTGCCGAGCCCGCGCGCCAGGCGCAGCCCGGCCGCGATCCGGTGGTGCTGACCAAGGCAACCAAGGTGAAGCGTTTCTACGACGCCAAGCCCAAGGCCGGCACCACCGCCGCGCCCGTCACCGACACCCGCCCCAAGCGCGTGTTCAACCCCGAACTCGGCCGCAACGTGCGCGCCAAGCCGCCGCGCGACGCCAAATCGGCCGACCGCAGCGAGCGGACCGAGCGCCCGGAACGCGCCGAACGCGCCCCCAACAAATCCACCCCGCGCACGCCGGGCAAGGCCATGGCCCGCCCGTCCAAGCCGCGCACCGTCAAGACCCATAAGAGCCGGACTCGCAAGTGAACGCATACGACACTGCATTTTTTAGCCAACCTTCCCCTTCACGCTTACCCGGCGACCTTCAGGGGAACGCATAATGCGAATCATCGCTGGAAAGTGGCGCGGTCGTCCGATCGTCGCGCCGAAGGGTGATGCCACCCGTCCCACCGCAGACCGTGTGCGCGAGGCATTGTTCTCGATGCTCGCCAGCCGCCTCGGCAGTTTCGAGGATCTGGCGGTGGCCGATCTGTTTGCGGGATCGGGCGCGCTGGGGCTGGAGGCGCTGTCGCGCGGGGCCGCCTCGTGCATCTTCGTCGAACAGGACAAGGCCGCGCTCGACGCGCTGCGCACCAATATCACCAAGCTCGGCGGTGCCAAGGAAATCGGTGCCGATGTCCGCGCGCAATCGGTGCTGGCGCTGGGCCATGCGGTCGCGCCGCTGGACCTGATCGTGATGGACCCGCCTTATGACAGCGGCGCGGGTGCGGTCGCGCTCGACAAGCTCGCCCGGCTCGGCTGGATCGGCGATGCGACCTGGATCAGCATCGAAACCGCCAAGCCCGAACTGGTCGAAGTGGCTGGGTTCGTGGAGGACGTTTCGCGCGTCCACGGCAAGGCCAGAATCACGCTGCTACGCCGGGGGTGATCCCCCAGTCCCTCTCCCACCGGGAGAGGGAGGGAGGCGCAAAGCGCCGGAAGGGTGAGGGTGACGCGCGCGAAGGCGCACGCCCGATCACCCTAACCCGTCCGAGCTAAGCTCGGCCACCCTCTCCCGCCGGGAGAGGGGCTAAGCTCACATCTTGGTCAGCCCCAGGAACACCCAATACAGCCCGCCCGCCAGCGCCATCGCGGCGGGCAACGTCAACACCCATGCCAGCGCCATCGAACCGATCGTGCGCGGCTGCAAGCCAGCGCCACTCGCAACCGAGGCACCGGCGACGCCCGACGACAGGATGTGCGTGGTCGACACCGGCAAGCCGTAAACTTCGGCCGCCAGGATCGTTCCCGCCGCAACCAGCTCGGCCGATGCGCCCATGCCATAGGTCAGGTGCGACTTGCCGATCTTCTCGCCAACGGTAATGACGATCCGCCGCCAGCCGACCATCGTCCCAAGGCCCAGCGCAAGCGCGACGATCACCTTGACCCACACCGGAATGTAGCGCGTGCCCTTTTCGAGATTGGTCTGATACGCCTTGATCGCCGCCAGCTCTGACGCGCTGAAGATCTTGGCGGAGGCTTCCTTGTCCTTGGTCGCGAGCCGCGCACTATCGAGCACCAGATACATGTCGTTGCGCAGATTGGGCGTCGCGGCAGCGGGGACCTTGTCGAGCGACCCGTAAGCGCCGATCCGATGCCCCAAATCACGCGACAACGCGTCGGCAGCGGCAAAGACTTGCGGCGTATCGGCATGGCGCGCCTGCAATGCCCGCGTCAGAACCGTGCGCGCTGTGTCAAGGTCGGTCGGCGCATCATGCGACCCGGCGTGGGTGGCGAAAGCGGCGGCTGCCGCATTGGCACTCGCCACGAAAGCAGGCGTCTCGCTCTGCGGCATGGTACGGTTGAGCGCATACGCCGTCGGCGCGCAGCCGATCAGGATCAGCATGATCAGCCCCATGCCCTTCTGCCCGTCATTGCCGCCATGCGCGAAGCTGACGGCCGTGCAAGTGAAGATGAGCAGCGCACGAATGCCCTTGGGCGGCGGCGCGGTGCCCTCGGGCTCGCTGTACAGCTTGGGGTTGCGCAGCACGAGTTTCATCACGTGCAGCAAGAGGAAGGCTGCACCGAAACCGATCAGCGGTGCCATCCACAGCCCGGTCAGAACCTTGGTCGCCTGGCTCCAGTCGACGCCCGAAGTGCCGCCGGTCCCCGCCGTCATAAGCTGGTTGGCAAGGCCGACGCCGAGGATCGATCCGATCAGCGCGTGGCTCGATGAATTGGGCAAGCCGACATACCAGGTGCCCAGATTCCACAGCACCGCCGCCAGCAGCAGCGCGAAAATCATCGCAAAGCCGGCATTGCTGCCGACATGGAGGATGAGGTCGACCGGCAGCAGCGTGATGATCGAATAAGCGACTGCTCCGCTCGACAGCATCACGCCCAGGAAGTTGAAAAAACCAGACCATACCACCGCCAGCGCAGCGGGCATCGAATGGGTGTAAATAACGGTTGCCACTGCATTGGCGGTGTCATGGAAGCCGTTCACGAACTCGAAGCCAAGCGCGATCAAGAGCGCCAGCCCAAGGAAAGCAAAGGTGCCGAGCGCCAGCCCCTCGCCCACCTGAGCGGTGTCGACGATGATGCTGTAGCCGGCATAGCCGACCCCCACCGCCAGCAGCGCCAGGAAAATCCAGCGCCCGGCAGGGTGCAAACGATGATCGAGCCGCGGCCCGTGCGAAGCGTCCGTCGCCGATTCGGGGGACGCTGGGAAAGTGGTAGCCATGCCGTTGAAGGCCTTCGCTCGGTTGTGTTACGGGTTGATGACGTGCGGTGCGGTTGGTGGCCCGATACCCGCCTGAAGTGCCAAAAGCCAGCCCTCAAAGGCAGTTCCTCGGGCCAGGCCGCCGCTCGCTGCAGCGGCCCGATTTGCGAAACGGGTGCTGTCGGACGCTGCGTCCGGCGAACGATTTGCACAGTGCGGCCCGCTCGCTTATGCAACGCCTTGGGCGGAAGGCGACCTGGAGGGGCTATCATCATGTTTGACGTCGCCTCGGCACCGGGGGACATCGGCCAGCGCGCGCAACTGCATCTTGCCCGTGGCTCCAGCCGCACAGCGCGAACCCGCGCGCCGTTACGTGTGCTGACCTTTCTGAACAGCTTTGCCCCCGGCGGGGTCGAACGGATCGCCGCGCGGCTGCATGCCGCGTGGACGGCAGCCGGGGTCGATGCGCACATGGTCGTGGCCGATGCCAGCATCGCGCCACCAATCGCCTTGCAGGCCTTATCGCAAATCCATCACCGGCCGCGTGCGCGGGGCATTACGCGCTTCACGGCGCTGCTGCGCGGCATGCCCGCGATCATCGCGCGCCAGCGCCCTGACGTGCTGTTCTGCGCGGGCAATACCTATACCAGCCTGGCGGTCGCGCTGAAGCTGACGCTTGGCAGCGCCTGTCCGCCGATCGTGGTGAAGATCAGCAACGATCTGGTCCGCGCCGACATGTCACCCCCGCTGCGCTATTTCTATCGTCGCTGGCTGCGCATCCAGGGCCGCCATCTCGACCATTTCGTCGGTATGGCCCCGGCGATGCGCGGCGAAATCGCGCGGTTGATCGGCGTGCCGCAAAACCGCATCAGCGTGATCGCCGACCCCGCGCTGGCCGATGCCGACCTCCGCCGTCTGGCGGCCGCGCGCGACGCCGTGGTGCGTGCGCGACCGGGCCGCCATTATCTCGCGGTCGGCCGCCTTGCTCCGCAGAAGAATTTCGCACTGCTGCTCGAGGCGTTCGCGCGCATCGCCAAGCCCGACGATACGCTGCGCATCCTTGGGGAAGGCCCGGAACGTCGCGCGCTCGAGGTGCAGGCCGCGCGACTGGGCATTGCCGGGTCCGTCTATATGCCGGGACATGTCGATCCGCTCGACGGCTGGCTGGCCGAGGCCGACGCCTTTGTGCTGTCCTCGGATTATGAAGGCGTCCCCGCCGTGGTGATCGAGGCGCTGGCGGCGGGGCTGCCGATCATCGCGACCGATTGCTGCTGCAGCATGGCCGATCTGCTTGGCCACGGCACGCTCGGCCAGCTGGTCCCGACCGGCGATGCCGCCGCGCTGGCACAGGCGATGATGACGCTCGCCCCCGATTCGGGCGCGACCATTGCCGCACGCCGCACCGCCGCCGCGACCTTCACGATCGAAAGTGCTACTGACAAATATCTGGGCCTGATGCGCACGCTCGCCGCCACCCGCGCCGCCGAGACCGCGCCCGACACGCCGCGCAACGACCCGATCCCAAGCCCGGCGGCCTAGCCCCTCTGCACGACGCGCTTGCCCGACGCCCGCGCGTTCCCTACCTGTTCACCAATGACTCTCCCCGCGCCCTCCCCCCAGGATCCCCCCTATCTGACGGGCCTCAACCCGCAGCAGCGCGAAGCCGTGCTCACCACCGAAGGCCCCGTGCTGGTCCTCGCGGGCGCTGGCACCGGCAAGACCGCCGCGCTCACCGCGCGGCTCGCGCATCTGCTCGCCACCCGCAAAGCCTGGCCGAGCGAGATCCTCAGCGTCACCTTCACCAACAAGGCCGCGCGCGAGATGCGCCACCGCGTCGGGCGTCTGGTCGGCGATGTGGTCGAGGGGATGCCGTGGCTCGGCACCTTCCACGCGATCGGCGCCAAGATGCTGCGCCGCCATGCCGAACTGGTCGGCCTGCAAAGCAACTTCACCATCCTCGACACCGACGACCAGTTACGCCTGCTGAAGCAACTCATCCAAGCCGCCGATCTCGACGAGAAACGCTGGCCCGCGCGCCAACTTGCCGGGCTGATCGACGGCTGGAAGAACAAAGGCCTCACCCCCGCCCAAATCGATGCCGGCGAGAGCGAGCTCTACGCCAATGGCCGCGGGCAGGAACTCTACGCCGCCTATCAAACCCGCCTGATCGCGCTCAACGCCTGCGATTTCGGCGATTTGCTGCTGCACATGCTCGTCATCCTGCAGCGCGACCGCGACGTGCTCGCCGATTACCAGCGCCGCTTCAAATATATCATGGTCGACGAATATCAGGACACCAACAGCGTCCAATATCTGTGGCTGCGCCTGCTCGCGCAGGAGCGCAAGAACATCGCCTGTGTCGGCGATGACGACCAGTCGATCTATTCGTGGCGCGGCGCGCAGGTCGAGAATATCCTGAAGTTCGAGAAGGATTTCCCCGGCGCCAAGATCATCCGGCTGGAGCAGAATTACCGCTCCACCCCGCACATCCTCGGCGCCGCCTCGGGCGTGATCGCCAACAATAGCGGTCGCCTCGGCAAGCAGCTCTGGACCGAGCTCGACGCGGGCGAGAAGGTCAAGGTGCTGGGCGTGTGGGACGGCCCCGAGGAAGCGCGCCGCGTCGGCGAGGAAATCGAAAGCGCGCAAAGGGTTGGCAAGTCCCTCGACGACATCGCCATTCTGGTGCGCGCGCAGCACCAGACGCGCGAATTCGAAGACCGCTTCATCGCGACCGGCATCCCCTATCGCATCATCGGGGGTTTTCGCTTCTATGAGCGCGCCGAAATCCGCGACGCGCTCGCCTATCTGCGCGTGGTGGCGCAGCCCGCCGACGACCTCGCCTTCGATCGTATCGTCAACGTCCCCAAGCGCGGCCTCGGCGACAAGGCCGTCGCCAAGGTCCACCAACTCGCCCGCGCGCAGCACGTCCCGCTGGTCACCGCCGCCGCGCGTCTGCTCGACACCGATGAACTGACCGGGGCCGCGCGCAAATCGCTCGGCAACCTCGTCATCGACATGGCGCGGTGGCGCGCGCAAATGACCGAGCTGCCGCATGGCGAGCTGGCGCGCATCATCCTCGACGAAAGCGGCTATACGGCCATGCTCCAGGCCGAGAAATCGGTCGAGGCGGCGGGTCGGCTCGAAAACCTCACCGAGCTCGTCCGCGCGATGGAGGAATATGAAACGCTGGGCGCGTTCCTCGAACATGTCAGCCTGGTCATGGACAATGAGGCGTCGGCCGAGGACCCCAAGGTCACGATCATGACGATCCACGCCGCCAAGGGGCTGGAATATGACACGGTATTCCTGGTCGGCTGGGAGGAAGGGCTGTTCCCGTCGCAACGCGCGCTCGACGAAGGCGGCACCAAGAGCCTGGAGGAAGAACGCCGCCTCGCCTACGTCGCCATCACCCGTGCGCGCCGCCGCGCGATCATCCTCCACGCCGCCAACCGCCGCATTTACGGCCAATGGACGAGCAGCATCCCCAGCCGCTTCGTCGGCGAATTGCCGCCCGAACATATCGAGGCGGAATCGAGTCTGGCGGGCGGCGAGAGCCTGTGGCGCGCCAATTGGTCCGAACGCGCCGACCCCTTCGCCAATGTCGCCCGCAGCACCGGCCGCGGCCCCGGCTGGCAACGCGCAGCCGGGATCGGCGGCACCAAGCCCGGCGGCGATTTCACCAGCCGCACCTTTTCCCGCGAACCGTCCCGCGTGCAGGAATCCCGCGCCTCGGCGATCAGCCTCGGCAATAAGGGCCGGTCGGACGTGGCGGTGGGGATGCGCGTGTTCCACCAGAAATTCGGCTACGGCCTGATCGCCGAAATCGAAGGCAATAAGCTGGAGATCGATTTCGAGAGCGCCGGGCGGAAACGGGTGATGGATAGTTTCGTGACGGTGGGGTAATTCTTCTCCCTCTCCCCCTTGGGGAGAGGGTCGGGGAGAGGGGCAGTATCAAGCGCGCCCTTGGCCAAACACGCAAAATGGTCTATCTACTTGGTCCAAGAAGGACCCGCCCGATGCACATCTCCGTATCCGACGCCAAAGCCCAACTCACCGACCTCGTCCGCCGCGCCGAAGCCGGCGAAGAGATCACCCTCACCCGCCGCGGCCACCCGACCGTGCGGCTGACGCGCGTCACCGACGAAGTCGACATGGCAGCGGTGCGCCAACGGCGTCTCGATGCCATCGATCGCGCCATAGCGGCGGCGCGCGAACGTGGCCCCGATGGCAAGCCCAGCGCCGCTCGTAGCGCGGATGATCTGTACGATGACAACGGCCTGCCTGCATGATCGTCGTCGATACGTCGGCGCTGATGGCGATCCTGCTGGGCGAACCCGAAGCCGACGCGTGCCGCGCCGTCGTCGCCCGCGAACTGGACATCCGCATCGCGGCACCGACCCTGACCGAAGCCCTGATCGTCGCGGCCGGTCGCGCATTGCACGGCGAAATGGCACGCTTGATCGACGATCTCGCGCTGACCGTCGAGCCGCTGACCGTAGAGCTCAGCTACGCCGCCGTGCGCGCCTATCTCCGCTGGGGCAAACGTCACCATCCCGCCGCCCTCAACATCTGCGACGTCTTCGCTTATGCGCTGGCGACGGCGCATAACTGCCCGCTGCTGTTCGTTGGAAACGATTTCGCGCAGACGGATGTCATCGCGGCGCTGGCGGGGTGACGCGCTCACCCTAACAAACGCTCTCTCGCGACGCGCCCTCACCTCAGCAACGGCTCAGCGGTGCCCCGGTAGCTGAGACATGGAGTCGCGCCGCCTGATATCTTCACACCCACAGCGCTGCCGGAAAATTCCACCCAAAATCCCGCTGTCCTACAAACCTGCCACTATGACATACAATCGGCGATGCGCCCCTATCCCGCCTTACCGCCCGCCGAGCCAGACGCGGCCGCGGACATCCCCTTCACCCCCGTACCAAGCGGCTCGACGCGGCATGACGGCTGGACGCCCGAGCGCCAGCGCGTCTTCCTCCAGCAGCTCGCCCGCATCGGTGTGGTGTCGGCGGCAGCTGGAGCGGTCGGGATGTCGGCGAAATCGGCTTACGCGTTGCGCAAGCGCGCTGGTGCGGAGAGCTTCGCGGCGGCATGGGAGGCGGCGCTTGGCGAAGGGCGGGACCGCGTAGTCGATCTGGCGATCGAACGCGCGCTCATCGGCACCGCGACGCCGATCTTTTATCGCGGGCGACAGATCGGGGTGCGGCAGGCGTTCGACAATCGGCTGGTGCTCGCCGTGCTGCGCGCGATGCCGTCGGTCGAGCCGGATACCGTGAGCATGCAAGCGGCGCTGGCTGCGCTGGGCGACACGCCCGCCCCCGATGAGCGCACCGAATGACCGCGCCCCGGCACGCCGCTCGTCGCCCGTCGCCACCGCTTCCGCGGTGACATGGGCTTACCTTCGTTACCTTCCCCCAATTTGCAATGCCGCTGGCCTCCGCCTGCGCCCGGCCGCATATAGGGGCTATGCTGTTCCTCGCGCTGAAGGCCCTGATCTCTGGCATCGTGATTGCCATCGCCTCGACGCTGGCCAAGCGCTATCCGGGGTTCGGCGCGCTGGTGGCGTCGCTGCCGCTGGTGTCGGTGCTCGGCATGGTCTGGCTGTGGGGCGAGAAGCCCGACCCCGCCAACATGGCGGCGCACGTCCAGGCGACCTTCTGGTATGTGCTGCCGTCGCTGCCGATGTTCCTCGTCATTCCCGCCTTGCTGCGTGCAGGCATCGGTTTCTGGCCCGCGCTCGGGCTGGGCTGCGCGCTGACGGTATTGCTGTATCTCGGCATGGTCGCGCTCGCGCCGCGGATCGGCATCGCGCTGTAACGCGCCAAGCTGTACGCAGCCCTACAAACGCGTTCAGCAACCATCGCGACAGTAAAGCGTAAAGAAGACCCACGCCCGATCGTCGGGCCGAAAGGACAGGACATGAAGCTGACCCACCTTATCGCCGCCGGGCTCATGGTTGCCGGGCTTGGTGTTTCCACTGCAGCCTCCGCGCAGGACTATCGCGGCGATCGCCCCCGTTATGACCATCGCTACGATCATCGTGGCGACCGCCGCGACTGGCGCGACCATGGCCGTTATTATGGCGGCGATCGCCACCGTCCGCGCTGCCACACCGAATGGCGTCATCACCGTCGTGTGACGGTCTGCTACCGCTGACCCTGGCGCGAGGAGGGGGCCCCCCTCCTCGCCCAAAATGTCATCTGGACGTCACAAAAAGTTCACGGCATGAAGGGTAGCCGTTCGCGGCATCGCATACCCCTTCCCAGTCGGCGATTGCGAACATCGTCTGCTCATCAGGCGCCCCGTGAACCGTCCCACCACTTTCTTCCCGCTGTCAGCACCGCTCTATCCCGGCAGCACGGCGCAGCCTGGCCTGATCCCCGGCCGCTGGCTCGTGCTCGGCTTCGCCTTCAGCGCCCTATGCGTCGGATCGCTGCTGTGGGATGCGGGGATGACCATCCGTCCGCGCACGCCCAGCACGCTGATCTTTTCGATGTTCGCCGCGCTGGCGATCGGGCTGCGCTATGCCATGCGAACACCCGCCAGCCCGGCGCAGCGCGTCGCCCGCGATTTATCGGAATCGGTCGGCCTGTTCACGGGGATCGCCTTGCTCGGCGCGGTCGCCACCTATCCGCTGGCGGCCGATACGCGCGGCAGCATCGATCCGCTGCTCCAGCAAATCGACGTCGCGCTGCGGTTCGACTGGCTTGCCTGGTATCGCGCGGTCGCCGCCCATCGGTCGCTGCAATTGCTCGGGACCGCCGCCTATCAGAGCATCTTCGTCACCCCTGCTCTGATCCTCGGCTATTGCGCCTGGGCCGACAAACGCACCGAGGCGCGTGCCTTCATCGCCAGCTTCTGGGTGGCGGCCGTGTTATGCCTGTTGCTGTTCCGCTATCTTCCGGCGGTGGGGCCACTCGCCACGCTGTGGCACGGCCCGGTCCCCTATCTGCCGGAAAGTGCGCTGTACGAGGCAGAACTGATTCCCCAATTGCGGGCCCACGCGTTACTGGAGATCGATCTGGGATCGCTGCGCGGGCTCGTCTCTGCCCCCAGCTTCCACACCGCAAGCGCGGTGCTGTACATCGCGGCAGGCTGGCCGTTGCTCCGGCTGCGCGGGCCGGTCGTGGTCCTCAGCACGGCGATGTTGCTCGCCACACCGGTCGAGGGCACGCATTATCTGGCGGACATGGTGGCCGGTGCCGCCGTCGCCGGGGTTGCGTTGACGCTGGTGGCGATGGTGCGCCGCCATTTGGCGGCGCGCGGGCGTTAAGCCTCCACCGCCATCAAAGCGGCTTCGCCATATTTCGGATCGTTGGCGGCGAACAGCGGGTTGGCATCGAAGTCGCGCTCGGTCAGGCCGACGCCATTGAGCCCGGCCAGCTTGAACGTCCCAAGCTTCAGTTCGCGCGGCGGCTTGCCATCGCGCTCGAGCACGACACCATCCACGAACAGGTCATCGTGGCGCGTATAGATGATGTGCGGTGCGAGCGTAATATCGGTGCGATTGTAGGTCGCGCGCAAGCACCGCTTCCGGACAATAGCTTCGAAGACAGTCGGAACGGGGCCGGTCGGCCCGGATGGATTTTGCACGGCGTAGCCCTGATACTCGGGAGTCTTGATGACGATGCTGTACCGAAAATGGTGCGATGCAGCAAGAACCAACTCCACCCCGATCGTGGGAGCGCGCTGAGAGCGGAGAGCCTCATGTTCAATTCCTGTCGCCTCCAGGGGGCGTCTGCCCTAACAGCGTGCGCGATGTCGCATCCCTTGATCACCTCGCTGGATCTGTCCCCCCACCCCGAAGGCGGCTGGTATCGCGAAACGATGCGCCAGCCTTCGCCGGATGGCGGCCGCGGGCTGGCGACGGCCATTCTGTTCCTGTTGGAAGATGGGCAGCGGTCGCACTGGCATCGTGTAGACGCGACCGAACTGTGGTTGTGGCATGCGGGCGCGCCGCTCACCTTGTTGATCGACCAAAGTGAGCACCTGCTGTCCGGGGAAAGCCCGCAAGCAATCGTCCCTGCCCATGCGTGGCAATCGGCCGAGGCGCGCGAAGGCTGGGCGCTGGTCAGTTGCGTCGTCACCCCCGCCTTTGATTTTGGCGGGTTCGAGCTGGCACCGCCTGGCTGGTCCCCGCATTGAGGGAACCGCATCGGCCTCCGCCCGTTCGAAGCGAGCAAGGAGACGATGCCATGTTTACTGACAACACCGCGAACGACGCGGAAATCGAAGCGAAATTCTGGAAGGCGTTGCGCTCCGACCGGACGATGATGCTCGGCCTGGCCGGCGTGGACGAGGGCCATACGCGCCCGATGACGGGGCAACTCGACGGCGACGAAGATCGCGGCCCGATCTATTTCTTCACCGCGAAGGACACCGAACTGGTCGCCGACCTGAAGCACGACAGCCGCGCCGTCGCCACCTTCGCATCCAAGGGCAATGATGTGTTCGCGACGATCCACGGCACGCTGGTCGCCGAGAATGATCGCGCGGTCATCCACCGGCTGTGGAACAGCTTCGTCGCGGCTTGGTATGAAGGCGGCAAGGACGACCCCAAGCTGCAATTGCTGCGGCTGGATACCGAGCGCGCGCAGATCTGGGTCGATGCGTCGAGCATGCTCGCCGGGGTGAAGGTGCTGCTCGGGATCGACCCCAAGCAGGATTACAAGGACAAGGTCGCCGAAGTTTCGCTCGGCTGACTATAAATGGGGGGAAGGCCGCTTGCACTGTGCGGGCCGAGGATTAGCACGCTCGCATGATGGATGGCCTTCCTCTACCCCGCCGCTACGCGGCCATTGCCGCGCTTTGCCTCGGCACCGCGCTGATCATCATCGACGGTGGCGTCGCCAACATCGCGCTCCCAACGATCGCGCGCGATCTTAAGATCGATCAGTCGTCCGCCGTGACGGTGGTAACGGTCTATCAGTTGATGCTGGTGATGCTGCTGCTGCCCTTTGCCGGGCTGGGCGAGCGCATTGGCCTTAAGCGCATGTACCAGATCGGGCAGATGGTGTTCACCGTCGCCACGCTGCTGTGCTTCTTTGCAAAGAGCCTGCCCTTCCTGCTCATCGTCCGCGCGGCGCAGGCGATGGGCGCGGCAGCGGCGCTGAGCGTATCCTCCGCGTTGATCCGCTCCACTTACCCCGCCAAGCAGCTCGGCAGCGGGCTTGGCATCAATTCCGCGATCGTCTCGGCGGGGGCCGCACTTGCGCCGTCGCTCGGCGGGTTCATCCTCGGCGTGGCACCATGGCCATGGGTGTTTGCGAGCGCCGTGCCCTTTGCGATCGGATCGCTAATCCTCGGTCGCGCGCTGCCCGATACGCCGCCCGGCAACACCCCGTTCGACGTTTTCGGCGGCGTGATGTGTGCGGCGATGTTCGGGCTGATCATCGGTGGTCTGGAAACGGCGGTGCATGGCAACAGCCCGGTCGTCTCGGCCGCGATCGTGCTAACCGGGGTTCTGGTCGGCTTCTATTTCGTGCGGCGCGAGCGCGGCGAGACCGACCCGATCCTGCCGATCGATTTGCTGGAGCGCCCGGTGCTGCGCTTGTCGGTGATCGGTGCCTATACCGCCTTCATCGCCTCGATGACGCTGATCATCTCGATGCCCTTCCGCCTGACCAGCGAGTTCGGCTTCACCGCGCCCGAAATGGGGTTGTTGATGGCCCCGTGGCCGCTCACCAACATCATCGTCGCCCCGCTGTCGGGCTGGCTGTCGAGCCGCATTCCGGCGGGCGCGCTCGGCGGAATCGGCATGGCGATCTCGATCGTCGCGTTGCTGCTGATCGCCGACATGCCAGCCCATCCGACGCATTTCGACGTGATCTGGCGAATGGCGCTGTGTGGCGGAGGCTTTGGCACCTTTCTGCCACCCAATGCGCGCCTGATTATCGGTAGCGCGCCGCGCGAGCGCGCAGCGGCAGCGGGCGGCCTGGTCTCGACCACGCGCCTGCTCGGTCAGACGACCGGCGCGACGCTTGTCGCCGCGCTGCTCGCGCTGGGGATCGGTGGCGGTGCCACTCCGCCGCTGGTTGCGGCGGGGCTCGCCTTCATTGCCGGGCTATGCAGCCTGGCGCGCCTGCGTCCATCCATCCGTATGCCGCAAGGCGAAGAAGCCGCCGATGTCCAACCGGCCAGCCAGGTTCGCTGACCGGCCTTCGCAGCTTCAGAACACCGCCTTGCCGTCGCCGCCCAGCATCGCCTTGCGCACCAGCGGGATCGGCGGCCCGCCATAGCGCAGGAACTGGTCGTGGAACGCCTTCCACCCCGCGCGGCCGCCATGCGTCGCGGTCCAGTCGGTGCGGAGCTTGCGGATCATCAATTTGCCCATCGTGTAATTGAGATAGGCCGGGTCATAGGTGCCGCGCGCCGACTGCTGCTTGGCATTGCCCTCGTCCTGATAGCATTGCTCGACGAACATTTTGCGCGATTGCTCCTGTGTCATGCCCTGGGTGTGCATCCCGATCGCAGAAAGATAGCGGCAATCGCGCAGCAGCGCGTTCGACAATTGTCCGATATGCGTCTCGGCATCGCCCTTGTGGAGCCCGGCTTCCCACATCATTTCCTCGGCATAATGCGCCCAGCCCTCGGCAAAGGCATAGCCGACGAACAGCCGCCCGAAGATGGACGGCGAGGCATTGGCATGGCGGAATTGCAGGAAATGCCCCGGCATCACTTCATGGACCGAGGTGAACAGCAAATCCATCTTGCCGGGAATGAAGCCCTCCTGCTCGGCCTTGCTCCACGCCGGGTCGGGCGGGGAGATGTAGTAAACCGAGGGGATGCCTTTCTCGAACGGCCCGGGCGGATCGATATAAGCGCTGTTCTGCCGGTTATAGGGCGGGCTCTCCTCGACCAAAGCCTGTTCGTTGTCGGGGATCGTCACGATGTCATTGGCGAGCACGAAGGCGCGCAATTCGGGGATCTGCTTGCGCGCCTCGGCGACCGGATCGTTATTGGCAGGCTTGTTCGCGTTCATCTTGGCCATGCAGGCCGGGATCGTGGCACCGGGTGCGAACTGCGCGCACGCCTCTGCGAGCGCCTTCTGGTTGCGCAGCAGATCGGCCTTGCCCGCCGCCTCCAGCGTCGCCAGCGGCACGTCGACGCCCTCGGTCATCTTGATCATGCGCGAGAAGCGGTCGGCCCCCAGCGCAAAGTCCTGCGTCGCCGATCCGCGCTGGCTCTCCACCCATTTGCCGAGATCGTGCATCGCCTTGGACGCGGCCGTCGCGGCCTTGTCGAATTCCTCCTGCAGCGCCGGGCTCTTCACATCGGCAAACGCCTTTTTCGCATCGCCGGTGTAATAATCGCCAAAGCCGTTGAACGCCGCCACGCCGAAATTGACGTAGCTGAGCGGCATCGGCGCCTTGAGGTTGGCTTTGATCTGCGCGGCCGCGTCGGGGATCTTGCGCAGGAAGGTGATCATCGCGCGCATCCGCGTCGGCGCATCGGCATAATGGCGCGCGATATAGACGTTGGGGTCGAGCCCGGCATTCACATACCAGGCCGGGTTGCGGTGCGGCGAATCCGCATCTTCGAGCCAGAACAATTTACCCTGTGCCACCGTCACCAGATAATCGCGTTCGAACGCTTCATCCTGGCTCAGCTTGGCGGTGTCGAAGGCCTTGGCCTTGGTGATTGCCTCGCGGAAAAAGTCGCCCTGTCGTTTCAGGCCACCCGGCGTCCAGTCACCCAGCCCGCCATCGAAATCATGCCGCCCCTGATACACCGCGTCCGCCGGGGAAATCTTGAACCAATCCTCGATGAAGGTGTCGCGGAAGCTCTTCCAGTCGGCTGTGGGCAATGCTGTGAGCGGAGCCATCGTGCCCGTCGGTTCAGCCGACCGCGCAGTACACGACACCAGCGCGAGCCCCGCAATGCCCGCCAGTAACACCTTGCGCATGTTGATCCTTTTGATTCGTGTACGTGCGGAAGCTGACAGCTTGCCGCAACCCGCGCCAGCCCTCCAAGAGGACCCCAGAGAGCATTTTCGTATCAGATTATCCACAGAGTGGAGACCGTTCCGCGCACGCGCCAGCGCGGTGAGCGATCGGCCTCCCGAGATGACGAACCTATTTACAGGTTACAGCAACAGTCCGATCGACCAGAAAGACCCAATCAGCGTCACGACCGCTATCGTTGCCTGGAATATGCCCCAAGCATCCGATCTGCAAAAACCTCCAGGTGCTTTGATTGCCACGCGAATAGCCATCATCCCTCTCCTCGACCGGCGACGTTATGCGTCGCTCGTATCGAAGAGGAGGCTGATCCTGATAATGGAGCCGGTCAAGAGAAATGTACCGGTGGCGCAGGCACCCGATGAAAAGACGACTAGAGAGCATCGCGGCGATATCATTGTGGGCCTTTGCCGCCGTCAACCTGCCACCCGCTCAGTCCCGCAACGGATCACCAAAGGACGGGACTGCTCATTTCTCCAGCGGAACGATCACTTCATCCTGGTGTGCTACCCCCAGATCCTTGCGCGCCAATTCATCGACCAGATCCGGATCGGCATGTTTCGGGTCGAGCAGATCGACCCGGTTCTTCAGCTCGGCGCGCGTCTTGTCGAGCATCGCCAGCTGCTGCTGCTTCACAGCAAGCTGGCGCTCGATATCACCATAGGCCAGCGCCCCATTCGGCCCGAAGATCGCATACCCCCCGAAGAACACGCCGACGATCATCAACGCCGCCGGCGCGATGGCGCGGCGGAGCATGGTGCGGAGGAGAGATGGCTTCTTGATCACGGCCGCGATTCTCGCGCATCGCGACTCGTGGATCAAGCCCGTATTTACTACATTTTTACGCGCGGATGACGGAGCGCCCGGCATATACGCCAGCCCCCTCCAATTCCTCCTCGATACGGATCAACTGGTTGTATTTGGCGAGCCGGTCGGAGCGTGCGAGGCTGCCTGTCTTGATCTGTCCGCAATTGGTCGCGACAGCCAGATCGGCGATCGTGGAGTCCTCGGTCTCGCCCGAGCGATGCGACATCACCGCAGTATAGCCCGCTCGGTTCGCCATCGAAACGGCTTCGAGCGTTTCGGTGAGCGTACCGATCTGGTTCACCTTGACCAGCAGCGAATTGGCATAGCCGCCTTCGATGCCGCGCTTCAGGCGCTTGGGGTTGGTGACGAACAGGTCGTCGCCAACGAGCTGAACCGTGTCGCCGACGAGATCGGTCAGCGCCTTCCAGCCCTCCCAATCGTCTTCGGCCATGCCGTCTTCGATCGAGAAGATCGGATAGCGGCGCGTCAGATCGGCAAGATATTCGGCCATCTCATGGCTCGACAGGCTCTTGCCCTCGCCCGAAATCTCATACTTGCCGTTCTTGTAGAATTCGGTCGCGGCGCAATCGAGCGCCAGCATCACGTCGTCACCGGGGGTGTACCCTGCCGTCTCGATCGAGCGCAGGATGAATTCGATCGCTTCGTTGGTGGACGCAATGTTCGGCGCGAAGCCGCCTTCGTCGCCGACCGAGGTCGCCAGACCCTTTTCGTGCAGCGCCTTCTTCAGCGTGTGGAAAATCTCCGAACCGCAGCGCACCGCCTCGATCATCGAGCTCGCGCCGACCGGCACGATCATGAATTCCTGGAAATCGATCGGATTATCGGCATGTTCGCCGCCATTGATGATGTTCATCATCGGCACCGGCAGCACATGCGCCGCGACGCCGCCGACATAGCGATAGAGCGGCAGCGTGCGCGCATCGGCCGCTGCCTTGGCCACCGCGAGGCTGACGCCGAGGATGGCGTTGGCACCCAGGCGGCTCTTGTTTTCGGTGCCGTCGAGCTCGATCATCGTGTGGTCGATCTCGCGTTGGTCCTCGGCTTCGAAACCGAGCACGGCATCGGCAATCTCGCCGTTCACGGCCTGAACGGCGGCATCGACGCCCTTGCCGCCCCAGCGGCTCTTGTCGCCGTCGCGCTTTTCGACCGCTTCATGCGCGCCGGTCGAGGCCCCCGAAGGCACCGCCGCGCGGCCGAAACTGCCGTCTTCAAGCATTACATCGACCTCCACCGTGGGGTTGCCGCGGCTGTCCAGGATCGTGCGGGCGTGAATGTCGATGATTGCGGTCATGGAACGATCCTTCTAACGGGTCTGAGAGGGTTCGCGCGTGCCTCTATCGGCTAAGTCGAACGCCCGCAATTCGCATGGGGCAACCCTTGCGCATTTGCGGCCGCCGATGGAACCGGGATACGGGCTTGCCGGTTACGTGTTTCAGACACTTCAACGAAGGGCGCTTGTCATGGCTACCACTCCCAACGATACGTCCACCACCATCCACGAGGCGCAAGCCGCCGCAACCGAAACCGCGCAGGAAGCTGCCAAGGCCACGCTCAGCGCGGCGCAATTGTTCAAGGACAGCGCGGCCAAACTCGGCAAGGAAGCCGTCGATCGCGCGAAGACCTATGCCGAGGACGGCAAGGCGCGTGCGGGCGGTGCGCTCGATGAGATCGTCAAGATGATCAACGATGCCGCAGGGACCGTCGATGAAAAGTTGGGCGAGCAATATGGTCAATATGCCCGCACTGCCGCCGACAAGGTCGCTGGTTTTTCGGAAGGGCTGAAGGCCAAGGAACTCGACGACTTGATCGAGGACGCCCGCGGATTCGTGCAGAAAAGCCCGGCGATCGCCATCGGCACTGCGGCCGCGCTCGGCTTCGTGCTGGTGCGGCTGATCCAGTCGGGCCTCGCGGCCGATCACGACGACAAGGCCTGATCCGGCCATACCGGGGGGCAATGATGGACAGGCGTGAAGACCCGATCGAACAGGAGAGCCTTGCCGCTCTCCTGTCGCGTGTCGTCGGCGATGCGGAGCGAGTCGCGCGCGCCGAAATCGAACTGCAGAAGGCAAAAATCGTCGCGAAGATCGACGATGCTCGCAACGCTATCCTGCTCTTGGTCGCGGCGATTGCGATTGGATCGGTCGCGTTGACCGCTTTCGTCGTTGGCGCGTTGCTGGTCCTGGCGCAGATTATCGGCCCGTTGGGCGCGACCGGGGCGGTGGTTGGCGCGCTGGTCGTGCTGTCGGCTCTGTTGGGATGGTTTTCGATGCGGCAGTTCAAGCGTCTGTTCGGCGCGACCGAGGAGCAGGCATGACCGGGCGCGCCATTGGCACTCGGCTGGCATTGGCCCAGGCCCGCGCCGAGCAAGCCCGCGCGCGCCTGTCCGAGACGATCGGAACGTTGCAGCATCGTGCCAGCCCGCAAGCGCTCGCACAGGACATGGCCGAGTCGCTCAAGGCGCGTGGAGTGGAGGCAGTGCTTGGCGCGGTCGACAGCGCCCGGCGTCGCCCGGCGCGCTTCGGTATTGCCGTCGCTGCCATTGGCCTTTTGTTGGCGCGCGGTCCCATCGCACGCACCCTTCGTCGTCGCGCTGCGACTCCCCTTCCCAAGACAGGATCCCGCCCATGACCGATGCCAAACCCGCCAAGCGCGCATCGAAGGCCGTTGCCACCGTTCGCGATGCCGCATCCAAAGCGGTTGCCACCACCACCAGCACAACGCGCGCAGCGACCGAGAAAGCGATTGCCGGGATTGAAGCCAATCCCATCGCCATCCTGAGCGGCGGGATAGCGCTTGGGGCGCTGATCGGCGCTTTCGCACCGCGCAGCGCCGCGGAACGCAAAATTTTAAGGCCGGTCGGCAAGCGTCTGAACGAAACCGCGCGCGGTGCCGTCGATGCCGCCCGCGACACCGCCAGGGCAGAGTTCGACGTGCTGGGCCTGTCGCGCGACGCGGCGCGGGATCAGGTCGGCAAGCTGCTGGGTGGCGTTATCAAGGCGCTGGCCACTGCCGGCACTGCGGCGCTCGCGGCACGGGCTGTCGCCAGCCAGGCACAGCCGGAGCAGGCTCCCCCGCCCGCCCCGACCCGGCGTAAGCCGAAAAAGGCAGTTTCGGGCGAATAAACCTGCTGCGAACGGTTCCCGAACGCGCGTCTCGCTCCTAAGACGAGCGAGAAACCCACGCTTTTTCGGGAATGTGATTTATGAGCAAACTCCACCTCGTCTTCGGCGGCCGCGTCAGCGATCCGCGCGGGCTCGATTTCGATGATCTCGGCTCGATCGATATCGTGGGCGTGTTCCCGGATTATGCCAGCGCCGAAAAGGCCTGGCGCGCCGCGGCACAGCGCACGGTCGATGATGCCGAGATGAAATATGTGGTGGTGCATCTGCACCGCCTGCTGCAGCCAGATTTGCTCGCGCCGGGCGCGTGAAGGCTACGCCCCTCTCCCGCAATGGGAGAGGGGCGTCACGCAGCGTTTTTAGATGAACTCGATTTTCGAGACGACATAGTAGCGATCGCCCGACGGGACGGTCACTTCCACCTCGTCCTCAAGCTTGCGCCCGATGAGCGCGCGGCCGAGCGGCGAGTTATACGAGATGCGACCGCCCTTGGCGTCGGCCTCGGTCTGGCCAACAATCTGATATTTGATCGGCTTATCGTCTTCGTCGAGCAGCGTAACCGTTGCCCCGAACACGACCTTGTCGCCCGACAGGTCCCGCGGATCGATGACCTGGGCGCGCGAAAGCTTATCCTCGATGTCGCTGATCGAGGCTTCGATCTGGCCCTGACGCTCCTTGGCCGCATGGTATTCGGCGTTTTCCGACAAATCGCCATGCGCACGCGCTTCCTCGATCGCGTCGACGATCGTCGGACGCTCCGCCTTAAGCCGTTTCAGGTCCGCAGTGAGCCGCTCATAGCCCTCTTGCAGCATCGGCATCTTTTCGACGGTAGCCATCCCTCTTCGTCCTTCGTCTTCAAAATTCCCCGGTTGGCCGACCCTGCTGGGCCTGCCCGCACGTTGTTCTCATGTGGGGAATTAGGTGTGCGAGTGCGAATAATAGGATTGCAAAGGCCTGACTTCAAGGCTGCGCGTCGAAAGGGCGACAATCGCCAGTGCTGCCTCGACACTGGCGGGGGCTGTCGTGAAGTACGGGATCTTCAACGCCAAGGCCGATCCGCGGATCGGCGAGCTGTCCTTCAGGCTCTGCCAGCCCTCGGTGGTATTGAAGATCAGATCGATCCCGCCATCCTTGATCCGGTCGACGATATGCGGCCGACCCTGCGCGACCTTGTTGACGCGTTCGACCGCGACACCGTGTGCGGCCAGGTAATCCGCCGTACCACCCGTCGCGACGATGGTGAAGCCATGCGCGGCAAGCGCGCGCACGCCCGGCAGGATCACCGGCTTGTCGCCATCTTTCACGCTGACGAACAAGGCTCCGCTCTTGGGCAGGACAGTGCCCGCGCCCAATTGCGACTTGGCAAAGGCGAGCGTGAAATCGGGATCGATCCCCATCACCTCGCCCGTGCTCTTCATTTCCGGCGACAAGACCGGATCGACGCCGGGGAAGCGGTTGAACGGGAACACCGCTTCCTTGACTGCAAAATAGTCGATGTGGCGATCGACCTTGGGCAAGTCCGCCAGCTTCTCGCCCGCCATCACCCGCGCGGCGATCTTGGCGATCGGCGCACCGATCGCCTTGGCCACAAACGGCACCGTGCGCGAGGCGCGCGGATTGACCTCGATGAGATAGACGAGGCCGTCCTTCACCGCGAACTGGATGTTCATCAATCCGACGACCGACAGCGCCTTGGCCAGCGCGACTGTCTGGCGCTCGATCTCGGCGATGATCGCGTCCGAGAGCGAATAAGGCGGGATCGAGCAGGCGCTGTCGCCCGAATGGACGCCGGCTTCCTCGATATGCTGGAGGACGCCCGCCACCGTTACGTCGGTGCCGTCCGAGATCGCATCGACATCGACCTCGATCGCGTCGCGCAGATATTGGTCGATCAGAACCGGGGATTCGCCAGACACTTGCACGGCTGTCTGAATATATTCCTCAAGCTGCGCGCGCCCGTCGACGATCTCCATCGCGCGGCCGCCGAGCACATAGCTCGGGCGCATCAGCACAGGATAGCCGATACGCTCGGCGGCAACGATCGCCTCTTCGCGGCTGCGCGCCAGGCCGTTGGCGGGTTGCAACAGCCCAAGCTTGTTGACGAGGGCGGCGAACCGCTCGCGGTCCTCGGCCAGGTCAATCGCATCGGGGCTGGTGCCAAGGATCGGGATTCCAGCATCCTGCAGCGCCTGCGCGAGGTTGAGCGGGGTTTGGCCACCAAACTGCACGATCACGCCCGCCAGCGTGCCGTTCTGCTGCTCGACATGCAGGATCTCGAGCACGTCTTCGGCGGTCAGCGGTTCGAAATACAACCGGTCGCTGGTGTCGTAGTCGGTCGACACCGTCTCCGGGTTGCAATTGACCATGATCGTTTCGAAGCCGACATCCGCCAGCGCGAAACAGGCGTGGCAGCAGCAATAGTCGAACTCGATCCCCTGCCCGATCCGGTTGGGACCACCGCCAAGGATGACGACCTTCTTCCGATCGGTCGGCTGGCTCTCGCATTCGGGCTCGCCGAAGCTGGGCGCTTCGTAGGTCGAATACATATAGGGCGTCTTGGCGTTGAACTCGGCGGCACAGGTATCGATCCGCTTGAACACAGGCCGCACGCCGAGCCGGTGGCGCAACGCGCGCACTTCCTGCTCGGTCACGCCACCCGTCATCGCGACGACGGCGTCATGCACCAGGCCCGACCCGCGCGCGACGCCGCGATCCATGCCTTCGCGCAGATTGGCGGATTTGAGCGCGAGATAGGCAAGCCGTTTGTCGCTGAAGCCCATCGCCTTCAGGCGGCGCATCCCCGCCGCCTCGATCGGCAGGCCATTCCGGCACACGTCTTCCTCGGCCGCGACGATTTCGGCGATCCGTTCCAGGAACCACGGATCGTATTTGGCAAGCGCATGAACCTCAGCGACGGTAAAGCCCTCGCGCAAAGCCTGTGCGGCGACCAGCAGCCGGTCGGGCGTGGCGACGGCCAGCGCAGCCTCAATCTCAGCGCGCGGCGCGCCGACCAGGCGGTCGACCATGTTGAAGCCGGACAGCCCCGTCTCCAACCCGCGCAGCGCCTTCTGCATCGATTCATGGATGTTGCGGCCGATCGCCATCACTTCGCCGACCGACTTCATCGCGGTCGACAGCACGGCCTCGGCCCCCTTGAACTTTTCAAAGGCGAAACGCGGGATTTTGGTGACGACATAATCGATCGTCGGTTCGAACGACGCCGGGGTCGCGCCGGTGATGTCGTTCATGATCTCGTCGAGCGTATAGCCCACCGCCAGCTTGGCAGCGACCTTGGCGATCGGAAAGCCGGTCGCCTTGGAGGCGAGCGCCGAGGAACGCGACACGCGCGGGTTCATCTCGATCACGATCAGACGGCCGTCCTTGGGGTTGACCGCGAACTGCACGTTCGAGCCGCCCGTCTCGACGCCGATCTCGCGCAGGCACGCGATGCTCGCGTTGCGCATGATCTGATATTCCTTGTCGGTCAGCGTCAGCGCGGGCGCGACGGTGATCGAGTCGCCGGTATGGACGCCCATCGGATCGATATTCTCGATCGAGCAGATGATGATGGCATTGTCGGCGCGGTCGCGCACGACTTCCATCTCATATTCCTTCCAGCCGATCAGCGATTCCTCGATCAGCACCTCGGTGGTCGGCGACAGATCGAGCCCGCGCCGCACGATCTCCAGAAATTCCTCGCGATTATAGGCGATGCCACCGCCCGACCCGCCCATCGTAAAGCTCGGGCGGATGATCGCGGGCAGCCCGGTGCGTTCGAGCCCGGCGAGCGCCTCTTCAACGGTGTGGGCGATTGCCGAACGCGCGCTTTCCAGCCCGATCTTGGTCATCGCGTCGCGGAATTTCAGCCGGTCCTCGGCCTTGTCGATGGCTTCCGCATCGGCACCGATCATCTCGACGCCATATTTCGCCAGCGTGCCGTCGTTGAACAGCGCCAGCGCGGTGTTAAGCGCGGTCTGCCCGCCCATTGTCGGCAGAATCGCGTCGGGGCGCTCCTTTTCGATGATCTTGGCGACGATCTCTGGCGTGATCGGCTCGACATAGGTCGCATCGGCCAGCTCGGGATCGGTCATGATCGTCGCCGGGTTCGAATTGACCAGGACGATGCGATAGCCATCCTCCTTCAGCGCCTTGATCGCCTGCGTGCCCGAATAATCGAACTCGCACGCCTGGCCGATGACGATCGGCCCCGCGCCGATGACGAGGATGGAGGAAATGTCGGTGCGCTTGGGCATTGGTCTTCAGGCCGCTTTCGGGTTAAATAATTGCATTGCAATCAGGGGAGACGCGATATGGGCAGTATCACCATTCGCAACGTCGATGACGAGATCAAGTGCGGCGCGCGGTTGGCTGCCGCGCGACATGGTCGATCCATGTAAGCGGAGATCAAGGCTCTCCTCGAACGAACCTACCGCTCGCCCGAAGACGAACGTGCCGAACGGATCAGAGCGATGTCCGGCACCGAGTTTGTGGCGCATCTTGTGGCCGTTGCGAACGGCGCGACCCTCGACATCCCGGATAGGGAGCATGAAGAAATCGCGTTTCCCGATCTGTGATTCTAGTCGACACAAATGTTTGGAGCGCGCTGAATCGCCCCGCTTCGCATCCATAGGTATCGATCTGGTTTGCGGCAAACGCGCCGCAGGATTGGTTGTCGACGATCGTGATTGCCGAGATCCGTTCTGGCATAGAGAACCCGACAACCGCCGAGCGACGGCCAGCCCTGGAGCGCTGGCTCGCCGATATCGAATTGGCTCACGCAGGTCGCACGCTATCGTTCGATTCGGCAGCAACGCATATTTTGGGGACGCTGGTGGCTCGGCGCAAATTGCAAAAGCAGGAAACAAAGCTGCTCGACCTCCAGATTGCCGCGCAAGCGATGGCACACAATTGCCCCGTGGCGACGCGCAACGTGAAGGATTTTGCCTGGACCGGAGTCGCCCCGATCGATCCGTGGCGGGCGTGACGCCTGTCATTCTGCGCCATCTTCCGCGGTGCAGCCCCAGCCGTCATATTCCACGTCGTAGATCAGCTCGATCTGCAGGCATTTGAGCGTGAGCGCGCGGATCGCGTCGTCATCCGACGTCTGCTCGCGGCCGAGGAACAGGCTGATCTCGCCGTCCTCATCCTCTTCGCGCTCGATCACCTCAAAGCCCAGTTCCTCGGCATCCTCTTCCAGCCGGTCGAGCGCGGGCTCGCTGCCGCGAAAGCTGACATCGACCGCACGGACGATCTCGGGACGGTCGCCATTCTCCCGCAGGCTGGCGAGCACGTCCTTGTCAGCGGCCCATTCCTCTTCGAGGCGCACGGGGGAGACTTCTGGGAGGGTCATAGGGTGGCCTCTTGAGTGGTGATGCGCTTTGGCATTTTAGTTTTTCTTGGCCCCGAACAGTTTGCTCAACAGGGACTTTGGCTTATCGCCAACTGGATCGACCAGATCAGGTACCGGGCGGACGACAAACGTTTCCCAGCCATCGTACACAACGTCGTGGCGTTCTGCCGCTCTTACCAAGATAGGCGTGAGTTCCAGAAACGTCGAAAAATCTACCGGCATTTCACGTGTCAGAACCACTCCAGTCGGATCGTCGAGCCAGTGATCGACACCGTACCCCCAAGCTTCCAACTCTACCGCCAACGGATTCAGTCGGTCCTTTGGTCCGTAGAACCAGAAGTCCGTTTTCCTGCTGCTAAGGCCCGTGTCGCCGTTCTTCTCAAGATTGGAGATTACACTTCGGTCCCCGTTCAACTGTAGTTCGACCACCGTCGGAGTCACGAGACCGATCAATTTCGCGCGGTCGCTTGGTATCGTTGCTGCCAGCGAATACCCCGCTATATCAAATCGTTCGAGAATTGCGTCCCACTCAATCGGTGCGGCATGGGCGAACACGATACGACGCTCACCACCTCCGGTCACGCTGGCAACGTGAAAAGCCCCGGAATCCAGCAAAGTCAGTTCAGCAGCCAATCCCTCTTCAACCGCATAGATACGATCGCTGTGTTGCGGCATGCCGGCTTCGTTGACCAAGGTTGGGTCAGCTTGACAGTGAACGACGGTCACCAGAGCATCGCGAAGCGCATCCTCCACCAAAGAGTTTCCGGTGCGCGCTAAAATCACGAGCGGCTGTCCTTCGCCGGAAAGTCGATCGAACAGCATCCAAGTGTCAGCGTCGCCACCAACAGATTGATCGATCGGCGACGTCACTCCAACATCCCCACAAACTTCTCGAACAGATACAGGCTGTCCTGCGGGCCGGGGCTCGCTTCGGGGTGATATTGCACGCTGAAAGCGGGGCGGTCGGTGAGTTCGATGCCCGCATTGGAACCATCGAACAGCGAGACGTGGGTTTCGCGCGCCGTGGCGGGCAGCGAGTCCCGCTCGACCGCGAAGCCGTGGTTCATCGAGGTGATCTCGACCGCGCCATCGCTGAGGCGCTGCACCGGATGGTTGGCGCCGCGATGCCCCTGGAACATCTTGGTGGTGGTCGCGCCGACCGCGAGCGCGAGCAATTGGTGGCCAAGGCAAATGCCGAACAGTGGCAGCCCCGTGTCGAGCAATTGCTGGATCACCGGTACGGCATAGAAACCCGTCGCGGCGGGATCGCCCGGGCCGTTCGACAGGAAGATGCCATCGGGGGCGAGCGCCATAACCTCGTCAAAGCTCGCGGTGGCGGGCACGACCGAGACATCGGCACCGGCGGCGGCGAGGTTGCGGAAGATGTTGCGCTTGGAGCCGTAATCGATCGCGACGACGTGGGGTCTTTTCTCAAGCCCCTCCCCTTCAGGGGAGGGGTTGGGGTGGGGCAGTTCAGCAGACGCGCCGCCCGCTTGCGGCACGGCCCCACCCCCAGCCCCTCCCCTGAAGGGGAGGGGAGCGGAGGTGTCATAGCCTTCGCCCAGCCGCCATATGCCGCCAGCCCAACCATAATGCGTGTTGGTCGTCACCGCGATCGCCAGGTCCATGCCTTCGAGGCCCGGCCACGCTTGCGCCATGGCGAGCAAGGCGGGAATGTCGAACACGCCGTCGGCGGAGTGCGCGATCACCGCATTGGGCGCGCCGCCGCTACGGATTCGGCGGGTGAGCGCGCGCGTGTCGACGCCCGACAGGCCGATTCGCTTGTGCTTGGCCATCCAGGCATCGAGTCGCTCGACGCTGCGGAAATTGCTGGGGCCGGTCACATCCTCGCGCACGATCATGCCGAGCGCGTGGGGATCATCCGCCTCGACGTCATCGGCATTGGCGCCGACATTGCCGATATGCGGGAAGGTGAAGGTGATCATTTGCCCGGCAAAGCTCGGGTCGGTCATGATTTCCTGGTAACCGGTCATCGCGGTGTGGAAACAGACTTCGCCGACCGCGACCCCTTCCGCGCCGAATCCGCGGCCCCACACCACCTCCCCGGTTGCCAGCACCAGAACGCCGGTGGCGCCTTGGGGAGCGATGCTGTTGGACGCAGGCAGAGGTTTGGCGTCGGCCATTGCGGCGGGCACTCCATGAAAAAATTGTCGATGTCGCTAAGCGGCGGGGACTAGGTGCGCGGGGGCGATGCGTCAATCGTATAAAGCCGCTATACCCGCCGACCACCGAAAAGGACGTTCAATGATTCGTGACGACATCAAGGCCGCGCTCATCACCGCGATGAAGGGCGGCGACAAAGCGGGCACCGCGACGCTGCGCCTCGTGCAATCCGCGATCAAGAACCGCGACATCGAGGCGCGTACCGGCAAGGCCCCCGATGATGACGATGCGCTGGTGGTGGAAGTGCTGCAGAAGATGGTCAAGCAGCGCCGCGAATCGATCGAGATGTTCGTGAAGGGCGGCCGCCAGGAGCTGGCCGACGCCGAAGCCGCCGAAGTCGCGGTGATCGAGACCTTCCTGCCGACGCAGATGGACGAAGCGGCGACGGCGGCCGCGATCGAGGCGATCAAGGCCGAGCTGGGTGCGACGGGCATGAAGGACATGGGCCGCGTGATGGCCGAACTGAAAGCGCGCCACGCGACCACGCTCGACATGAGCAAGGCGAGTGCTGCGGTGAAGGCGGCGCTGGCGTAATGCACGAGGGCGCGGCCTTTCTGCCTCCCCTCCCGCTTGCGGGAGGGGCTGGGGGAGAGAAAGCCCCTTCCCCCCAACCGTTCGTTTCGAGCGAAGTCGAGAAACCTGGCACCCGCCCCCACATGTGACCGCTCGACTCGACCGGAGTCGCTGATGCACACTGCCCCATGGCATTTTGGACCTACATGCTACGATGCTCCGACGGTGCTTATTACACCGGCCATACCGATAACCTCGATCGCCGAATCGGCGAGCACCAGACCGGCGGGCATTGCGATTTCACCTCGCGGCGAATGCCGGTGACGCTTGTGTGGAGCGAGAATTTTCCGAGCCGGATCGAAGCGCTGGAAGCCGAGCGCATCGTGGGCGGCTGGTCGCGGGCGAAGAAGGAAGCGTTGATCGCCGGAGATTGGTCGATGGTGTCGCACTTTGCGCGCCCACCAATGGAGCGTTCGGCCCGCCCGCTCGCGGTCAAACCTTGCCTTGCCCCCTCCCCGTTCGTTTCGAGCGAAGTTGGGAAACCTGCGGTGGTGCCGGGTTTCTCGACTTCGCTCGAAACGAACGGTTTGGTGGATGTTCCCGCCCACAAGCACGCGGGAGGGGAAGAAAAGATCGCATGACCCTCTCCCCGCAATTCCTTGATGAACTGCGCGCGCGGACGTTGCTGTCGGGGCTGATCGGCAAGACGACCAAGCTGCAAAAGGCCGGGCGCGAGTGGCGCGCGTGCTGCCCGTTCCACAATGAGAAGACACCCAGCTTTTACGTCAATGACGACAAGGGCTTCTACCATTGCTTCGGCTGCTCGGCGCATGGCGATGCGATCCGCTGGATGACCGATCAGCGCGGCCTGCCCTTCATGGATGCGGTGAAGGAGCTGGCGCAGGCGGCGGGGATGGAGATGCCCGCGATGGACCCGCGCGCGGCGGAGAAGGCTGAGGCGGCCAAGGGGCTGCATGAAGCCTGCGCCGATGCCGCCACCTGGTTCACCGAGCAACTGAACGGCCTGCCCGGCGCGACCGCGCGCGAGGTGCTGGCCAAGCGCGGGATCAAGGCGGAGACCGCGCGCGCCTTTGGCTTGGGCTTTGCGCCCGATTCGCGCGGTGGGTTGAAGGCGGCGCTGAAGGGCTATGGCGAGCCGTTGCTGGTCGAGGCGGGGCTGTTGATCCAGGTCGAGGACAAGGCGCCCTATGACCGCTTTCGCGGGCGGCTGATGATCCCGATTCGCGATCCGCGCGGGCGCACCGTGGCGTTTGGTGGGCGCATCATTGGCGATGGCGAGCCCAAATATCTGAACTCGCCCGAAACCCCGCTCTTCGACAAGGGGCGCACGCTCTACAATCTCGACAAGGCCGCGCCCGCCACGCGCAAGACCGGGCGCGTGCTGGTGGTCGAGGGCTATATGGACGTGATCGCGCTGGCGCAGGCGGGGTTTGGCGAGGCGGTCGCCCCGCTTGGCACCGCGCTGACCGAGGCGCAGCTCGAGCGGCTGTGGCGGCTGGCCGAGGTGCCGATCCTGTGTTTCGACGGCGATGGCGCGGGGCAAAAGGCGGCTCTGCGCGCCGCGCACCGCGCGCTGCCGTTGCTCGCCCCGGGCCGCAGCCTCGCCTTTGTCACGCTGCCGCAGGGTCAGGACCCGGACGATATGGTCCGCCAGAAGGGCCCCGCCGCGTTCGAGGCACTGCTCAAGACCGCCGAACCGCTGGTCGACCGATTATGGTCGAGCGAACTCGCCGCCGAACCCCTCACCACGCCCGAGCAGAAAGCGGGGCTGAAGCAGCGCCTGAAGGAGCGCGCGGAGAGCATCGCCGATCCCGGCGTGCGCACCGAATATCTGGCGGAATTCCGTCGCCGCTTCGACGCGCTCTATGCGCAGCAGCGCGCGGCGTTCGTGCCGCTCGCGCCGTTTACGCCGCGTCGCGGTGGCGCACGCAAGCCCGGACAGCCATGGAAGGCCCCGCCCGGCCCGGTCGGTGCCGGGGCCAAGCGCCTGCAACAGCATGGCATTGACGGTGTGTTGACCAAACCCGTGCTGGCGGGGCTATTACTGCATCCGAGCGAAATCTGTCGGCATATGGGGGAGTTGGGTCGGCTGCATTTGACCGATCCCGCCCTCGCCCATCTGCTCGATGCGATGATTGATTCGGCCGTCGAACATCAGGCGCTTGATAGTGAGCACCTTCTTACCATATTGGCTGCATCTGGATTTGATATAATCGCGCAAGATTTGCTGCGGGCCGACCAACTCTCGTGTTCGTTTACGCAAAAGGACGCCGACCCCGCCAGGGCACGCGAGGACCTCGACGAGGCGATCGCGATCCTGGTGACTCGGCCGGAAGTGGATGCGGCTTTGGCCGAGGCGACGGCGACGATGCAGGCGAAGTATTCGGATGAAGCATATGAGCGGCAAGTGTCGCTTGTGAATGAACAACAGGCTTTGAACGCGCGACTTGCCAATCTGGTGCAGTCGAACGAAGACGCCAGAGCTTTTAGTACTGAGGGCAATTGATGGCGAAGACGGATATGGCGGACGTGGCGGACACCACCGAGGGTAGCGACGCACCGCTGATCGATTTGAACGACGCGTCGATCAAGAAGGTGATCGCCCGCGCGAAAAAGCGTGGCTACATCACCTACGAGCAACTCAACGAAGCTCTGCCCCAGGGCGAGATGTCGTCGGATCAGATCGAGGACATCAGCGCCGCGCTCAGCGAAATGGGCATCAACATCGTCGAGAATGACGAGCAGGGCGAAGAAGGCGACGAAGCCACCAAGTCCGAGGACGATGACGACGCCGAACCCGTCGACGCTTCCGAAGACCTTGGGCCTGCGCTCGACGTCAAGAAAAAGGAGGTCATCGATCGCACCGATGACCCGGTGCGGATGTACCTGCGCGAAATGGGCGCGGTCGAGCTGCTCAGCCGCGAGGGCGAAATCGCCATCGCCAAGCGGATCGAGGCCGGTCGCGACACGATGATCCTCGGCCTGTGCGAATCACCCATCACCTTCAACGCGATCATCGCCTGGTCGACCGCGCTTAACGAAGGCACGATGCAGCTGCGCGAGATCATGGATCTCGACGCGATGCTGTCGAAGGACCCCGCCCCGGAAGCGCTGGCCGAAGCCGAAGAGGGCGATGGCGAGATTTCCGAAAAGAATGCAGGCCCGTCGTTCAAGGAAGAGGCCGAGCCCGAAGAGCCGTCAGTTGACGAGGATGAGGATGGCGAGCGCCGCACGCCGCGCGCCTCCGACGATGAGGAAGAGGACAACACCCTTAGCCTCGCGCAGATGGAAGAGCAGCTCAAGCCGATCGCGCTGGAACGCTTTGCCAACATCACTGCGCTGTACAAGAAATTCTCCAAGATCCAGCAGGCCCGGCTCGACGCGATGGCGGGCGGCGGCGAACTGTCGAGCAGCGACGAGAAGAAATATCACAAGCTGCGCGAGGAACTGACCGCCGAGGTCGAGAGCGTCCAGTTCCACAATGCCAAGATCGAATATCTGGTCGACCAGCTTTATGCCTTCAACCGGCGCCTGACCGCGCTGGGCGGGCAGATGCTGCGCCTCGCCGAGCGCCACAAGGTGTCGCGCAAGGACTTCCTCGATCGCTATATCGGCCATGAGCTGGACGAGCAGTTCCTGCCCTCGGTCGCCAAGCTCGACAAGAAATGGACCGCCTTCGTCACCAACGAAAGCGAAGCCGCCGATCGCATCCGCATGGAAATTTCGGACATCAGCCAGGCCACGGGCATGGCGCTGACCGAGTTCCGCCGCATCGTCAACATGGTGCAGAAGGGTGAACGCGAGGCGCGCATCGCGAAGAAAGAGATGGTCGAGGCCAATCTCCGCCTCGTGATCTCGATCGCCAAGAAATACACCAATCGCGGCCTGCAATTCCTGGATCTCATCCAGGAGGGCAATATCGGCCTGATGAAGGCGGTGGATAAGTTCGAATATCGCCGCGGCTACAAGTTCAGCACCTATGCGACCTGGTGGATCCGCCAGGCAATCACCCGCTCGATTGCCGATCAGGCGCGCACCATCCGTATCCCAGTGCACATGATCGAGACGATCAACAAGCTGGTGCGCACCAGCCGTCAGTTCCTCCACGAGCAGGGCCGCGAGCCGACGCCCGAGGAAATGGCCGAGCGCCTCTCCATGCCTTTGGAGAAGGTCCGCAAGGTGATGAAGATCGCCAAGGAGCCGATCTCCCTCGAAACGCCGATCGGCGACGAGGAAGACAGCCATCTCGGCGACTTCATCGAGGACAAGAACGCGATCATCCCGGTCGACGCGGCGATCCAGGCGAACCTCAAGGAAACCGTTACGCGGGTTCTGGCCAGCCTCACCCCGCGAGAAGAGCGTGTGTTGCGCATGCGCTTCGGCATCGGCATGAACACCGATCACACGCTGGAAGAAGTCGGCCAGCAATTCTCGGTCACGCGTGAACGCATCCGCCAGATCGAGGCCAAGGCGCTGCGCAAGCTGAAGCACCCGAGCCGCAGCCGCAAGATGCGCAGCTTCCTCGATCAGTAAGCCAAGGGCCCGGCGGCGCAGGTACGTCGCCGGGCTTTGCTATCGCACGCCGTCCAAATTGCTCCGTTTCGGAGGCGAGCTGTGACGTAGCGGCGAGCGTTGCGTACATTGGGGCGTATGTCGTCCCTCACCGCACCCGCTGCCGAACACATGGTTACTGCATCCGATTTGGTGCGACATTTCGGCTTGTGGCAGGAACGCGCGTCACGCGCGCCGATCTATATTCTGCACCGCGGTCGGCCGCGTCTCGTTCTCGTTTCGGTCGAGACAATGAACGCCTTATGCGCGATCCCGTCGGATCCACCGGACCGCGCCTTTCTCTCCGCCGAAGCGATCACCGCAACACAACTGCTCGACAATGTCCGCGATATCGTCTTGCTTGCAGACCGCGAGACCACGATTTTGGCATCCAGCCGGACTGCGCGCGCACATTTCGGGCAAATCGTCACGCCCGGCGCGCCCGTCGACACGATCACCCCGCCGCCATCCCGCGCGCTTCTTGCCGGGGCAATGCGGCGGGTTGGCAATTCGGGCATTGGAGAAAGCCTGACACTCCCGTCCGCCGCCCGCGCTGGCCGTATGCTGGCGCTCAGGATCGAACCGATCGGCGACGGCACCGGCATCTTTGCCGAAGATGTCACGCCCTAGCCGGTGCCGGACCTGCCGCGTCGCCCTCTCGCCGCGATGGTCGGAGCGCAGGGCGCTGCAAAAGCTGGTTGAGACACCCTTAATCGCAACTACACCAGGTCTTTACGCCCTTCGGTATAACCCTTGCCGCACTGCTTGCCCGACGGGCGCAATCCGGCGGCACTGCCGGCAGATATAGGGACGATTCGAAGATCATGGTGATCGCATCGATACAGGTGAAGACAGGGGGCTATGCGGGCAGCATTGCGGCTCTGGCGACAAGCGACGGATGTGCTGGCCACGCGATCGTCCGCCGTTTGACACAGGCCGCAGTCGTCGGCCGCGATCTCGCCGATGCTGTCCATGCCCTATGCGCCGTTCACGGACGCCTGACCAATCTGTTCGAGGAGGCGAATCGTCGCCCCGTACCCGATCTCGACAATCGCTGGCTTGCGGAAGCGACGGACGCCTTTGGCGTTGAACGGGCTAATCTTGCGCGCCTAACCGCTGCCGTCGGCCCCCTACCCTCCACGCCGGGCCAGGCGGAAAGCGATGCTGCGTTTGCAGCCCAGCGCCATGCCTTCGATATGCTGGCGCGCTCTGACCGCTCGGGATGTTCCGTAGGAGCGGCCATGGCGTTGGTAATCGACTGGCACGCCTTTCGCGCTGTTCTCGACGCGGCCGCGCTCCGCACCGGCGGCACCATCGTGCCCTGTGTCCTGCCCAGTGCCTCGACGATTACGATGCTCGCAACCGATGCCATCCCCGCACCCGTCCGCCGCGCGATCGCCTTCGGCGCTCAGCAGACTTTCGCCCAGCATCGTGGGCTGTGCGATTTGATCGAGGCCCGCGCAAGCGCACGCGACAAGCTATAGCCACCGCTTGCGCGTGAGGGGCGTTTCCCTCTATCGCCGTACCCGGTATTCAAATGAAACGGGATGCAAGCGATGAAGCGCTTCGACGGTACGCAAGGCTATGTCGCAACCGATGACCTGAAAGTCGCGGTCAACGCGGCCGTTACGCTCCGCCGTCCCTTGCTGGTAAAGGGCGAACCCGGCACCGGCAAAACCGTCCTCGCATATGAAATCGCCAAGGCACTCGATACCGAATTGATCGAGTGGAACATCAAGTCCACCACCAAGGCGCAGCAGGGCCTGTACGAATATGACGCGGTGGCGCGCCTGCGCGACGGGCAATTGGGCGACGAGCGCGTCCACGATATCGGCAATTACATCCGCCGTGGCAAATTGTGGGAGGCGTTCACCCGGCCCAAGCCGCCGGTGCTGCTGATCGACGAGATCGACAAGGCCGACATCGAATTCCCCAACGATCTGTTGCAGGAACTCGATCGTATGGAATTCCATGTCTACGAAACGCGGGAAACCATCCGCGCGGTCGAGCGCCCGATCGTCATCATCACCAGCAATAACGAAAAAGAGCTGCCCGACGCCTTCCTGCGCCGTTGCTTCTTTCACTACATCAAATTCCCCGATCGCGAGACGATGCAGGCCATCGTCGATGTCCACTTCCCCGGCATCCAGAAGATCCTGGTCAACCGGGCGATGGACATTTTCTACGATGTGCGCGACGTGCCCGGCCTGAAGAAGAAGCCGAGCACCAGCGAATTGCTCGATTGGCTGAAATTGCTGCTGCACGAGGACATGCCGCTCGACGTGTTGCAAAACCGCGATCCGACCAAGGCGATCCCGCCGCTGCACGGTGCCCTGCTCAAGAACGAGCAGGATGTGATGCTGTTCGAACGCCTCGCCTTCATGGCCAAGCGGCAGCAGAATAAGGGATAGCGCGCGCGCCCCCGTTTCCGCCAAAACAGCTCAATTTCAACGTGGTAAACGCGGCATAAAGCCTGTAACGATACGCTCTTGCGGGGGTGCAGCCAGTATTGGGTGCATGTATGCGTTGCGTCGTTGTTTCTCTTGCGTTGGTATTCGCCCCACCGGCGATGGCCGCTGCCGCGCCATCCTTGCTCGATTATGTAGGCGAGTGCGTTCCCTTTGCGCGTGCCGCTTCCGGCATCCAGATTTATGGCGACGCCTGGACATGGTGGGGTCAGGCCGCCGGGCGCTATCGGCGCGGCGATACGCCGCGCCCCGGCGCGGTCATCGTTTTCGCGCGCAGCGCGCGACTCCCGCTCGGCCATGTCGCGGTGATCAGCCGAGTCGTCGACCATCGCGTCGTCATGGTCACCCACGCCAATTGGTCGCGCCAGAACGGCGAACGCGGCCACGCCGAGCAGGATGTGACGCTGACCGACGCCTCGCCGTATAATGACTGGAGCGCGGTGAAGGTGTGGTATCGTGACCGGGACGGACTCGGCAGCACCATCTATCCGACCTACGGCTTCATTTACGGCATACCGGAAAGCCATGGTCCACGCGCGCGGACCGCGGCGGAATTGACCGGGCGCAGTCCAGACTATGTCGGTGCCCTGATCGACGCCTATCGGTAACGCTGCCCGTGCTTGCAGGAGCGCACCGCACCGGGCATGTTGCAGGCAACGGGGCATCTGGCCCCTGCCCTGGCCTCTCCCCGGATGCGGGAGGGGGAAGAGATGTGCCATGTTTCTCGATTTCCTCGACGCACTGCGCGCCGCCGGCATCCCGGCCAGCCTCAAAGAGCATTTGCTGCTGCTGGAGGCGCTCGACGCCGAGGTGATCGATCGCACGCCTGAGGATTTCTATTACCTGTCGCGCGCGGTGTATGTGAAGGATGAAGGCCTGCTCGACCGCTTCGATCAGGTCTTTGCCAAGGTGTTCCGGGGCGTTGCCACGACCTTCGGCCAAAGCCCGGCGGAAATCCCGGCTGACTGGTTGAAAGCGGTCGCCGAGAAATATCTGACGCCCGAAGAGATGGCCAAGATCGAATCGCTCGGATCGTGGGACGAGATCATGGAGACGCTCAAGAAGCGGCTCGACGAGCAGCAGGAGCGCCACCAGGGCGGCAATAAGTGGATCGGCACCGGCGGCACCTCGCCTTATGGCAATTCGGGCTACAATCCGGAGGGCGTCCGCATCGGCGGCGAGTCGACGCACAAGCGCGCGCTGAAAGTGTGGGACCAGCGCGACTTCAAGAACCTCGACAACACGCGCGAACTGGGCACGCGCAACATCAAGATTGCGCTGCGCCGCCTGCGCAAATTCGCGCGCGAGGGGGCCGCCGACGAACTCGACATTGATGCGACGATCGCGGGAACGGCGCGGCAGGGCTGGCTCGACGTGGTGATGCGCGCGGAACGCCGCAATGCGGTGAAGCTGCTGCTGTTCCTTGACGTGGGCGGATCGATGGACCCGTGGGTGAAGCTGTGCGAGGAATTGTTCTCGGCGGCGACGAGCGAGTTCAAGAATCTGGAATTTTTCTACTTCCACAATTGCCCGTATGAAGGCGTGTGGAAGGATAATATGCGCCGCTTTTCCGAGCGCACCCCGATGTGGGACGTGCTCCACAAATTCGGCCATGATTACAAACTGGTGTTCGTCGGCGATGCCTCGATGAGCCCCTATGAGATCACCCATCCGGGCGGCTCGGTCGAGCATTTCAACGAGGAATCGGGTGCTGTGTGGATGCAGCGGCTGACCAATACCTATCCGGCGGCGGTGTGGCTGAACCCGATCCCCGAACAGCAATGGGGCTATTCGCAAAGCCTGCGCATCCTCCGCGAATTGATGAACGAGCGTATGTACCCGCTGACGCTGGCGGGCCTCGACGAGGCGATGCGGGAATTGACGCGGAAGCGGTAAGCCGGGGCTTTACACCGGCATCGCCTGTAGCTTTTGCAGATAGGTTTCGATCAGAACGAGGCGACGTTTCCGTGCTTCCTCGGTAACCGCCCGGGCGACCGCGAGTCGCTCCGCCGTAACGCGACGCATGTAGAAGTGGCGATCGGATTCCACGACGTCCCATCCTTCCGGAGATAAGCGATCCGACAAGGCCCCCGCCTGCCGCGAATCGTATAAAAGCGTCATGACGGGATTGGCGATGTTGCACCACAGCAACAGGTTGGTGGAATCCCTGAGTCGTTGCGCGAGCGCGACGAAATGAGTGACCGTGTCGCGAAGGCGGTCTCAGTAGCGCAGATATGGCTGCCGAATCTGCTCCCAGGCCTCCTCATCCGCCGCCGCCAACACGTTGAGATCGGCCGGAGTCGCGGTCGCGTCATCTGTCCACAAGCGCAAGCCCGGTCCCCCGTTGATGACGTCGATCGGCAATTTGCCGAAAGCGTATTCGTAGGGGAAATCGCGCCACAGATCATAGTCCGGGTACAAGGCTCGGATCGCCTTGAACGCCAGCGCCTGTACCCGCCAGGGGCGGAATGCCGCGTGATCGTAAGACGGCCCCTCGGCATGGATCTGCACGCCATTGCACAGCGTCTTCACATGCTTGTGAAAGGTCGGTTCGAACCAGATGTCGCGCAAGCGCGCGCCGGCGAGCCAATCGGGTGCCAGGCGGCGCATTTCGGCGACGACCGCGCGCGCATCAATGTCAGGCGCGCCGAACAGTTCGAGCGGGCGTGTGGTGCCGCGCCCCTCGGACAAAGTGGTGCCCTCCAGCATCACCGTGCCGGGATACGCGCGCGCCATCATGACATTGGGGGCATTGGGACTGGGGTTGATCCACACGCGATCGGTCGGCCAGCCGAAGCCGGGGGCGGCGTCGGGCTGCCAGCCTTCCATTTCGATCACCCGATACTCGACATCGAGTTTCAGCAGATCGATGAACCAATGGCCGAGTTCGCCCATCGTCAGCCCGTGGCGCATCGGCATCGGCCCCGCGCCGACGAAACTCTCCCAGCCGGGCAACAGCGTCAGCCCCTCGACCGGGCGGCCGACGGGATTGGGGCGATCGAGCACCCATACCGCCTTGTGGTGCTCGGCAGCCGCCTCCAGCACGTAGCGCAGCGTGGTGATGAAGGTGTAGATGCGCGTGCCGAGATCCTGCAGATCGACCAGCATCACGTCGAACGTGCCCATCGATTGCCCGGTGGGCCTGCGGACTTCACCGTAAAGGCTGAACACCGGCATGCCGTAAGTCGGATCGGTGAAGTCGGGCGACTCCTCCATATTGTCCTGCAGATCGCCGCGCACGCCATGCTGCGGGCCGAACATCGCGGTGACGTTCAGCCCCGCCGCGATCAGCGCGTCGACCGAATGCGTCAGGTCGCGCGTGACGGAAGCCGGGTGGGCGAGCAAGGCGATGCGCTTGCCCTCCAGTGGCTTGCGCAAAGCGGGGTCGGCGAGGAGGCGATCGATACCGAAGTTCATGCGTGCTCAGGTGCCGGGAGGGTCGCGATAAAGCAATCCCGGTTGTGGAAATCGGGCGGGCCGGGCGCGTGGGCAAGCGCCCAATAGGATTTGGTGCCGTCGGTTTCCTCGATGACGGCGGTCAGGCCGAGATCAAACGGTTCGCCTGGGAGATCGGAAAGAGGCTGCTCGACCTCGACCAGATAATCGGAGGTGTCGTCGCCGCGATCGACGAGCGGCGGGCTGGACAAAGGCAGATCACGCCCGCCCGCGCGGTGCGCATCGAAGCGGTACGCCGCCCATTGGGTCGAAGGCGAATAGTTGAACTCGACATAGGCCTCCGTCCCCGGCAACCCCAGAAACATCTCGCCACACGTCGTTTTCCATAAGTCATCCCTACGCGTTGAGGTCGCCCAATCAGGGAGCGCGACATGGTCATTGCCGTGGACGATGAAGGTGAGCAGCAGCGCACCCTCGCGCACGACGATCCGAACGCGCACTGCCTCGACCTTGGCCGGCGGCGTGTCGGGGTGCGGTACCAGCTCATATTCCTGCATCAGCGCGTCCTTGGTGATGGCGGAAGACCGCAAGTCGCGTTCTTTGCGGTTGCATGATCTGGTCTTGCCCGCCGATCCTTCAACACCGCCGCTCCTTCCTGTTCCATGCCGGGATCACCCGCAGTCGGCGTTTGCCCCAATAGCTCAGATCCATCGAGATCCTGACTGGCATGCCTGTGTGCGTGTAGATGATCTGGTCGCCACGATCACCGCTGCCTGTGTTGCAGCTTCGCCAGCCCTGCTTTTCCAGCACATCGGTGATCTTATAGACGGCATATTGGTCCTGATCGTGCCACACCGTCACCTGGTCGAAGCCGCCGCTGCCGTCGTTGCCGGTCAGGTCCACCGCAGCCTCATAGGGGCCCGTACCATCGATCATCACGCCGTGGCGGCGGCAGCGCAGGCTGCCCCAATCGGGTGTGACGCAATCGGTGAAGCCCGCGCGGCGGGCATCCGCCATGCTGCCGCTGACCGGAAGCCCGGCGAACATCACGCGCGGCGGTGGCGGTCTGGAGCTTTGCGCGCCGCATCCCGCGAGCAGCAGGAACGCCAGGCAGGGTGCGGATCGTGCCATGAACGGGAACCTTGGCGGTACGGTGTACCGGTTAAACGAGAGGCGAAACCAAGACGATAAAAGCGACCGTCGCGATGGCATAGCCATGAATCACCCGGCGAAGGAAAGGCGCCAGGCAGCGCCCAAGCGGCAATCGCTGGAAAAATCCCGCGACTGCGCTTATGTGCCGCCGTTCCCATGGCAACAACACTCCCCTCCCCGCCGAAGATCGGCATGGTCTCGCTCGGCTGCCCGAAGAATCTGGTCGATAGCGAACGGATCCTGACCAAGCTGCGCAGCGATGGCTATCAGATGTCGCCCGATTATGCCGGGGCCGATGTCGTGCTGGTCAACACCTGCGGGTTTCTCGATTCGGCCAAGGAGGAAAGCCTCGAAGCAATTGGCGAGGCGATTGCCGAGAATGGCCGGGTCATCGTCACCGGCTGCATGGGCAAGGAAGCCGAGACGATCCGCGCGCGCTTCCCCAATGTGCTGGCCGTTACCGGCGCGCACCAATATGAGGAAGTGGTCGGCGCGGTGCATGACGCCGCCCCGATGCCGCCGAGCGCGTTCCTCAATCTGGTGCCCGAAAGCGGGCTGAAGCTGACCCCGCGCCATTACAGCTATCTCAAGATTTCCGAGGGGTGCAACCACCGCTGCGCCTTCTGCATCATCCCGAGCTTGCGCGGCGATCTGGTCAGCCGCCGCCCCGATGCGATCCTGCGCGAGGCGGAAAAGCTGATCGAGGCGGGCACCAAGGAATTGCTGGTGATCAGCCAGGATACCTCGGCCTACGGCGTCGACATCCGCCACCAGCCGCGGATGTGGCATGGCGAGGAAGTCCGCGCGCATATGACCGACCTGTCGCGCGAGCTGGGCAAATTGGGCGCGTGGGTGCGGTTGCATTATGTCTACCCCTACCCGCATGTCGACCAGGTCATCCCGCTGATGGCCGAGGGGCTGATCCTCCCCTATCTCGACATCCCGTTCCAGCATGCCAGCCGCAACGTGCTGAAGCTGATGAAGCGCCCGGCGAACGAGACCAAGGTGCTCGAACGCATCAAGCATTGGCGGAGGATCGCGCCCGACATCGCGATTCGGTCGACCTTCGTCGTCGGCTTCCCCGGCGAGACCGAGGACGATTTCGCCTATCTGATGGACTGGCTGCAGGAAGCGCAGCTCGACCGCGTCGGCGCCTTCCGCTTCGAGCCAGTCGAAGGGGCAGCGGCCAATGCCCTGCCCGATCCGGTGCCCGAAGAGATCAAGGAAGAGCGCTACGCACGGCTGATGGAGCTGACCGCGCGCATCTCAGCGGAGAAATTGCAGGCCAAGGTCGGCCGCACGCTCGACGTGATCATCGACGAGGTCGGCGAGGATGGCGCGACCGGGCGATCCAAGGCGGATGCGCCCGAGATCGACGGCGAGGTGTTCCTGCGCGATGCCGGGCATTTGACGCAGGGCGACATCGTGCGCGTCGAGATCGAGGATGCCGACGAGCATGATCTGTACGGGGTGCCGCTCGCCTGAGCCTCAGCACGGCTTGCGCAGCGGCCCCGCGCTTCCGATAAAGGGCGCATGATCTTCAACCCCGCAGCCTTGCTGCAGCCCGATCGCGGCCAGCCCGCGCGCCTCATCCATGTCGTGCATCCCGACCAGTGGGAGAGCTGGCTGAAGGCACAACCGCCGCGCATCCGTACGACGGTGGCGGCGCATCGGCTGACCGGCAAGGCGGGCAACCGCGCGGTGCTGCCGGGCGATGGGCCAGACGATTGGGCGATGCTGCTGGTGTGCAACGAAAGCCTCGACTCGCCGTGGCGGATCGCCTCGCTGGGCGAGCAATTGCCCGAAGGCATCTATCGCCTGGCCGAGGGCGAGCCCGGCGCCGCGATGCTGGGCTGGGCGCTCGCGCAGCACAAGTTCGACCGCTATCGCAGCGACGAGGTGACAACGGGCGCGCGCGTGCTGCTGACCGGCGAGCCCGCGCGGATCGAGGAGACGGTGCGCCTGGCGCAAGCGGTCGCCAGCGTGCGCGATCTGGTCAACACCGCTGCCGCCGATCTCGGGCCCGCTGAACTGGAGGGTGAAGCGGAGGCGCTGGCCAAGGCGCATGGCGCGAGCGTGACCGTCACCAAAAGCGAAGCGCTGGTAAAGGGCTATCCGATGATCCACGCGGTCGGCCAGGCCGCCGCCAAGGGGCGCGAGCCCCGGCTGATCGAGCTCGAATGGGGAAATCCGGCGCATCCGCGCATCGCGATCATCGGCAAGGGCGTGTGCTTCGATTCGGGCGGGCTCGACATCAAGCCCTCCTCGGGCATGCGGCTGATGAAGAAGGACATGGGCGGCGCGGCGCATGCGCTGGCGCTGGCCGGGCTGGTGATGGCGGCGCGGCTGCCGGTGCGGCTACACCTGCTGATCCCGGCGGTGGAGAACAGCATAGCGGGCAACGCCTTCCGCCCCGGCGACGTGCTGCGCACGCGCAAGGGGCTGACGGTCGAGAACACCAATACCGATGCCGAGGGGCGGCTGGTGCTGGGCGACGCGATCACCCGCGCCGCCGAGGAGACGCCCACGCTGATCCTCGATTTCGCGACGCTGACCGGCGCGGCGCGCGTGGCGCTGGGGCCGGATCTGCCCGCGACCTTCGCCAATGACGATGCGCTGGCCGAGGCGTTGCTGGCGGCGGGCACGGCGGTTTACGATCCGCTGTGGCGGATGCCGCTGTGGGATGGCTATGACGACATGCTGTCCTCCGACATTGCCGACATGGTCAACGCGCCCGATGGTGGCTTTGCCGGCGCGGTGACGGCGGCGCTGTTCCTGCGGCGCTTCGTGCCCGAGGGCACGCCATGGGCGCATTTCGATACCTTTGCGTGGCGGCCTTCGGCCAAGCCGGGGCGGCCAAAGGGTGGCGAAGCGCTGGGCCTGCGCGCGGCCTGGGCGATGCTGAAGGCGCGCTATCCGGGGTGAGCGGGGCATGGTCGTCACCCCGGCCCTGTGCCGGGGTCCACCGTCATCCGAGACCTTTGGCCGCAGAATGTGCGGCACGGTGGATGCCGGGACGAGCCCGGCATGACGGGGGAGCGTAGGAAGTGGTTGGGCGATGAGACTGCAGATGATCTTGCGGTATTTCCGGACACTGTTGGTCGCGCTGGCGGCGCTGCCGATGGCGGCGCTTGCCGCCCCCTCCCCGATCCTGCTGTCCGAATTCATCGACCCCGCCCCGCCTTACCCGCAGGCACATGCCTCGACCATCGTCGAACTGCCCGACGGCACGCTCGCCGCCGCGTGGTTCGGGGGCACGGGGGAGAGCCGCCCCGACGTGACGATCTGGTTTGCGCGCCGTGGGGCGCATGGGTGGGACAAGCCGGTTTCGGTCGCCGACGGGCAAAGCGCGGATGGGACGCGCTACCCGACCTGGAACCCGGTGCTGTTCCAGCCGCCGGGCGGGCCGCTCACCCTATTCTACAAGGTCGGCCCCAATCCGCGTGGCTGGTGGGGGATGGTCAAGACCTCCAGCGATGGCGGGCGCCACTGGAGCGCGGCGCAGCGCCTGCCCGAGGGTGTGCTGGGGCCGATCAAGAACAAGCCGGTGGTGCTGGCGGACGGAAGCTGGCTGTCACCCTCCAGCCGCGAAGTCGGCACGCCCGAGGAAAACCACTGGTTTATCCGCATGGAGCGCTCGATCGATCGCGGCAAGACATGGACGGTCGAGCCGCCAATCGCCTCGCCCATGGGGATCGAGGCGATCCAGCCGAGCGTGCTGCACTTTGCCGATGGGTGCCTGGCGCTGATCGCGCGGACGCGGCAGGGTGCGCTGGCGATGAGCTGGTCGCACGATGCCGGCAAGAGCTGGTCGCCTTTGGTGGCGGCGGACTTGCCCAACCCCAATGCCGGCACCGACGCGGTGACGCTGGCCGACGGGCGGCAGTTGATCGTCTACAACCACAGCGCGCACTGGCCCGATCAGCCGGGCAACGGCCCGCGCTGGCCGCTCAACATCGGCCTGTCGCGCGATGGGGTTTCGTGGCGCAACGTGCTGACCCTGGAGGACAAACCGCTGCCCGATGGCTATGCCTATCCGGCGGTGATCCAGACCAGGGATGGGCTGGTACACATTAGTTATACCTATAACCGGACGCATATCCGGCATGTGGTGGTCGATCCGGCTCGGCTTGGGGGTTAGGGGGCGGGGTTTGGCCGCTTACGGGTTTGCGATTAGGAGGCGGGTAACTCCAGTTTCGTCCAACAATAGACGGCCCCGCGCATTCGTCACAACAAACATCGAATTGATTTCGGAATCGTTTGAGCGAATGATCCACAGGTCACGAATGGGGGACAAATGATTCAGCGGAAAGCAAACTCGAAGGCAGTTGTCGTTGCGACTATACCAGCCTTCACGCCCCCCTATCATATTCCTGCTTCAACGGCGCCACGCCCTGATTTTGTCGTTGGGCTATGGATTGGATTGATGACAGGCGGATGATCATGTGGATTGCGTTGGCCATACGCGACTCTACCGAGTTAAGGATCAGCGCGGACATTCGATTACAAAGGTAGGAATGATGGCGGTAAATCAGTAGAATTCCGCTACTGATCTAATTGTAGACCTTGAGCGTCAGATTTAATCATGGACACCTCTTGATCTGGAGCAACTATGATCTTTTCACTAATTTTAACAGCCATGTTGCAGGAAATTCCTTCCGAACCAATCCTCTGGCGTGACCTTCGGGCTGGCATGCCGAAATCGCAGGTAAAAACACTATACCCAAAATATCGAGCGGAGGTTGTTGAAGGATGCCCTGTTCAAGTGCTCAGCACCTACAAAAAAGATAACTTACGAACAGTTATCCTCGTTAATACAATAAATTCTCCTCCGTGCTCTGATCGTGTCAGGTTAGATTTAGTACAGGCATATGGCTCTCCGCAGATGGAACGTAGTGGGACAGAGGAAACCGGGACCGTATCTGCTGGGAGTTCGGTCAGCAGCTTTTCACATCATCGCCATGATGAAACTTGGGTTATAGGACCATTGAGGATTTTGTTCGTCACGTTTCCGGGCTCGCACAAGGGTTACAATATTATATTCTCGAAAGCATCGGAAGGATTGGTTTCGGGTTACCGGTAGCGGCGGCTTTTCCACCGCTTCCTGCCATTCGCGATCTGTAGCGCTATGGCCTAGATGGCGTAGACCTCCCAAGCTGTTACCTGGGTGACGGACTGGCAACCCAGTTCGCGGCGAAGACGGATCAGAGGAGCGCGTGCGATGGCCACGGGCAAACAACGGCGACGCTTAGCGGCAAATCCCTCTCCCATCGGGCGAGGGAGGGAGCGGCGAAGCCGCGGAAGGGTGAGGGTGAGTGGGGGTGATCGCGCGGGTCGCCCTCACCCTTCCCACCGCTGGCGCGGCGGGCCCCTTCCCTCTCCCGGTGGGAGAGGGACATTCGATCACTGTGAAAGGGCGCGCCTTAAACCCTCACCCCTCGGTCTTGGGCGTGACCCAGACCGACACCGGCACGACGAATTTGCCGGGTGCGGGTTTGCCGACTTCGACGCGGTCGGCGGTGACCAGTTCGCCGGTGGCGAGATTGAAGGAAATCCAGGGCTTGGGCATCCGCCCGAAGGTCATTTTCTGGATGGGCTGGCCGGTGGCCGTGTTCATGATCGTGGCAATAACACTCATCGCGCCCCGATAAGCGGGGCGCGGTTTGCGTGTCCAGTGGGGATTAAAATGCGCCGCTTAGGCTGACAAAAACGCTTCCCCGGCGGAGGCCGGGGCCCAGTGGCGGGGTGGATGTTGGCGGGCGCTGCGCTTGTTTACACCCAGCGTCACGACTGGGCCCCGGCCTTCGCCGGGGAAGTGTATGCCCCCCCCTACCCCGCCGCTTCGATGATCGGCACGAATTTCGCCGCGGTCAGGCTGGCACCGCCGACCAGCGCACCGTCGACATCCTCGGTTTCCAGAATCGCCGCCGCATTCGCGCCCGTTACCGATCCGCCATAGAGGATGCGGATCGTGTCGGCGGCGTCGCCGACCAGCGTGCGCAGCTTGGCGCGCGCGATCGAATGGACTTCGGCGATTTCGTCGAGCGTCGGCGTGCGGCCGGTGCCGATCGCCCAGCGCGGTTCATACGCCAGCGTCAGCCATGCGCCGGTGGCGAGATCGGGCACGGATTTCTCGATCTGCGCCTGCACCACGCGCGCGGCGCGGCCGGCGTCGCGCTCGGCATCGGTCTCGCCCACGCACAGGATGACGCCGAGGCCGTGGCGGTGCGCGGCGCTGGCCTTGGCCCAGGCGTCCTGGCTGGTCTCCCCCTGGTCGGCGCGGCGTTCGCTATGGCCGACGATGGTGAAGCTCGCCCCCGCCTCGGCGAGCATCGATGCCGACAGACACCCGGTGTGCGCGCCGCTTTCCGCCGCATGAACATCCTGCCCGCCGAAAGCGAGGCCGGGCACGCGCTGGACGGCGGGAGCAATCAGCGTCGCGGGCAAGGCAATCGCCACATCGACTGCAGGATGCGCGCGCGCCGCAACGGCGATCGCGTCGAGTTCGGCCAAGGCGGCCAGACTGCCATTCATCTTCCAATTGCCCGCGACCAGCTTGCGACGTGTCATGCCCATCCTCTTTTTCTGCCTTTTGCCCAGCGATAACGCCCGTGCCGGATCGCACAAGTCCAAGCCCCGGCTTGAAGCCGCCCGATCACACCCCTAAAGCGGCGGAGACTACGCTCCAGACAGATTGGCCGCTCCCGCTCATGCTCAGTTTTTTCCGCCGAATGATCCGCCACCCGCTGGGGGCCGCCGTCGCGCTTGGATTTGTGGCGTTGCTTGGCCTGGCGTTCGTGCTGTCGGATAAATCGGGCCTGTCGGGCAGCGGCACCCCCGCCGCCAAGGGCGACACCGTCGCCACCGTCGGTAACAAGACGATCGCGCTGGGCGATTTGCAGGCGGCGGTACAGCGCGACTTCAACCAATATCGCCAGGAGCAGCCGTCGCTGACGATGGCGCAATTCGTGGCCGGCGGCGGGTTCGACGCGACGCTGGAACGGCTGATCGATTCGACCGCCTTCCGCCAGTTCGCGCAGAAGCAGGGCATGGTCGTCAGCAAGCAGGCGGTCGATGCGGTGATCGCAAGCCAGCCGGGGCTCACCGGGCTCGACGGCAAGTTCGATCAGGCACGCTATGAAGCGGTACTGAAGCAGAACGGCACCAGCGACGTGCAAGTCCGTACCGACATTGCCGACCAGACGCTGACGCGCCAGTTGATCCTGCCGACGATCGGCGCGAGCCAGGTGCCGGTGCAGCTGGCGCTGCCTTATGCCAGCCTGTTGCTGGAAAAGCGCAACGGCACGGTCGGCTTCATCCCCAGCCAGGCGGTCGCAGCGGGCCCCGCCCCGACCGAGGCGGAACTGAACACCTTCTATACCCGCAACCTGTCGCGCTACCGCGTGCCGGAGCGGCGGATCGTGCGCTATGCGCTGGTCAATGCCGCCGCCGTCGCCGCCACGCCAACCGATGCCGAGATCGCTGCGGCCTATAAGGCGCAGGCGGCAAGCTTCGCCGCCGCCGATCTGCGCACGATCGCGCAAGTCGTCGTCGCCGATCAAGCTGCCGCCACCGCGCTCGCCGCCAAGGTGCGCGCAGGCACGCCGATCGAGCAGGCGGCACGCGCCGCCGGGCTGGAAGCCGCGACGCTGACCGACCAGCAGAAGGCGGCCTATGCCGGGCAGACATCCCCCGCCGTTGCCGATGCGGCCTTTGCCGCCAAGGCAGGCGATGTCGTAGGGCCAGTGCGCGCGCCGCTTGGCTTCATCGTCGCAAAGATCGTGAAACAGCATGTTCAGCCCGCCAAGTCGCTCGCCGAGGCGACGCCCGGCCTGCGCGAGACGCTGCAGAAGCAGAAGACGGCAGCAGCGCTGACCGACAAGCGCAACGCGATGGAAGATGCGCTGTCCAAGAGCAATTTCGACAATCTCGCCACGCAGCAGAAGCTGACACCGCTGCGCACCCCCGCGCTGCTCGCGGGCGGGCAGGACATCGACAACCCCGCCGCCAAACCTGACCCCGCCCTCGCGCCGATCCTCGCCGCCGCCTTTGCAGCCCAAGCCGGAGACAGCCCGCAAACGGTGCCGCTGGGCCCAGATGGCAGCTTTGCGCTGGTCGCGGTCGAGAAGATCGTACCCGCGGCACCGCGTCCGCTGGCGCAGATCCACGATGCCGTGGTGCACGACTTCACGCTCGACCGTGGCCAGCGCGAGGCACGCAAGATCGCCGCAAGCGTCGTCGCCAGCGCCAATAAGGGCACACCGCTGGCCGAGGCGCTCGCCGCGACAAAGCTGAAGCTGCCGCCACTGCGCCCGGTCAACGCGCCGCGCGCCGCGCTGATGGCAAATCCGCGCCAGGTGCCAGCCCCGCTGTCGCTGCTGTTCAGCATGGCCGCCAAGACCACCAAGCTGCTCGAAGCGCCCGACAAGGCCGGCTGGATCATCGTCCATCTCGACTCGATCGAATCGGGCGATGCGCGCGGCAATGACAAGGTGATCGCGGGAACGCGCGCTGACATTGGCAAGGTGATCGGCCGCGAATATGCCGGTGCCTTTGGCAAGGCCGTGCAAAAGGCAGTCGGCACCACGCGCAACACCGCTGCGATCGCCAAGCTCAAGCTCGACATGCTGGGTGGCGTGAGTGCGACCGATCAGCCCTGATACTGCGGCAGCACACGCCGCGCTCGCCACCGGTCGCCCGGCGCTGCTGTGGCAGCGCCAGGTCGCCGATACCGAAACCCCGGTCGCCGCCGCGCTGAAGCTGATCGAGCCGGGGCGGGGCGACTTCCTGCTCGAATCGGTCGAGGGCGGGGAAACGCGCGGGCGGCACAGCCTGATCGGGCTCGCGCCCGATCTGGTGTTTCGCGCGCAGGGCCATGACGCCGCGATCAACCCGCACTGGCTGACCGACCGCGACGCCTTTGCCCCCTGCGCCGAACCGACGCTCGACGCGCTGCGGTCGCTGGTCGCGTCGTGCCGGATGGACGTGCCCGCCGAATTGCCGCGCGCGCTGGCGTGTCTGGTCGGCTATTTCGGCTATGAGACGATCGGGCTGGTCGAACGGCTGCCCCGGCCCGAGAGCGATGCGCTGGGCCTGCCCGACATGATGTTCGTGCGTCCGACGGTGGTGCTGATCTTCGACCGGCTCGCCGACGCGCTGTTCCTGGTCGCGCCGGTCTGGCCCGATGCGACGCGTACGCCCGAGGCGATCGTCGCCGAGGGGCTGGAGCGGATCGAGACGACTGCCGCGCGCCTCGCGACCGCGCCTTTGCCTGCGCCCGTGCGGGGCGAGGCGAGCGAGATCGCGCTGACTCCGACACTGCCGCCCGGCCGCTATGCCGAGATGGTGGCGCGCGCGAAGGAGTATATCGTCGCGGGCGACATCTTTCAGGTGGTGCTGTCGCAGCGTTTCACGGCACCGTTTCCACTGCCCGCGTTCGAATTGTATCGCGCGCTGCGGCGGATCAACCCGTCGCCGTTCCTCTATCATCTCGATCTGCCGGGCTTTGCGCTGACCGGATCGAGCCCGGAAATTCTGGTGCGCGTGCGCGACGGCGAGGTGACGATTCGCCCGATCGCCGGCACGCGCCCGCGCGGCAAGACCGCCGCCGAGGACGAAGCCAATCGCCAGAGCCTGCTCGCCGACCCCAAGGAGCGCGCGGAACATCTGATGTTGCTCGATCTCGGCCGCAACGATGTCGGGCGCGTGGCCACCGCTGGCAGCGTGACGGTGACCGCCAGCTACACCACCGAATTCTACAGCCATGTCATGCACATCGTCTCGAACGTCATCGGCCAGCTAGCGCCCGAGCATGACGCGCTCGACGCGCTGTTTGCGGGCTTCCCGGCGGGCACGGTCAGCGGGGCACCGAAGGTGCGTGCGTGCGAAATCATCGCCGAACTGGAGGGTGCCGTGCGCGGCCCTTATGCGGGCGGCGTCGGCTATTTCTCGCCTGATGGATCGATGGATTCTTGCATCGTGCTGCGCACCGCGATCGTGAAAGACGGCATCATGAACGTGCAGGCGGGGGCGGGAATCGTTGCCGATAGCGAAGCGGCGTATGAACAACGCGAATGCGAGGCCAAAGCGGGAGCGCTTCTCGCCGCCGCGCGCGAGGCGATCGCGCGGGCGGCAGAGAGCGGGTTCGGGCAGTAATAAGCGTCAGCGCTGCGCTTACTTACCCCCCTTTCGGGCTGAGCTCGTCGAAGCCCACCTCTCCACGGGAGCGGGCGTGCCCCCGTGGCGAGATGCCCTTCGACAGGCTCAGGGCGAACGGAGGGGAAGCGTGTCGACGCGCCGCCTCGTTACGGAACCTGGCTCGCCTGACGCTTCGCATCGGCCTTTTCGGCGGCATATTGTTCGGCACGCAACTTGGCGCAGCCGGTCTGGCCGCCCGAGCCGGTCGGCGAGCAGGTATCGGGCAGGCCACCTGCACGGCGGCCGACATCGTCCATCAGGGCGGCGCGATTGACCCAGCTCTGGTTCTGCGCCGGGATCGGCTTGTCGTCGCGCAGCGCCTTGGGAATGCGGTAGGGTTCGCCGACGCGCGCGCACACGACGATTTCTTCATCGGGATTGTTGGACTGCGGGCATTTTTCGTTACCCGTCAGCGTGACCGAGCGAATCCGGAGCGGCGGCTTGCCCGACTCGGCCTGTTTGGCTTCGGTCGTCGAAGCCTGCGGCGCGGTCTGCGCAAACGTCGCGGTGGAGATTGTGGCCAGCAAAACGGCGACGGCGAGAGAGCGCAGCATGGGAAATTCTCCTTGGGACACGGCAACGTGTAGCACGTCTGGTTAGATCCAACCTGAACGGCGTCTTTATCACCGCGATTGTCGTATCAGCACAAACAGGTTAGCGGCGCGCCATGATCCTCGTTATCGACAATTACGACAGCTTCACCTGGAACCTGGTCCACTATCTGATGGAGTTGGGCGCGGAGGTAAAGGTCGTGCGCAACGATGCGCTGACCGCCGCCGAAGCGCTGGCCAGCAATGCGCAAGGATTCCTGATCTCCCCCGGCCCGAAGACGCCGACCGAAGCCGGCATCTCGCTCGACCTGGTCGCGGCCTGCGCCGTCGCCGGGCGACCGCTACTAGGGGTGTGTCTGGGTCATCAGGCGATCGGCCAGCATTTTGGCGGACGCGTGGTGCGCGGCGGGTTGATGCACGGCAAGACCTCGCCGGTGACGCATGACGGAACGGGCGTGTTCAAGGGGCTCCCCTCGCCCTTTACCGCGACGCGCTATCATTCGCTGATCGTCGAGGATTTGCCGGAGACGCTGCTGGTCAACGCGCGCGCGGATGACGGCTCGGTGATGGGCGTGCGCCATGCGACGCTGCCCATCCATGGCGTGCAGTTCCACCCCGAGAGCATCGCCACCGAACATGGCCATGCGATGCTCGCCAATTTTCTGGCGGATGCGGGGATTGTCGGATGACCACCCTCGCCCTCCTCCCCGATACGGCATCGCCGCTCAGCCGCGAAACCGCCGCGCAGGCGTTTGCCGACCTGCTCGACGCGCGAACGTCGGAAAGCGAAATCGAGGCCTTCCTGATCGGGCTGACCGAACGCGGCGAAACGAGCATCGAAATTGCCGAGGCAGCGCGCGCGATGCGCGCACGCCTGCTGCCGATCGATGCACCGCCGGGCACCGTCGACGTCTGCGGCACCGGCGGCGACGGGCATCATACACTTAACGTCTCGACCGCCGTCTCGATCGTCGTCGCCAGCACCGGCGTGCCGGTTGCCAAGCATGGCAATCGCGCGGCCTCGTCCAAGGCGGGCGCGGCGGATACGCTGGAGGTGCTGGGCCTCGACATGCACCGCGCCGGGCTGTGCGCGGAGGCGAGCCTGCGCGATATCGGCATCGCCTTCCTGTTCGCCGCCAATCATCATCCGGCGATGAAACGCATCACGCCAATCCGCCAGCGGCTGGGCCGCCGCACGATCTTCAACCTGATGGGTCCGCTCGCCAACCCCGCCGGGGTGACACGCCAGCTGATCGGCATCGCCCGCCCCGATTACGCAGCGACCTATGCCGCAGCGCTCGAACAGCTCGGCACCGAAGCGGCATTGGTCGTATCGGGCGAGGAAGGGCTGGACGAGTTGTCGAGTGCCGGGCGGAGCGTCGCGGTCAGCGTTGGACAGGTGGACTTGCCCGGCATCATCGTGCCCGAAGACGCCGGATTGCCGCGCCACCCGGTCACCGCGATCCGCGGTGGCGACGCAGCGTATAACGCCGCCGCGCTCCGCCGCTTGCTTCAGGGCGAAGCGGGCCCGTACCGCGACGCTGTTCTCCTCAATGCGGCCGCCGCGCTGATCGTGGCGGGCACCAGCCAGAGCCTTTCCGAAGGCGTGGAGATCGCGCGCGACGCGATCGACAGCGGCGCGGCGAACGGCTTGCTCGATCGATGGATTGCCTATTCATGACCGACGTTCTCACCCGCATTCTCGAAACCAAACGCGCCGAGGTAGCCGCGCGCAAAGCGACGACGGCGATCGCCGAACTCGACGCCCGCATTGCCGCTCAAACCGCGCCGCGCGGCTTTCGCGCCGCGCTCGATGCGCGCGCCGAGACCGGCTATGCGCTGGTCGCCGAGATCAAGAAGGCCAGCCCGTCCAAGGGCCTGATCCGTGCCGATTTCGATCCGCCCGCCCATGCCGCCGCGTATCAGGCGGGCGGTGCGGCGTGCCTGTCGGTGCTGACCGACGAAGCGTGGTTCCAGGGGGCGGACAGCTATCTGACCGCCGCGCGCAATGCCTGTACACTGCCGGTGCTGCGCAAGGATTTCATGGTCGATCCGTGGCAAGTGCCCGAATCGCGTGGCCTTGGCGCTGATGCGATCCTGCTGATCATGTCGGCGCTCGACGACGGACTGCTCGCCGAGATCGAGGCGAGTGCGCTCGAATGCGGCATGGACGTGCTGGTCGAAGTGCATTCGCACAGCGAAATGGAGCGCGCGCTGAAGCTCAAGTCGCGGCTGATCGGCGTCAACAACCGCAATTTGCGCGATTTCACGGTGGATTTCGCGCGCACCTATGAACTCGTGTCCAAGGCGCCCAAGGGCTGCACCTTCGTCGCCGAAAGCGGGCTTACCACGCGCGCAGATCTCGATGCGATGGCCGAACATGACATTCGCTGCTTCCTGATCGGCGAATCGCTGATGCGCCAGAGCGACGTCGAAGCGGCAACACGCGCGCTGGTCGGATGAGCGAGCTCACCCATCTCGATGCCGCCGGTGCGGCGCATATGGTCGATGTCGGCGGCAAAACGCCGACCCGACGTGAAGCCGTGGCGACGGGGCGGATCGACATGATCCTCGAAGCCGCGCGCGCAATCCGCGACGGGACTGCGCTGAAAGGCGATGTGCTGGCGGTGGCGCGGGTCGCGGGGATCATGGCGGCCAAGCGCACCAGCGAATTGATCCCGCTCTGTCATCCGCTACCGCTGACGCGCGTGGCGATCGATCTGGTGGTGGACGACCGTGGCGTCACCGCGACCGCGACGGCGGCGACCGAGAGCAAGACCGGGGTCGAGATGGAAGCGCTGACCGCCGTCACGGTCACGCTGCTGACGATCTACGATATGGCCAAGGCGATCGACAAAGGCATGACGATCGGCGGCGTACAATTGCTGACCAAGACCGGCGGCAAATCGGGCGATTGGGCGCGCTGAGGCGCGCATTCTTCCCCAAAAATAGCGCTTCCCCGGCGCAGGCCGGGGCCCAGTTGCGCAGCTCGCGGCAATAGAGCGCTGCGCTCAATGACCACTGCCACTTCTACTGGGCCCCGGCCTCCGCCGGGGAAGAAAAATGGATCGCGGATCGACCTGCACCGCAGGTCGATCCGCGATTAGGCGATCAGAACTTGCCGCTCAGCGACACGCCGATGATGCGCGGGTCGTTGAACACGGCGGCGTTGTAGTTGTCGAGCACGCCCTTGAGGTTCTTCTCATTGGTCAGGTTACGCACGAACACGGCCAGTTCGTACTTGTTCTCAGGGGCGGCGTAACCGGCCTTCAGACCCGCTTCGAAAGTGCCGTCCGAGGTGTACTCGATCGTCTTGTACGGCACGAAGCTGGTATAGCCCTGCAGCGTCACGTCGCCCGCGAGGAACAGCTTGCCGCCATTGCCCAGCGGATAGTCATACCGTGCATTGGCATCGAGCTGATATTTCGGCGCGTCGGGCAGGACGTTGCCGTTGATCTGCGCGAGCGTTGCCGCGCCGACATTGATCGTCGGGTTGAGCACGGTGCAGGTGACGACGCCGTTGAGCTTGCAGACCGGCGCATAAACGCGCGTGTCGTTGATCTCGGTGTGCAGCACGCTGCCCCCCAGGCCGAGCGTGAACTCGGGCACCGGACGCCAGGTCAGCTCCGCTTCGCCGCCCCAGGCCTGCGCCTGGTTGGCGTTGAACAACAGGCCGTTATTGTTGGCGTCGTTGCCGTTCAGCTGGATGTTGTGGACCTTGTAGTAGAAGCCCGTCGCGTTGAAGCGCAGCGTGTTGCCGAACAGGTTCGACTTGATGCCGGCTTCATACGACGTGATCGTCTCCGACGTGGCCGTCACGAAGGCCGAGCTGAACACGGCGTTGCGGCCCTGGATCGTCGGCCCGCGGAAACCGTGCGAAACGCGCGCGAACACGTTCACATTCGGCTCGACTGCATAGTTGAGGCTGCCTTCCCAGCTCGGCTGGGTATCGGCCAGGCGCACATAGCTCGCGGCCGCAGCCGGGAAGGTCGATACGCCCGCTGCGTTGCGCGGCGGCGTGACGAGGCGCGTGGTCTTTTCGTCATAGGTCACGCGCACGCCACCGGTCAGCGTCAGCTTGGGGAGCAGCTCGTAGCTCGCCTGGCCAAAACCGGCATAGGACGTGTTGACGTTGCGCAGCACGACGAAATTGTTCGGGTTGGGCGTGGTGCCGAACGAATTGTCGAGCAGGAAGAAACCGCGCTGGTCAAATTCGGTCGTATCGCGCGATTCGAAGTAGATGCCGCCGATCTGCCACTTGAAGCGACCGGTGCCGTTGCTGGCCAGACGCAGTTCCTGGCTCAGCTGGTCGAGATCGCGCACGCGGCCCTGGCTCTCGCCGTAGAATTTGCCGCCCGCGAAATTGACCGCAGCACCGCCATCGGTGTCGCCGCGGCTATAGCCCGACGTCGATTCATACGCGGTGATCGAGGTCAGCGTGACCGCGCCGAAATCGTTCTTCGCGTTGAACGAGCCGCCATAGGTCCGGTACGCTTGTGGGTTGTTATGGCCCTCATCGAGCGCGATGCTGTCGCGCGGTTCGGCGCTGACATCGTTGGTGCCGAGCTTGATCGCGCCGCGATGGAAGATCGTCGACGTGCCCGAGTAATTGCGCGCATGCGCCGAAACGATGCCGGTGAAGCCGGTTTCGGGCGGGGTCAGCATCAACTGGAGGCGGACATCCTTTTCCTCGAACCCGCCGAGCTTGTTCTTGCCGCCGACGGTGCCGTCGTCGCTCGGGCCGGTATAGCTGTTGTCGATCCAGTTATCGCGACGCTGATACAGGCCCGACACGCGGAACGAGAGCACGTCCTTGACGATCGGCCCGCCGACGCCGGCGTCGACCGACACCGTGTTGTAGCTGCCATAGGACGCCGTCGCACGGCCTTCATAATCGTTGGTCGGCTTGTTGGTGTCGAACTTGATGATGCCGGCCGTGGTGTTACGGCCGAACAGCGTGCCCTGCGGCCCGCGCAGCACTTCGATCTGGTTCACGTCGAACACCGGGTTCGACTTCAGCACGACATGCTCGAGCACGACGTCGTCCTGGATGATCGACACGGGCTGCGACGCGCCGAGGTAGAAATCGATATTGCCGAGGCCGCGAATGTAGAAGCGCGGGAAGATCTTGCCGGTGGTCGTCTCGGCATAGAGGCCGGGGACGCGGTTGGCGAGTTCGAGCAGCGTATCGCCGCCACCCGCCGTGAAGTTGCGCAGATCGGCACCCTGCAGCACGCCGACCGAAACCGGCACCTTCTGCAGGTTCTCGCTGCGACGTTGCGCGGTGACGACGATGTCCCCGAGATTATCGTCGGCGGCGGGCGTCTGCACCGCTGCGGCTGCGGCAGGAGCATCCTGCGCGCTGGCAGCGCTGGCACCGGCAAGCGCGACAAACGCGGTGCCGAACAGGAGTGCGGACTTGGCGACGAGTGATTTGGACACGATGTTCCCCATTTGTGAGTTTAGCGTACTGCGGACATGACAACACGCGCGCAGCCCCCTTTGCGGGTGTCTGCGCGATGCGCTCTGAGCGGGCTTCGACTTGGTAAAGTCTGGTTGCTGAGGCGCGGCTAGGCCGAGATTATGTCGCGATTGTGACAGTTTGGACCGAAGGCCGGGATTGACCCGCGACTGTGGTTTCCGTGCAACTACCCTGTGCGTGTGCGACCAATGGGCCCGTTTGCGGCAAGCGCGCGCCTTCGCGTAAGGAAGGACAAGCTGACCGAGGAGGATCATCCGAATCTTGATCGAGAGCACTGCGCAGCCCCGAGGGAACTGGTACCTGGCCGAATGAATCACATACGACCGAACCTGCTGGAACGATTGCCGCTCCTGATGGACCGCCCCATCGCGGCTTACGCCCTCGCTACGGTGTCGGCCGTTCTGGCGGGACTTTTACGTAGCGCGCTGAACCCGTATTTCCCGCCGGGCTTTCCGTTTCTCACCTTCTTTCCGGCGGTCATCATCTCGGCGTTCCTGTGGGGTCGGGGGCCGGGCGTGCTGTCGGCGATTCTGTGCGGGCTTATCGCCTGGTATTTCTTCATCCCGCCGCTGTTCAGCTTTCAGATCGAGGTGCCAACCGCGACCGCGTTGCTCTTCTATATCGGCGTCGTCGCGGTTGATATTGCGCTGGTCGATATGATGCAAAAGGCCAACGCCCGCCTGCGCGAAGAACGCGAACGCACGCGTGAACTGGCGGCCCAGCGCCTGGATCTGGTCGAACGCAGCAATGTGCTGTTCCACGAATTGCAGCACCGCGTGTCCAATAATTTGATGATGGTCGCCGCATTGCTCAGCGTGCAGCGTCGCGCGATCGCCGATGAGGCCGCCAAACAAGTCCTCGACAACGCCGTCCACCGCGTCCAGCTGATCGGGCGAATCCAGCGGCAATTGTATGACGTGAGCGGGGGACAGGTCGCCCTTCATGCCGTGGTCACCACATTGGTCGCCGATCTCGCCGAGGCCGGCGGGAAGCCCGGAATCGCGTGTCGCGTCGACGCGCAAACCGATCTCGTGCTCGATCCCAATGCGCTGATCCCGCTGGCGTTGATCCTGGCGGAGGCCGTCGCGAACGCCTTCGAACATGGCTTTGCCGATCGCGAAACCGGGCGGATCGACGTGGTCGTACAGCGCACCGACGACACGCTCGACCTCAGCGTTACCGACGATGGTGCCGGTTTGCCCGATGGGTTCGACATGACCCGCACGACCAGCCTCGGCCTGACCATCGCCAGCACCCTGGCGCGGCAATTGGGGGGACGGTTCGATGTCGCGGCAACGCCGACTGGCGGTACGATCACCCGGCTGACGATCGAGCGGATTGCCCCACCCGCGACGACCCGCTGATACCCGCCAGCCTTACCGGAAAGCATGACGATGGCCTCTCCTCTGATCTCCGTGTCCGATGCGCAAGCGCGCCTGTTCGCGCTTGGTGCCGCAGTACCGAGCGAAACGCTTCCACTGGCCGCGGCCGCCGGACGCTGGCTGGCAAGCGAGGTCTACGCCTTGCGGACCCAGCCCTATGCCGATCTCTCGGCGATGGACGGCTTTGCGGTGCGGTTCGACGATTTGCCGGGGCCGCTGCGCGTGATCGGCGAAAGCGCCGCCGGACGCCCCTTTACCGGGACGTGCGGCGCGCACGAAGCGGTGCGCATCTTTACCGGTGCCGCCGTGCCGCCGGGGGCCGATAGCGTGCTCGTTCAGGAAGAGGCCGCGCGCGAGGGCGACAGCCTTACTCTGTCCGGCGATGGCCCGGTGCGCGGCGGCAATATCCGCCGCAGGGGGCTCGATTTCGCCAGCGGTGAGGTGCTCATCGCGAAGGGCGAGCGGCTGACAGCAGCGCGCGTCGCACTGGCGGCGATCGCCGGACACGCCGAATTGACGGTCGCGCGGCGGCTGCGCGTCGCGGTCGTGGCGAGCGGGGACGAACTGGTTGCGCCGGGTGCCAGCGGGCCACCCGATGCGCTGCCCGAATCCAACAGCGTGATGCTGGCGACGTTGCTTGGTGATTTGCCTGTCGACGTCCTTCGGCTCGGCATCCTGCCCGACCGGCTCGATGCCATCGCCGCCGCCTTTGCGGCGGTGGAAGCCGACATTCTCGTCACCACCGGCGGTGCCTCGGTCGGCGACCATGACCTGATCCGTCCCGCACTGGAGGCGGCAGGCGGGAGGATCGATTTCTGGCGGATCGCGCTGCGGCCCGGCAAGCCCATGCTGGCAGGGCGTTTGCGCGGGACTACGGTGCTGGGCCTGCCCGGCAACCCGGTGTCGGCCTTCGTCACCGCGACGGTGTTCCTGCGCCCGCTGATCGCGCATCTGAGCGGCGCGCGCGATGCGATGCCGGTTTTGCGCACGGCGATCCTCGGTTCGGCGTTGCCCGCCAACGGCGTGCGGCAGGATTATCTGCGAGCGGAGACGCGCGACGGGCGGGTGTATGTCGCGCAGCGCCAGGACTCGTCGTTGTTGCGGACGCTCGCCGAGGCCGATTGCCTGATTGCCCGTGCACCGCATACGCCAGCCGCCGAGCCCGGCGACTCGGTGGAAATCCTCGCGCTCCCGTAAAGCGCGCGCTTGACGCGTGATTTTTCGTTCCGTATAGGTTCGTTGTCTGTTCCGACGAAAGGGCCCGAGCGATGCTAACGCGCAAGCAGCATGAGCTGATCTGCTTCATCAACGACCGGCTTGATGAGACCGGGGTGTCGCCGTCGTTCGAGGAAATGAAGGAAGCGCTCGACCTCAAATCCAAATCGGGCGTCCACCGCCTGATCAGCGCGCTCGAGGAACGTCAGTTCATCCGCCGCCTGCCCAATCGAGCGCGCGCGCTCGAAGTGCTGAAAATGCCCGAGCGTGGCACCAACACACCGACCAAAACCACTGCTGCGCCCGCCGCCAATCTCCGCGCGATGCCGGAGCCCGCCAATGACGTGATCGAGATCCCGCTGCACGGCCGCATCGCCGCCGGTGTGCCGATCGAAGCGTTCGAAGGCGCCTCGATGCTTGCCGTCCCCGCCGCCCTGCTCGGCAATGGCGAGCATTATGCGCTGGAAGTCGCCGGGGATTCGATGGTCGAGGCCGGGATCCTCGACGGCGATTATGCACTGATCAAGCGCCAGGAGGTTGCGCGCGACGGCGAAATCGTCGTGGCGCTGATCGAGGAAAGCGAAGCCACCCTCAAATTCTTCCGCCGCGAAGGCGCGATGATCCGGCTCGACCCCGCCAACCGGGCGTATGACCCGCAGCGTTATGCACCGGCGCAAGTGCGCGTGCAGGGCAAGCTGGCGGGGATTTTGCGGCGGTACGATTGAGGGGGAGCTCTGACGGGTTTCGCCCGATGGTCACCGCTCAAGATCCTGATCAGCGGCTCGATAGCTCTCCTTCCTTTGGAAGGGCTTGAACAGGCTGAACAGTCTCGTCCCAGGGATGTTATGAACAGCCAACCGGATTAACGCGGGAGGAAATTGTGTCGGAAGCGCCAGAAGTCGATCTGTTGCACGCGAGCATCCAACGCGTCTGGAACGAGCGTGACGACGTCGTCCGGCTCGCTGCAATCGACGAGATCTACCACGCGTATGCAACAATATTCGAGCCGGCCCGCGCAGTCAGCGGCCATAAAGCCATATCCGAGGTGGTGGCAGGTGTTCTTGCCGATATGCCGCCCGGTTTCCGCTTCGAAATCGATGGGCCTGGCCTCGGCCATCACGGCGTCGCAACGGCGCGGTGGAAGGGTGGCCCGCCCGGTGAAATCACGGTGACCGGTGTCGATGTTGCCCGTGAGAAAGACGGGAAGCTGATCGAACACTATTTCTTCTTCAATCCGTCGCAGTGAGACGCCGCAGAAGCAATCTTGTCTAAGGAGAGAAAGGGGGCAGGCACGTTAAAAAGCCATCTGCTTTCCGCCAATTGCGTAGATAGCCATCTTCAAGCATTCTACTATGGGCAAGTCCGGTGGGAAACACGACTTGAAGCGCGAGATTTGGTTTAAAAAGGTTCTATGGAGCTACATGCCCTGTAATCTGACGGGCCTCTTATTAATTTGTGGACTCGTCTTTATCGGGGTTGGCGGGGTTTTTGTGGGGCAGTGGGCGCTGCGAGCCGCCGATGTAGACGGTGCGGACGACTGGCCCTTTTTGCTGATAATCCCGACCGTTATCTCTGGGTGGATCATCGCAGAACGCCATAGTTAAGTTCATAGTGAGCCGCAGTTTGAACGACCGCTTCCCACCAAAATTTGGCCGCGCCGGGCGGGGAGGATGATGTCGGGCCAATTCTATACCGGTCGGTGTTTCAGATATGCTGCCGTCCGACGGGCGCTCCGCCTTCGCGCAACCGAGAAGCCCGTCATCGACGCCCGGCCATCGCTTGATCCCTTCTCCCACTCCCACCAAAGCGTCCGTGCCGTACCCCCGGCAATACCGGCATCGTCACCCACGGATGCCGGTCGCCCGCATGGCGCACCGTGCGAACCGACGCCGTGCCAAGCGCGATCGCCACTCCCCCGCTGCGGGCCAGCGTCGCCCGGTCGAGCCGTAGCCAGCGCGGTGCGCAGCGGCGCGGCAGGCGGCGTTCGCTGATGACGATGTCGGCCTCTGCGCACGCCGCCATCAGATCGGGCGCGGGGACGAGATAGGCGCTGCGCGTCGCGAGGATGCGCCAGTCGCGGCCGCCGGCGCGGCGCGTCATCAGGCACAGGTCGCGGCTGCAGCGCGCTTCGGGCTGTTCGGACATCAGCACCGGTAGGTCCTCAATCCCGCCATTCTCCGCCAGCATGTCGGCGGTGTAATCGCCGGTACGGTCGCGCAGCAGCGCCAGATCGCCGCGTGCTGTGCGGATCGCGACGTGGCGGCCGTCGCCCGTCACCAGCACGTCTGGCGCGGGCGTCAGCAGCGCCCATACCGCGCCGACCGCGAGCGGCAGCAGCCCCAACCGCCGCCAGCGCGTGCGCCATAACGCCAGCCACAGGCCACCCACCACCATCAGGGCGTAAGCAGCACCGGGCATGGCGGGCAGCGGCGCGACCGATCCGGGAATGGCGGCGGTGGTGTGCGCGATCCACAGCAGTAGATCGAGCGAGCGCGCCGTCGCCCACCAGAACGGTGCCCCCGCGCCGATGCAATCAAAGAGCAATGCCAGCGCCTCCAGCGGCATCGTCACGAAGGTGGTGAGCGGAATCGCCACGATATTGGCGACCGCGCCGTACACCCCGGCTTTCTGAAAGTGGAACAGCGAGATCGGCAGCAGCGCCAGTTCCACGACAAGGCCCGTCAGCAACAACGAAGCGAGCTCGCGCGCCAGCTTTGCCAGCCGAGATTGCTCGCGCGGGCCGAACCAGCCGCGGACCGCGGGGTGCTCGTTGAGCGCGATGATCGAGGCGACCGCGGCGAAGGACAGCTGGAAGCTCGGCCCCGCCAGCGCCTCGGGATAGAGCAGCAACACCACCACCGCGCCCGCTGCAACCAGCCGCAGCGTCAGCGCCTCGCGCCCCAGCGCCAGCGCGATCAGCACGAATAAGGCCGCGACGCAGGACCGGATCGTCGGCACTTCGGCCCCGGTCAGCAGCGTATAGCCGATCGCCGCGAGCGCCCCCGCTCCCGCTGCAATCAGCGGCAAGCGCCAGCGCAAGGCCAGCCACGGGCTGAGCGCGAGCAGGCGCATCACCAGCACCATCACCGCGCCGACCGCCGCCGTGATGTGCAAGCCGCTGACCGAGAGCAAATGCGCAAGACCCGAACGGCGCATCGCCTCATTGTCGGCCATCGGGATGCTGCCCTGGTCGCCGGTAGCCAGCGCGGCGGCAATGCCCCCTGCCCCGCCCCCGCCTGCTTGCGCCTGAATATGCTGCGACAATCGCACGCGCAGCCCCGCTTCCGCCGCCGTGCCGCCACCCGCGATGACGCGGATCGGCGCGAAGCCACGCCCAGTCGCGCCGATTCCGTCGAACCAGGCGGTGCGGGCATAATCATAGGCTCCGGGCACGGCGGGTTCGGGGGGCGGCATCAGCCGCGCCGACAACAACAGCGTGGCTCCCGGCGCCAGCCCGACTGGAACATCGGCGTCGGTCAAATTGACGCGCAGATGCGCGGGGAGCGTTGGCAGCGGCTGGGGCGGCCCGCGCCGTTCGGGCACCGCCAGCACCCGGATCGGCGCGAGCCGCACACGCACGAGCCCCCGCGCCACCAGCGGCTCCACCCGCTCGACCCGCGCGGAGAAGGTTGCGATCGTCGGGCGCGCCAGCACGCCCGCCGCGACTCGCTCGGCGCGGCCCCAGATCAGTGCCAGCCCAAGCAGGACGCAAAAACCGCCGACCGCAACCACCCGCGCCGCCCGCCCATGCCGCGCGAACGCCACGCCGCCAAGCGCCACCGCCACCGCAAGACACCCCACCGCACGCCACGCCACCGGATCGGGCAGCACGAACCACAAGGCGATCCCCGCCCCCAGCGCCACCGGCACCCACAGCGCCAGTTGGTCGCGCTCCGCCTCAAGCCACCGCTCGAGTCGGGCATTGACGGCAGCAAACCCCCGAAGCACGCCGATTTGAAGCGCGGGAAGGTGCGTGCTAGGGGCGCTGAAGGCTGATCCGGCCATCCATCCTCAAGTCTGGGAGCATGCGCGATTGAGCGCAATATCTGATCCTGCCACGGCCCCTGCCGTCGGCGCCACCACCACCCCCAACGACGCCACGGTCGTCACCCGGTTCGCGCCGTCGCCGACCGGCTTCCTGCACATTGGCGGGGCGCGTACCGCCTTGTTCAACTGGCTCTATGCCCGTCATCATGGCGGCAAGTTCCTGCTGCGCATCGAAGATACCGATCGTGCGCGTTCGACCCAGCCCGCGATCGACGCGATTTTGACGTCGATGCGCTGGCTCGGGCTCGATTGGGACGGCGAGGAAGTGTTCCAGTTCGCCCGTGCGGCGCGCCATGCCGAGGTCGCTTATCAATTGCTGGCGGCGGGCCAGGCGTACAAATGCTTCGCCACCGCCGACGAGCTGACCGAAATGCGCGAGGCGCAAAAAGCGGCGGGCAAGCCGATGCGCTATGACGGCCGCTGGCGCGACCGTTCGCCCGACGAGGCCCCCGAGGGCGCGCCGTTCGTCGTGCGGCTGAAAGCACCGCGCGAGGGTGCCACCACGATCGAGGACCGCGTCCAGGGCAGCGTCACCGTGCAGAATGCCGAGCTCGACGATTTCGTCCTGCTGCGTTCGGACGGCACGCCGACCTATATGCTGGCAGTGGTGGTCGACGATCACGACATGGGCGTCACCCACATCATCCGTGGCGACGACCATCTCAACAACGCCTTCCGCCAGCTTCCCATCATGCGCGCGATGAATGCGATCGAGGGCGGCTGGCCCGACCCGGTCTATGCGCACATTCCGCTGATCCACGGGTCGGACGGTGCCAAGATGTCCAAGCGCCACGGCGCGGTCGGCGTCGAATTCTATCGCGACGAACTTGGCATTTTGCCCGAAGCATTGGAAAATTATCTGCTGCGGCTCGGCTGGGGGCATGGCGATGACGAAGTCATCAGCCGTGACCAGGCGATCGCGTGGTTCGATCTGGACGGCGTCGGCAAATCACCTGCACGTTTCGATTTGAAGAAACTCGAGAATTTGAACGGCCAGTATATTCGCCAGGCCGACGATGCGCGCCTGGCTGAGCTGGTTGCGCCACGACTCGAGGTCACGCCGAACTCGGAACAGCTCGATCTTCTGCGTCGCAGCATGGCATCGCTGAAACCGCGCGCGGCCAATCTCAATGAATTGGCCAGCGGTGCTGGCTTTCTTTTTCGCACTCGCCCCCTTGAGATGGATCACGATGCGACAGCGCTGCTGTCGGGTTCTGCCCCCGCATTGCTCGCCCAGCTGCACGCGGCGCTTGACGCGGTCGAAGACTGGGATACGGAGGCGCTCGAAGCTGCGGTTCGGCAGGTCGCCGACGATGCAGGGGTCAAGCTCGGTCAAGTCGCGCAACCGCTGCGCGCCGCATTGACCGGACGCAAGACCTCGCCTGGGATCTTCGACGTGCTCGACTTGCTCGGGCGCGACGAGAGCCTGGGGCGTATCGCCGACCAGATGGCCGCATAGACGTCACGAAAGGACGACCGATGACTGACACTGTCAAGCTGAACGCCGCGGACAAGGATCTCGATTTGAAGGTCCTGCACGGTAGCGTGGGTCCGGACGTGATCGATATTCGAAAACTCTATGCCCAGACTGGTATGTTTACCTACGATCCGGGCTTCACCTCGACCGCAAGCTGCGATTCGGCGATCACCTATATCGATGGCGATGAGGGCGTACTGCTCCACCGCGGTTACCCGATCGGGCAGTTGGCCGAACAGTCGAGCTTCATGGAGGTGTGCCACCTCCTCCTGAACGGCGAGCTGCCGACCAAGGACGAACTCGACAAGTTCACCTACACGATCAGCCGCCACACGATGCTGCACGAGCAGCTCGCGACCTTCTATCGCGGTTTCCGGCGGGACGCGCATCCGATGGCGATCATGTGCGGTGTCGTCGGCGCGCTTTCGGCCTTCTATCAGGATTCGGCCGACATCACCGATCCGCAGCAGCGCATGATCGCGAGCCACCGGTTGATCGCCAAGATGCCGACGATCGCGGCGATGGCGTATAAATATTCGATCGGCCAGCCGTTCATGAGCCCCAAGAACGACCTCAGCTACACCGGCAACTTCCTGCGCATGACCTTCGGCGTGCCCGCAGAGGAATATGTCGTCGATCCGGTGATCGAAAAGGCGATGGACCGTATCTTCATCCTCCACGCCGACCATGAGCAGAACGCGTCGACCTCGACCGTCCGCCTCGCGGGTTCGTCGGGTGCCAATCCCTTCGCGTGCATCGCGGCGGGCATCGCCTGCCTGTGGGGCCCGGCGCATGGCGGTGCCAATGAAGCCGCGCTCAACATGCTGCGCGAAATCGGCACGGTCGACCGCATCCCCGAGTACATCGCGCGCGCCAAGGACAAGAACGATCCGTTCCGCCTGATGGGCTTCGGCCATCGCGTGTACAAGAATTACGATCCGCGCGCGACCGTGATGCAGCAGACCGTGCGGGAAGTGTTCGCCGCGATGAAGGTGTCGGACCCCGTGTTCGACGTCGCGCTGAAGCTCGAGGAAATGGCGCTGAGCGACCCGTATTTCATCGAAAAGAAGCTGTTCCCGAACGTCGATTTCTATTCGGGCGTCATCCTCTCGGCGATCGGTTTCCCGACGACGATGTTCACCGCGCTGTTCGCGCTCGCGCGCACCGTCGGCTGGGTCGCGCAGTGGAACGAGATGATCGCCGATCCGGAGCAGAAGATCGGCCGTCCGCGTCAGCTCTACACGGGCCCGACGCAGCGCGATTACGTGCCGCTCGACGCCCGCTCGTGAAAGCGGTGAAGGCGCTCGCCCTGGTGGCGGGCGTCGTCCTGCTGGCCTTCGGGCTGCTGTTTGCGGGCCAGGGCCTTGGCATCATCCTGTGGCCCGCGTCGAGCTTCATGCTCGCTCAGCGCGAATGGGCGGTGTACGGCGCGCTTATCGCGCTGGCGGGCGTTGCGCTGCTGTGGTGGTCGCGGCGCTGAGCGTTGGTCGCACGCAGGCATATTCGGCGTTTATTGAACCGAAGTACTGCCTGCGGCATTAACGGCGCGGCCGTTCGCACGAGATGGGCGACGAGCGGCGGGGCGTGCCGTCTCCCCGGTATTTCCCGTCTTGAACCGCTCGGTCTGCTGCGCAAGCGATCCCACCTCGGCGGTCAGGTTGCGCGCCGCTGCCGACGTTTCCTCGACCATCGCGGCGTTCTGCTGCGTTGTGCGATCCATCGAGCTGATCGCGCTTGAGATTTCGCTGAGCGCCGACGACTGTGCGGCGGCATCGTCCGCCATCGAGCCGAGCAGATGGTGCACCTTCTCCACATCGCCCGAGATGTTGGTCAGCGACGTATCGACATTTTTCACGGCATGGACTGCGGTTCCGATATCGGCCTGAGTCACGGTCAACTGATCGCGGGCGCGCTTCGCCTCTTCCTCGGCGCGCATCGCAAGGGCCGAAACCAGATCGGCAACGACCGCGAAGCCCCGCCCGGAATCTCCGGCGCGCCCCGCTTCGACCGCCGCGTTCATGGCCAGAACGCGCGTTTGAAACGCAATCTTGTCGAGGCCTTCGATTACGGAATCGATGCCCTTGGCGCTTTCACCGACACGGATCATGGCTTGGACCGCCTGGTCTGCGGTCGCGCGACCGTTGGCGACAGTGTCGGTCGCCTGCTGCGCACGGTTGACCGTCTCGGCCGTCGCGGCGGCGGTAGCCCTGAGCCGCAAGTCGATCTGCACAAGCGATGCCGACGTCTGCTCAAGACTGGCGGCAGTGCCCTCGGTCCGCCGCGCAAGGTCTTCCGACGCGTGGGCGATTTCCGAAGAGCCGGTACGAATGCCAGCGCTGCTCGCCACCACGCTACCGATCAACCCACGCAAGGACGTAAGCGCCTGGTTGAAGCTCGTCTCGATCGCGGCAAAGGCCGACGGCATGTTTGCAATGTCGTTGCTCAGATCGCCGTCGGCAAGCGCGGCCAAAGCCTGCGACAGGCTTTCGATTGCTCTGTTGCGCTCTGCTTGCGCTTCTTCGAAGTAGATCGAAACCGACAATTCCATGTCGAGTAAGGCGGCCTTGACGATCGCGCTGCTGGCATCGGCTGCGCTCGGACCGCGGAAGAGCGACAACAGGCGCCGCCACGGCGACAAATGGCGCGCGATACCTGCGATCAGATTTTCCAGGACGAGCCCGTAGGCACCGATATACCAGCGCGGCTCAAGGCCGATGCGGGCATGGACCGCGCCGATGCGGCGGACGCTGGCGTGAAAATCCTGATCGAACGTGCCCGTCGCGATACGCGTCCAGTGGCTTTCCTGTGCCCGCTTGGCATGAGCCATATGCTGGTCGTCGCGAAAAAAAGCCGCGGTTTCCGGGGTCCTTCGGGCAGTGTGATAGAAACGGTCCAGTGCCGGACCAAGCAAAGTTCGAACTACCGGTTGTAGCTCCGCCAATACGGCCCGCTGCTGTTTGTCAATCGCCATGAAATCCAGGCGGGTTTGAACATCCTTGTCAATCATGTAGAATTGTCCCGATGTATTGGCACCGTTCGGCCCCTCATCGCTTTATAGACTACGAAATTAGACAATCGGACTCGACAGGCGCATTTTTGTGCGACCTTTCACTAGGCCAATAATGCGAGTGTCGCCAAAGTCCGCGGGTTTATCAGCGGCCCGGCAGGGTGAATACAAACCGTGCACCTTGCCCTGGGGCCGAATCCACCGTCACGTCGCCGCCCATCGCGCGCGCCAAACGGCGCGCTATGTAAAGCCCGAGCCCGCTGCCACCGACCTCGCGCGGATCGACGCGTTCGAACTTTTCAAAAATGCGGGCCTGATCCGCTAGCGCGATGCCCTTCCCCTGATCCGCGACGATCACCGCTGCAACTGTGCCTTCGCGCTCCGCGCGCACCCAGACCATCCCGTCGGTCGGCGAATAGCGAACGGCGTTGCCGATCAGATTGACCAACACTTGGAGGGCGCGACGGAATTCTCCGGTCGCGGCCAGTGTCTCGCCCAGCGACGGGCGGTCGATCCGCACCTTCGCTTCGGATGCGCGGACCTGCAGCAATCCTGCGGCGCGGCGTGCCACGTCGGCCAGGTCGATGGCTTCCTTGGCCACCACGAAATCGGGCCGCTCGATCGCCTGGAGATCCACCAGATCGTCGACCAAGCCCATCAAGTGCCGCCCGGCGCTGGCAATGTCGGCGGCATAATCGGCGTAATCCTGCCGCAAAGGCCCTTCCGACTGGGCATGAATGCTGTCGGCATTGGCGATGATGCGATCGAGCGGCGCGCGCAGCGCTTGATCCAGCCGCATCGCAAAAGCGGTGGTGACGGCATCCGCAGCTGCGGGCGCAGCGGGCGGGATCACCGTCGGCGGAACGCTGTCGTCCAGCGCATACGCTGCACCGACAAAGCCGGAAAAGGCCCCATGGGCGTCGGTCCGTGGCGTGGCGGCAAGACGAACGCGATGCCCGGTCGCGCGAATCGTCGCCACTTGATCGTCGAAGCGTTGCTGCAACGCCAACCCGCCGAGAATCGGGAAGACCCCGCCATCCCCCTCCCCCAGTACGAACAAGCGGGTGAGCGGCTGGCCCAGCATTGCTCCGGCATCGAAGCCATAACGTGCCCCGGCCGACAGCGACAGGAAGGTCAGCCGCAACGCGCTGTCGGTTTCCCACAGCCAATCGCCCTCGCTTCGCAGAAAGTCGGTGGCGCGCTCCTCGGCCGCCGCCGCCGGTTGCCATGCCGCGCGACTGCGCCAGCCGGTGATGTGCAAACGGACATTGCCCGACGTCGCAGCGGATTCGGGCTCGGCCCGGACCCACAATTCCAGATCATCCGGCCCATCCGCCGCAACCACGCCGCGCGATACCAGAATACCAAGCCGCTGCGCCAACCGCGCGAGCGCGGCGATTTGGGGCACCGCCAGCGGCTGCCCGATGTCGCCACCGGCGCGCGCGTTGAGGTCATGAAGGCGCTGATCCGCCTCGACCAGACGCCCGTCCCGATCGACCATGCCGCGCACCGGCGGCAACATTGGCTCACTCACGTTCATTGGTGCGTCCTCCGCCCCAGTGCCACCAGGGCCGCACGATAATCGCGATGCAGCAACAATGGGGCAAGGGCGTGGCGGGCCGTCGCGGGGGAAATCGCCAGAATGTCGTCAATCCCGTCGGCGAAACGATCGAGGTTTCGAGCCGGGTCCGCCTCGCAAAGCGCAAGCCCGATCCGCGCGATCGCCGCACGATCCAGTTCCAGCGCCCGTAACACCAGCCAGAACCGGCTGCCGTCGCGATCGAGAACGATCTCGCGCGCGTCGCTATAATCAAGCCCCAGCGCGCGCGCGAGCAACGCGATGAACAGCGAGAGACGCCGATCGGCCAGCGCCTCGACCAGGAGGATCGCCAATTCGCTCGCCTGTGGATCGAGCGCGCTGGCCAGGCGCAGCGCTGTGGCTTCCAGCCGATCGCCCTCATCATGCGCGGCGATGCTGCGAAGCGCGGCATCGACCAATGCGCGATCAAGCAGCGCTTGCGATTCGCTTTCCAGCGGCCCCATGCTCTCGCGGATCGCCGCCGCGACCCACCAGATGACTCGGTGATGCAGCTCGGCGGGAAGATCGGTAACGGCAGGCTGGCCGGGGGTGGGCGCAACCCGGCGACGGCTTTCCGCCGTCATCAAGGCGACGGCACTGGCCGAGATAACGCGATCTGCCGCACCGGCAAGACGTGGCAACAGGCTCGGACGGTCGGGATCGTCGGGCGATTCACCTGACAATGCATCGGTCAGAAGATCCTGTTGGACGCGGCCAAGCAGCTCTCGCATCAGTTCGGGATCGCGCAAAACGCCGGCTTGCGCCAGGCGCTGAAAAATCGACGGTTCCTCCGCTTCAATGGCGGCGGACAGGGGCGCTGCCTCGCGCGCCAGCAGCAAACGAGCGGCGTGGTGGCGCAACGCGCCTTCTACCGCCTGGACCAGATCGCCGAGCGTCGCCGCCATCGCGATTCGCGTGCGATCGTCCAGTCGCGCGGCATCTGCCAGGAAAAAGTCTGCAATGGCCACGCGCAGCCGATCGTCGGCGTGCGAATCCGCCGTCGCTGCCCGTGTGAGCAGTGCCGTGACGGCCCGATCGGCCGCGTCATCCTTGTCGCCACATTCATTCGACATGATCTCGGCAATAAGGGGTTGTCGTTAAAGCGAGACTAAGGCTTTTCGAGAAAGCCCTCAATGGCGACCGCCAGCGTCACGACAGCGTATAGTGCGGCAGCGCCTAGCGCGAACAGCGGCTGCCCCACCGCCAACAGCGGCAGCATAACCAGCGGATAGGCGACGGGGCTGGCCCATAAACGCCGGACCGGTGCCGATCCGGCGATCCGTTCGAGCAGAGCCGCAATGATAATGAAGGCAAATGCGAGGATCAGACCGGCCGGTCGATCTGCGCCATAGCCGACCAGCAGGGCGGCCACCGCGACAATTGCCGGGGTGGCATGCGTCGCGAGGCGCGCCACCGCGCCCTCGTCGCGGACCCAGGCCAGCGCCGCTGCGATCGCGGCGATGGCAATGGCAAGGTACGTCACTGCCATCCCGGCCGCAGCGTGCCCAAGAAAAATCGTCAACCAACCGCCAAGCGCAACGGCCACGCCCCCCGCCAGCAACGCGATCGATCCGACGCCGCGCGTCATCAGCGGTGGCAATATCAGGCGAACGAGCGGCGACAGCAAAAAGCGTTCGGCCCAACGCGCCGGTTTGCTGACCAGCGCCGCGACTGTTCCATTGCCACGCGCGGCCAGAGCCTGCGTACTGCGCTCGATACTGTGCCCGGGGGCCATATGCGGATCGAGCCGGACCTGATCCGCCGCCGCCTGCGCCGCAACCCGCAGCAAGGTCGACTGAAAATCGTAATCCCGCGGCAAGGCGGCGACTTCGGCAATGCGCTTGCAATCCAGCAAGGCGAGGCCCGCCCACGCCACATTGGCCCCGACACGTTCATAATGCGGATCCATCTGGTCGGTGACCAGCAGCGTATCCTGCGGCGCGGCGGCAATCGCCTGGACGACGTCGCCCGTGGTCACCACGCCGTCCGCGACGACAAGCACGCGCGCGAGCGGATGGAGTTTTTCCAGCACTTCGCGCGCACTGCGCACTGCATCGACCGATACGCCGCGCCGCCCGATGCGGCTGATCGCGCCCAGCAATTCCGGCGTCATCCGCGCGACGACAAGAATGATGTGGGTCGCGCCCGCCGCCACCAATAAGCGCGCCTGGAACTCGATCAGCGTCAACCCGCCAAAAGGCAGGGTCGCCGCGAGTACACCCGCGCGATCATCGGCATCTTCGGTCGCAAAAATCAATCCAGCCAGCATCGCCTAGCTGTTAGGGGCTCGACTCGATTAAGGCAAAGCCCGCAAAACGATCACAGCCGCTCCACTGCGCGGCGCAAGCGCCGCATCAGCGCGGGGTCATGCGCAGTCGCCTCTGCCGCCTCGGTCGCGATCGCCATCAGCCGGATTGCCCCGAAACTCGCCGCGAGGCCGCGCATCCGCCATGCCGCAGCCCGCCACGCCTCGTCACCCTGTGCCGCGTCCAGCACGCCCAATCCGCGCTCGACGCTCTCCAGAAATGCGCCGCGCAGTTCCGCGATCAGGGCGGGCTCATCGCCCACCGCTGCCGCCAAGGTCGCATCGATTGCACCGGGATCATAGGCCATTGCGCCCGTCTAGCGGGGGAAGCGTTAAGACAAGGTTTCGCTATTCGCTTTGAACTGGCGACTTTCGTGATAAACAAGCATGATGAACGGGGGTTCTCGCATCATAGACCTGCGGCCGCACAGCGCCGCGCCACCCGCCGAAGCCGACGCGGAAGAAGCTGTGGCAATGGCGGAGTTTGCGCCCATGCCGGAGGATCCCATCGAACTGACCGAAGCGATTGACGATGAGCTACCGTCGCGGTCGGTGCCGTGGCTCCCGATTTTGGGGATGCTCGCATCGCTGGGGTGGATCGGCGCGATGCTGTGGTTGTCGCGGGACAGCTTGGCCACGCTGACGCCGCCTGCGCTGGTCAATTTCGTGGCCGGGCTGTGCGTGCCGCCGGCATTGATCGCGATTTTACTGGTACTGGCGCTTCGCACCAGCACCGCCGAGGCGCGTCGCTTCGGACAGACGGCACAGGCGATGCGCGCCGAGGCCGCCAGCCTCGAACGCACCGTCGCGGCCCTGGCGCACAGCATCGAGAGCAACCGCGCGAACCTGGCCGAGCAAACCAGTGCCCTGATGGCGTTGGGCGACGGAGCGGTTGCGCGGATGGCCTCGATCGGGTCGGGCCTGACCGCGCAAATCACGACCGCCGACGCCCATGCGGCAACCTTGGCTACGGCGGCTGACCAGGCGCATACGCGGCTCGAAGTGCTGCTGGCGCTGTTGCCGCGCGCGCATAACGAGACCGACGGGCTGGCGCAGTTGCTCAAGGAGACGGGCGTTACCGCGAGCGAACATGCCGCCGCGCTCGACGCCCAACTCACCGCGCTGGCGGAGCGCGGGCGGGAGGCCGATGCCGTGGCAAACGGGGCTGCCCAGAAGCTCGCGGCGCATATCACGCGGATGGAAGTGACCAGCGAGACCGCCGGCGCGCGGCTGGAACAGGTCACCGGCGACATGTCGCATGCGGTGGACGGGCTGCTCGGTCGCACTGCCGACGCCGTCGACGAAGCTCGCAAGGGGATCGCTGCACAGGGCGAAGCCATGCTGGCGATGCTTGGCACCAACCAGGCCGCGCTGGAGCGCGCCGCACACGACAGTGCCGAAGGCCTGGCCGCGCGCATCGCCGAGATCGAAACCCTGATCGATCGCGTCGCCGCCCGCCTCGCCGATCAACGTGCGGCCAGCGACACCATCGTCGAAGAGATCGACCAGGGACTCGTCCGCGTTTCCGAAACCTTCGAGACGCTCCATGACCGGGGTATTCAACGGACCCAGTCGCTGGCAGCATCGATCAGCGCGCTCGGCGGATCGGCCGATGCGATGACCGAAGCGCTCAAGACCGGCGACGAAATGGCGACACATGCCATCGCCTCGACCGAACATTTGCTGATGGCGCTCGATTCCGCCGCCCGCGAGATCGACGAGACCCTGCCCGAAGCGCTGGCCCGCCTCGACGACCGCCTTGGCGTCAGCCGCAAGATCGTTGGCCAGGCCAAGCCCGAATTGCTGTCGCTGGTGACGGCTGCGGAGAGCACGCACGACGCGATCGAATCGATCGCCCATGTCATCGCGCTCCAGCGCGACACCGTCAACGAACTGGCGAGCACGCTGCTCGACACGCTGTCCGACGGCAAGATCAAGGCCGATGCGCTGGGCGAAATGGTCGACGATACGATCGGGCGCACGCATCGCTTTGCCGAAGACGCCGCCCCCCGGCTGGTCGAGGCACTGCTGCGCGTTCGCGATACCGCCAGCGCCGCGGCCGACCGTGCGCGCGAAACGCTCGCAACCGTCATCCCCGAGGCGGCGCACGCTTTGGAACAGCAAAGCGCCGCCGCGATGGAACGCGCGACCCGCGTCGCGGTCGAACGTCAACTCGCCAGCATCGGAGAAGCGGGCGAAGCCGCCGCCGACGCCGCCGCGCGTGTATCCGAACGGCTTACGCAGCAAATGCTCGCCATCGCCGATTCAACCGCTTCGGTCGAAAGCCGCCTGCAGGATGCGCGCGCCGAGCGTGAAAATGCCGATCAGGAAACGCTGGCGCGCCGTGTTTCTTTGCTGATCGAATCGCTCAATTCCGCTTCGATCGACATCGCCAAGACCTTCTCCACAGACGTGTCGGACAGCGCCTGGTCAGCCTATCTCAAGGGCGATCGCGGGGTGTTCACGCGCCGCGCAGTACGCCTGCTGGATAGTGCCGAAGCGCGCGAGATTGCGCGCCTGCACGAAGAGGATCCGGCCTTCCGGGAGCAGGTCAATCGCTACATTCACGATTTCGAGGCGATGCTCCGCACGATCCTGTCGCAGCGCGATGGCTCCCCGCTTGGGGTTACGATCCTGTCGTCCGACATGGGCAAGCTGTACGTCGCGCTGGCACAGGCGATCGAACGCCTGCGTGCCTGATCTGCTCTGCCGGGCAGTCTAGGCCGTCAATTTGCCCGCCGCCCAAAGGTCGGGCGGCGCTCGACCAACGGATTGGACTCCCGCTCCAGTTTCGCCAACGTCTGCTCGAACAGCGGCCGCAGCGCGACAATATCCTCGAGGGCCTCGTCGGGCGTGTCACGGTTTTCCACGCAATCGCGCGCAATCGCTTCGATCCGCTCGGCAAGGATCGCCAGCGGCTCGGCCCCGAACTGACGCGCTTCGCCTTTCAGGGTGTGCGCCGGAATCACCATCGCTGCCGCATTGCGCGCGCGCATCGCGGTTTCGATCGCGGCGACGGACTTGACCCCGTCTTCCCGGAAATAGCCCAAAATGCGGACGAAGCCCGCACCCAGCTCGGCACGGGCCCGCGTAAACACGTTCCAGTCGATCAGGATGGTCTCATCGAGCGTCACCGTCATCTCCTCCAAGCCGCACTCTCAGTCGAAAGTACCACTTGCTTCTACGCGCGCGAAGTAAACGAGCCGTTGACGCGGGGCAGAATCATTTCGGGCGCGTGACTACCAAGTGGCTGGCGTTACGCGATAAGTCGGCTGCAGTGCCGACTCCGGGATCAGCGGTCGAACGGGTTCTTCGGTGCCCGTAAAGTTAGCCGCACCGGCACCGCACCAAAGCCCAGATCGCGGCGAATGCCGTTGATGAGATAGCGCTGATAGCTGGTCGGCAACTGGTCCACCCGCGTGCCGAACAGCACGAAGCCGGGCGGACGCGTCTTGGCTTGCGTCAGGTAGCGCAGCTTGATGCGCTTGCCACCGGGTGCGGGCGGCGGATTGGCCTCGACCGCCTTTTCGAACCAGCGGTTGAGTTCCCCGGTGCCGACGCGGCGCGACCAGGCGTCGCGCGTCTCGAACGCGACTTTCAGCAGCACGTCGATGCCCTTGCCGGTCGCGCCCGACACCGTGAGCACGGGCATCCCCTTGATCTGGCTGAGCCCTTCTTCCAGTGCACCGCGAATGCCGTTGAACAGGCTGGAGCCGTTTTCGGCGATATCCCATTTGTTGATCGCGACGATCAGCGCGCGGCCTTCCTGCAGCGCGGCATCGGCGATGCGCAGATCCTGCGATTCGAGCCCGCGCGTGGCATCGAGCAGCAGCACCACGACTTCGGCGAAATCGATCGCGTGGAGTGCATCGGCGACCGACAGCTTTTCGAGCTTGTCCTGCACATTGGCGCGCTTGCGCATGCCCGCCGTGTCGATCAGGCGCACCTTGCGGGCATTTTCACCCGGCTCGCGCTCGGGATCGTGCCAAACCCAGTCGACCGCGATCGAATCGCGCGTGATCCCGGCCTCGGGGCCGGTGATTAAGCGGTCTTCGCCGAGGATGCGGTTGATCAGCGTCGATTTGCCGGCATTGGGACGACCGATGATGGCGAGCTTGAGCGGCGCTTCCGGGCTATACTCGCCCTCGTCATCCGCATTGGGGATATCGGCACCATATTCGTCCTTGTCGGGCTCGATATAGGGCAGCAGCGCGTCGAACAGTTCGACCAGCCCCTCGCCATGTTCGGCCGACAATTCAACGGGATCGCCAAAGCCAAGCGACAGCGATTCAAGGATGCCGTCGGCCCCTGCCTTGCCCTCGGCCTTGTTGGCGACGAGGATGACGGGCGTGGTGGATCCGCGCAGCCAGCGTGCGATTTCCTCGTCGAGCGGGACGATGCCGACACGCGAATCGAACAGGAACAAGGCGACATCGGCTTGTGCGACCGCCGCCTCGGTCTGCGCGCGCATGCGGCCGGGCAGCGACGCGGCGTCCTGATCCTCATAACCCGCAGTATCGATGACGCGGAAATCGAGGCCGACCAGCGTGGCATCACCTTCGCGGCGATCGCGTGTCACGCCGGGGCGATCATCGACAAGCGCCAGCTTTTTGCCGACGAGACGGTTGAACAGGGTCGATTTGCCGACATTGGGCCGGCCGATAATCGCGACCACGGGAAGATTGGGCATGACGGCTCCTTACGCCACGCGCGCGCTTTCGTCACCCCCGCGCAATTCGGGGCCGGAACCGGGGTTCTACCCGCGCATCACCCCGGCAATCGGTTCCGAGGTGACCGGATAGCCAAGGTCGTCGGGAATACAGAGATGCTCGCCCCCATCGCGTTGCTCGATCCACGGCGTGACCGCGCGGATTTCGTGCGCAGCGGCGTGCGCGGCAGCGGCGGCGAAGCTGTCGAATTGCGCGAGGCGCTCCAGATTGCGCCGCGTCGGGAAGATGATACGCGCGCGTCCTGCATCGGCGTCATCCAGCACACCTTGCGCGGTCGACCAGAAGACGCGGACATTCTCGGTATCGTCGACCACCGCCTCCGGACCATCGAGCGGAGCCTGCGCCAGATAGAAACGCGTATCGAAAATCCGCGCGGGCGCGTGCGACGGCAGCCAGCGCGCGAAGGGGACGAGCTGCGCAGGGTCGAGCGCGAGATCGAGTTCGCGCAGCACCGCGCCCAGCGCCTCGCCCCGGTGGAGCGCCGCGCGCAACTCGGCAAAGATGGCGTCGGGCATCGGCGGCAAGCCGATGGGCAGCCCGACTTCCTCGATCGTCTCGCGGATCGCACCGATGCGGGCGGCCATGTCCTCAGGGTCGCCGCCGAGTTCAAGCGCGAGCGCGCGGTCGCCGGGGTCGATCCGCCCGCCGGGAAAGACCAATGCGCCGCCTGCAAACACCATCGCTTTGGAGCGTTCGACGAAGAGGAGCTCCGGCACCCTCCCGCGCTGCCGGAACAGCACGAGCGTGGCGGCGGGGATAGGTGCCGTCATGCGCGGAACGCCCAGCGCAAGGTGCTGGCAATGCCGAAGGTGCCTGCGCGCAGCAACGGTCGGCCGAACTCCGGTTGGGCGAGACCATGCATCGTGCGCGCCCAGCCCGGCAGCAGGTCCACCCCCGCTTGCAACGTCATCGCCTGAAACGGCCCCGCCGCCAGCGAGGGCGCTGGCTGATCGAGCAACACGCGCGCCACCTCGCGCGTCCGGGTATCGACCCGCAATTGAGGACGCATCGCAGTCATGATCGCCTCCGCCTCGGCGCGGGTGTGCGGCACAGGCGACACGCCCAGCGGCTCGGCAATGCGGGCCATTTCGGCGACATAGCGATCCTGATCGGCACGGCTCATCGTGGGTTCGCCATAGCGAATCCAGCCGTCGAGGAAACACAGCACCTCGCACACATGCACCCAGGCGAGCAGATCAGGGTCACTCGCCAGATAGGGCGTACCATCGGGCAAGGTTCCGCCGACATGATCGTGGATTCGCCGCACTTTGGCGAGCACCGCCCGCGCGTCGTCCGGCGCGCCGAAGGTGGTGACCGCGATGAAGCGCGCGGTGCGGCGCAAGCGCCCCTGCATGTCCTCGCGAAAGCCCGAATGGTCCCACACCCCCGCCAGCACCTTGGGATGGAGCATCTGCAGCAGCAGCGCGGCAATGCCGCCGACCAGCATCGACGTCACATCGCCATGCACGCGCCAGGCGACCGAATCCGGCGGGAACAGCGCGTCCGGGCTACGCACAACCGGTGTTTCGCCCCGCGTCTTGTCGTTGAACAGCGCGCGCACTTGCCCGACGATGAGCCCTTTCAGCGGACGAGTCAGGCGATCGGTTGGCGACATAAGCGGCATCGTGCCTGAATGGTTGGGATGGCGATAGGGTCCGTGTCGATCCACAATCGCGCTGCCCGCCCTCTTCCCGCGAAATCGCTTCCCCGGTTTCGTGGCGCGTGATTATACCGTGCCATCGTCTGTCATTTCGCGAGGCCCCATTGCGCATTCTTCCGCTCACGCTTGCCCTGCTCGCCACGCCCGCCTTGCTTTCGGCGCAAACCGCGCCGATGACACCCGACACCGTCGCGGTGTATCAACAGGTTCGCCCGCAAGCCGATTACATCCGCCGCGAAGTGATGGTGCCGATGCGCGATGGGACCAAGCTGTTCACCGTCATTGTGATGCGCAAGGGCACGCACGGCGGCCCGATCCTGCTCAGCCGCACGCCCTATGACGCCGGCAAGGCGACCTGGCGCAACCCCAGCCAGAAGATCGAGGAAATCCTGCCGATCGCCGATGCCGAGTTCGTCAATGACGGCTATATCCGCGTCTATCAGGACGTGCGTGGGCTGGGCAAATCCGAGGGCGACTATGTCACGACGCGCCCGTTGCGCGGGCCGCTCAACCCGACTGCGGTCGACCATGCCACCGATGCCTATGACACGATCGACTGGCTGGTGAAGAACGTGCCCGAGACGAACGGCAAGGTCGGCATTACCGGCTCTTCCTATCTCGGTTTCACCTCGCTGATGGCGCTGATCGATCCGCATCCCGCGCTGAAGGCGGCGGTGCCGCAAAGCCCGATGGTCGATGGCTGGGTCGGCGACGACTGGTTCCACAATGGCGCGTTCCGCCAAACCAACTTCGACTACATCGTCGGCCAGACCGCCAAGAAGGGCGGCGCGATTGCCGATGGCACCGGCGACGATTACGACGCCTATCTGAAGGCGGGGTCGGCGGGCGATTTTGCCCGCGCTTATGGCATCGACATCTTCCCGGCGATCCGCAAGCTGATGGAACATCCCGCTTACGACCAATTCTGGCAGGAACAGGCGGTCGATAAACTGCTCGCCAAGCGCAAGCTGACCGTACCGACGATGGTCGTGGTCGGCGAATGGGACCAGGAAGACAGCTATGGCGCGCCTGCAGTATTCAAGGCGCTGAAGGACAAGGACCCGAATGCGCCGATTTCGCTGGTGATCGGGCCGTGGCGGCATAGCGGCGTCAATTATGATGGCACCAGTCTTGGCGCATTGCAGTTCGAGGGCGATACCGGGCTGCAATTCCGCCGCAACACGATGAAGCCCTTTCTCGACCGCTATCTGAAGGACACCCCCGCCGACACCGCGCCGACCCCGGCGGCGATCACCTATGCCAGCGGGATCAACCAATGGCAGTCCTTCACGCACTGGCCTGCGGGCAAGGCGACGCCGCTATATCTCCAGGCGGATAACAGCCTCAGCTTCACCGCCCCCGCCACGGCTGGCCAGGAACGCTACATCTCCGATCCGGCCAAGCCCGTGCCGTTCGTCACCCAGCCGGTGCATATGAAGGATCGTTCGGTGTGGACGACGTGGCTGGTCGCCGACCAGCGCTTCGTCTCCAGCCGTCCCGACGTGCTGAGCTATCAGACCGGCGTGCTCGACAAGCCGGTGCATATTGCGGGCGCGCCGCAAGTCGATCTGTTTGCCGCCACCAGCGGCACCGACAGCGACTTCGTGGTCAAGCTGATCGACGTCTACCCGGATGAGAACAGCGCGCACCCGGCGCTGGCGGGGTATCAATTACCGATCGGCATCGAAATCTATCGTGGGCGCTATGTGCATGGTCGCGCCACCCCCGCCGCGCTGAAGCCGGGCAAGGTCGAGAACTACAAATTCGGCCTGCCCAATGTGAACCACGTGTTCCTGCCCGGCCACCGCATCATGGTGCAGGTGCAATCGAGCCTGTTCCCGCTCTACGATCGCAACCCGCAGACCTTCGTGCCCAACATCTTCAACGCCAAGCCGGGCGACTATCATGCGGCGACCCAGACGATCGTCCACGCGCCGGGCGCCGCCAGCGCTGTGTGGCTGCCGGTGGTGGAGTGAACGGCACCGCGTCTTTTTACCGTAGCATCATGTCGCTAGGCCACGCTCACTAGGAGACCCAGTAATGCGCCGCGACATGATCCTCGCCTCGACTGCCCTTGCCCTGTGGGGCGCAGGGAGTGCCACGGCGCAGGATCGGGGAACGGCGCTGCCGACGGGGCAAGCGCTTACCCCGCTCGCAGCGCCCGGTGCGCGCTTCGCGCCGCTGGTGGCACGAACCGGCCCCAACCCCGCGTACATCGCCGATGGCGCAGCGGCGATTGCAGTCAGCCCCAATGGCCGCGAGATGCTGGTGCTGACCAGTGGTTTCAACCGCTATAATGGCCCCGACGGCAAGCTCGTCCTGGCCCAGTCCGGCCAATATCTGTTCCGCTACCGCATCGACGCCAAGGGCCCGACCTGGCTGCAGACGCTGACCATGCCCAACAGCTATTCGGGCGTCGCCTGGTCGCCCGATGGCACGCGCATTGTGGTGGGCGGCGGGGTGGATGATGTTGTCCATGTCTTCGAAAAGGGTGCCAGTGGCACTTTCGCCAGCGTCGGCAAACCGATCGCGCTCGGCCATAACAAGACCGGCAACGGGGCCGATGTGTTGCCGCAGGCGGCGGGCATCGCGATCAGCCCCGATGGCACGCGCGCGCTGGTCGCCAATTACTACAATGACTCGGTCAGCCTGATCGACCTGACGCGCGGCACTGTGCTGGTCGAACAGGATCTGCGCCCCGGCAAGATCGACGCCGCGCAAGCCGGTGTGGCGGGCGGCGAGAACCCGTTCGCGATCGTATGGCGCGATGCGACCCATGCCTATGTTTCGGCCCCGCGCGACCGGCAAATCGTCGCGCTGGAGGTGACGGGCGAAGCGATCAAGGTCGGCACGCGCATCGCGACGCTGGGGCCGCCGACGGCGCTGTTGCTCGATGGCAAAGCCCGGCGGCTGTATGCGACCGAGGACAATGCCGACCGGCTCGCGGTGATCGACACCGCGCATGACCGGCTGGTGATGGAACCCCGGCTCGGCCTGCCAGACGCGCTGGGGGCCACGCCGGGCAAGGGCGTCAACCCCAATGGCCTGGCGCGCCTCGCCGACGGGCGGTTGCTGGTGACCTTTGGCGGGATCAACGCGCTGGCGGTGGTGGCACCGGTCGATCAGGGGATGCAAGTCCAGGGGCTGATCCCGACCGGCTGGTATCCCAGCGCCGTCGCGGTCAGCGCGCAGGGCAACCACGTCTTCGTCGTCAACCGCAAGAGCCCGCCCGGCCCCAACCCGCTCGGCTGCGCACCCAAGCTGGCGGTGCAAAAGGCGCAGCCGACCGCGTGCGGGGCCGCCAACCAATATATCTTCCAGCTCGAAAAGGCCGGGCTGCTCGATTTCCCGCTGCCCGCCCCCAAGGCGCTGGTAGCCACTACACTGCAAGTCGCGCGAAATATCGGCCTCGACGCGGCCCCGGCGCGCGCCGCCGCCGAAGCGAAACTGGCGGCACTGCGCGCGCACATCAAACATGTCGTGTTCATCGTGAAGGAAAACCGCACCTACGATCAGGTGCTGGGCGATCTCGAAAAGGGCAATGGCGACCCCAAATTGGCGATCCTGGGGCAGGCCCTGTCGCCCAACCACCATCAACTCGCGCGGCAGTTCGTCACGCTCGACAATTTCTACGACAGTGGCGAGCAATCGAGCACCGGCTGGACCTGGACCACGGCAGCGCGCGTGCCCGATTTGCTCGAAAAGAACGCGCCGGTAAACTATGCGCAGCGCGGCCTTGCCTATGAAGCCGAGGAAGCCGACCGCTCGATCTACACCGCGCTGACGCCAGCCGAGCGCCGCGCGGTCAACCCCAAGGCCCCGACCGACCCCGATGTGCTGCCCGGCCCCGCCTTGCTGACCGCGCCCGATGGCGATGATGATGCCAGCGCCGGCCAGGGCTTCCTGTGGAGCGCAGCAATCCGCGCCGGGCTGAGCGTGCGCAATTACGGTTTCTCGGATGCGTCGATCTATGACGCGGGCGAGCCCGGCGCGAAGCCGCTGGAGCGCGAACCCGCCAAGACCGGCACGCGCATCTACACCCCCGGCGACCGCCTGCTCGCCAGCCGCAGCGACCCGTATTTCCGCGGCTTCGACCAGAAAATGCCCGATTACTGGCGGATGCTCGAATGGCAGCGTGAATTTGACGCCGCCGATGCTGCCGGCACCGTCCCCGCGCTCACGCTGTTGCGGCTCAGCCATGATCATTTCGGCGACTTCAAGGACGCGATCGACGGGGTGAACACGGTCGAGACCGAGATGGCCGACAATGATTATGCCATCGGCCGCGTGATCGAGCGGATCGCCGCGAGCAAGGTTGCCGATTCGACGGTAGTATTCATCATCGAGGACGATGCCCAAAACGGGGCCGACCATGTCGATGCACGGCGCAGCATCGCCTTTGTCGTTGGAGCGCATGTGACGCAGCAGGCGCTGGTATCGACCCGTTACACCACCGTCAGCCTGTTGCGGACGATCGAGGCGCTGCTGGGGCTGAAGCCGCTTGGCCTGAACGATGCGCTGGCGCTGCCGATGGCGGATGTGTTCGACATGGCCGCAACGCCGTGGAGCTACCGTGCGACGGCGGCTTCGGTATTGAAGACCACGGCCTTGCCGATCCCCGACGACCGTTATGCCGTCGCCACGCGCGCCTGCCCCACGCACACCGCGCAATATTGGGCGGACGCGATGCGAGGCCAGAATTTCGCGCAGGAGGACCGGCTCGATACCGCCGCGTTCAACACCGCTTTGTGGCGCGGGCTTGGCAGCGGACCGGAGCCGGTGGTGCGTAGCGGGGCGGACTTGCGGCAAGGCCGCACCGCGACGGTGGCCGCCGCGAGCTGCTCATAAGGCAGAGAAATCAAAGGGATGGCGTGGTGGAGCTGAGGGGAATCGAACCCCTGACCTCTGCAGTGCGATTGCAGCGCTCTCCCATCTGAGCTACAGCCCCGCACCACGCCCCGGCCCTCTTTTCAGGCGGGAATGCCGCCTTAACGGGGCTTTCTTGGCGATGCAACCTACAGCGATCGCACCCGTACCCTTTTTCGTTGCCAAAGCGCCTGGCACGGCATACCCCACCTTCGAAAACACAATGGAGGAATGCTGATGTCCCGCGCCTGGAGCCTGAAATCCCGCCCCAACGGCATGCCCGTGGCGAGCGATTTCGAACTGATCGATCTGCCCGCGACCGCTTTGAACGAAGGCGACGTGCGCATTGCCAATCGCTGGCTGTCGGTCGATCCTTATATGCGCGGGCGCATGAACGACGTGAAATCCTACGTTCCGCCCTTTGCGCTCGGCGAGCCGATGCAAGGCGGCGCGATCGGCGAAGTGATCGAGAGCCGCGCCGAGGGGTTTGCTGTCGGCGATGTGGTGCAGCATTTTCTGGGGTGGCGCGATGAGGCGGTGCTGCCTGCGGCACAGGTCCAGAAACTGCCTGCACTCGGCGTACCGCCACAACAATTTCTGGGTTTGCTGGGGATGCCGGGGATGACCGGCTATTTCGGCCTGCTGCATGTCGCCGAGGCCAAGCCGGGCGACGTGGTGTTCGTCTCGGCGGCGGCAGGTGCGGTCGGTTCGACCGTGGTGCAAGTCGCCAAGGCGAGCGGGATGACGGTGATCGGCTCGGCCGGCGGTGCCGACAAATGCGCGCTGGTAAAGGGGCTCGGTGCCGATGCGGTGATCGATTATAAAAGCGACGGCCCGTTGCTGAAGAAGCTGCTGGCGGCACTGCAGGGGCTCGGCAAGGACGGCATCGACGTCTATTTCGACAATGTCGGCGGGGAGCATCTCGATGCCGCGCTGGCGACCGGCAATCTGCACGCGCGCTTTGCGATTTGCGGAATGATCGACATCTACAATTCGTCCAAACCCACCGAGCTGCGCTATCTCGCGCGGCTGATCGGGATGCGGATGCGGATGACCGGGCTGCTGGTCAGCGACCATATGGGCAAGGCGGCCGAATTCTACCGCGTGATGGGCGGCTGGCTCGCCGAGGGCAAGTTGCAGAACGAGGAGACCGTGTTCGAGGGCCTCGACGCGATGCCCGATGCCTTTTTCGGCCTGTTCACCGGCGGCAACACCGGCAAGATGCTGGTCAAGCTGTGAGCTGACGCCCTCTCCCGCAGGCGCGGGAGAGGGCCTTGGCTGGCTTTAGAGTGCGCCCGAGAAGGTGTCGCACTGGTTGGGGTCGCCCGTTTCCATCCCCTTGCGCAGCCACGCCATGCGCTGCGCCGAGGTGCCATGGGTAAAGCTGTCGGGCACCACACGCCCTTGCGATTCCTGCTGCAACGTATCGTCGCCGATCGCGTGTGCGGCGGTAAGACCTTCCTCGAGATCGCCTGGATCGAGCCGATCCTTGTTCTGCGCGGCCCACACCCCGGCATAGCAATCCGCCTGCAACTCCAGTTTGACCGAGGCCTGATTGCCCTGAACTTCGCTGCCGCGCTGCTGGATCGCCGCGACCTTGTCCGACGTACCAAGCAAATTCTGGATATGATGACCGAATTCATGCGCGATCACGTAATCCTGCGCGAAATCGCCCTTGGCCCCGAAGCGGTTGGCAAGTTCGTCGAAGAAGCTGGTGTCGAGATAGATGCCCTGGTCGCGCGGGCAATAAAACGGCCCCATCGCACTTTGCGCCGCGCCGCATCCCGAGCGACCGTCGCGCGCATAAAATACCAGCTTGGGCGGCTCGAAGCGTGAGCCCAGCAGCTTTGCCCAAGTTTTGTCCGCCGAACTGAAGGCATTGCAGGCGGCGAGGCTCTGCGCGTTTAGGCGGCAGCTCGACGCCGTGTCCGTGCCCGCCTGCTGTTGGCCGACTTGCGCGCTCGGAGCGGACAGTTGCCCGCCGCCACCACCGCCGCCGAGCATCCCCAGCCCACCGCCGAAGAAGAACAGCACCGCCAGCAATACAGCAACGCCGCCGCACCCGAATCGGCTGAACACCAGCGGCAGCAGGCCAAAAATCAACCCGCCGCCACCGCCACCGCCAAAACCGCCAAAACCACCACCGCCCTGCCCGCGCTGATCCTCGACATTGATATTGGGGTCGAAATCGTCGAGGCGCATTGCAAGGGATCCCGAGGTCGTTACCGTTGCCGCATGAATGCGCGGGGACGACGCTGGTTGCAACGGCTATGGCGCGCCTGGATGACGTCCATTTCATCAAACTGTCGTTGATCCCGCATCACAACGCGCGCATGTCCGGCGCATGGCCGATTCCGAGACGATCACGCCCAAACGCCGCGCCAAGGCGCTTCCTCTACCCGATTGCGTGGCGTTGGTATTGCAGGGCGGCGGCGCGCTCGGCAGTTATCAGGCGGGCGTAATCGAAGGGCTCGCCGCAAGCGAGATCGAGATCGACTGGGTCGCCGGTATTTCGATCGGGGCGATCAATGCGGCGATCGTGGCGGGCAACCCGCCCGAGCGGCGCGTGCAGCGGCTGAATACCTTTTGGGACCTGATGACTTCGGCACTGCCGAGCTTCCCGATCTTCCCCAATGACCATATCCGCGAATTCATCCACGAATGGTCGGCCGGATTCGTGCTGGCGGCGGGTGTGCCGGGGTTCTTCACCCCCCGCTTCCTTTCGCCCATGCTGGCGGTGCCGGGCACGCCGGAGGCGGTCAGCTTCTACGACAGCGCCCCACTGAAAGAGACGCTGAACGACCTGATCGACTGGGATCTGCTCAATAACGGTCCGGTGCGGCTGTCGGTCGGCGCGGTCGATGTCGAAAGCGGCAATTTCAACTATTTCGATACGACGCAAACCAGGATCGACGCCCGCCACATCATGGCATCGGGCGCGTTGCCCCCGGGCCTGCCACCGATCGAGATTGACGGGCGACTGTGGTGGGACGGCGGGCTGGTGTCCAACACCCCGCTGACACACGTACTCGACCATCAGCAAGGCCCGCTGCTCGCCTTCCAGATCGACCTGTTTGCGGCGGCGACGGAGCGCCCCCGCACGATAATGGACGTAATGGCGCGCGAGAAGGAAATCCGGTTTTCCAGCCGCACGCGGCAAGTGTCCGACCAGGTGATGCGCATCCGCAAGGACCGCGAGCTGGCGCGGCGGGTGCTCGCCAAACTGCCGCCGGAACTGCGCGACGACCCTGACGTTGTCGCGCTCAGGGCGCAATCGAACGAAGATCCCGTCAACCTCGTTCACCTGATCTACCGCGCCAATGCCTGGGAGGGCGGCAGCCGTGATTTCGAATTTTCCGCCCGCACGATGCGCGAGCATTGGGAAGCGGGCCAGGCGGCGGTGGCCGAAACGATGGCCAATGCCGAGTTGGTCGCCGAGAATATCGAAACGGGCCGAAGCGCCGCGTTCGACTTGACCGTGAAACACCCCCCTTTACCAACCCTTTGATTCGCAACGGAGACTCCGCCATGTTCCTCAAGGGCAAGACTGCCATCATCACCGGATCGACCTCTGGCATCGGGCTGGAATATGCCAAGGTGTTTGCCGCCGAAGGCGCGAGTGTCGTCATCAACGGATTCGGCGATGCCGCCGCGATCGAGACCGAGCGCGCGAAGCTCGAAGCGGCAAGCGGTGCCAAGGCGCTGTACGATGCCGCCGACATGACCAAGCCCGAGGAAATCGCAGCGATGGTCAAGCGCTGCCATGACGAATTGGGCGGCCCCGACATCATCGTCAACAATGCCGGCATCCAGCATGTCGCCAAGATTGAGGATTTCCCGGCCGACAAGTTCGAAGCGATCATCAAGATCAACCTCAATTCGGCCTGGTACATGATGCAGGCGGCAGTGCCGTTCATGAAGGCCAAGAAATGGGGCCGGATCATTTCCACGGCGTCGGCGCACTCGCTGGTCGCCAGCCCGAACAAATCGGCCTATGTCATGGCCAAGCACGGCCTGGCCGGCTTGACCAAGACGATCGCGCTGGAAACCGCGACCGACGGCATCACCGTCAATTGCATTTCGCCAGGCTATGTTTGGACGCCTTTGGTGGAAAACCAGATCCCCGACACGATGGCCTCGCGCGGGCTCACGCGTGAGCAGGTCATCAACGATGTGCTGCTCGAAGCGCAGCCGACCAAGGAATTCGTGACGGTCGACCAGGTGGCCGCGCTGGCCCTATTCCTGTGCCGCGACGAGGCGAAATCGATCACCGGCGCAAACCTTTCGGTCGATGGCGGCTGGACCGCAGCCTGATCGGGTAGCCCTACCCTTGGCAACCCTTTGCTGGCGTGGTTAGGTGTCGGGCTATCGCAATAGGGGATCGGTCGCTTTGAAGGTTTTAGCCCGAATCCTGGGGTCGATCGTGTGCGCTTTGCCCGCTGCACTGCTCGCTGGGTGCGGCGGCAAGGCAAGCAAGACGATCGAGGTGCGCATCGCCGAGCCGCGATCGTTGCGCGCCGCGCCAAGTACCGAAATCGACTGGCGACGCGTGGCGACTGCGGAAGACCGGACGCGCTTGCGCAACTGGCGACAGGCGTGGGTCGATGCCCTGGCCAAGGCACAAGGCAGCGCAAAGGCCACGGTTGTCGCCTCGGATTCGCTACTCTTCGACCCGGACCGCGCGCTGAGCGGGGCAATGCCGCCTCCCGGCAGCTATCTGTGTCGCGTCATCAAGTTGGGCGCGAACGGAACCGCCATGCACGACGTGACCACCTATCCTCCGGTCGATTGCAAGGTCGACGATGAGGGTGAGGTGTCGAGCCTGTACAAGGTTTCCGGGGCGCAGCGTCCCGTCGGGCTGCTGTTCCCCGAGTCTCAAGCGCGCGCCGTCTTCTTGGGAACGATGGTTCTCGGCGACGAGACCAAACCGCTCAGTTACGGGCAGGACAGCAATCGCGACATGGCAGGCTATATCGAACGGATTGGCGACAAGCGCTGGCGGCTGGTGCTCCCTTATCCCCGCTTCGAATCGCTGCTTGACGTCGTCGAGATTGTCCCTGCTCCCAAGCGCTAACGAGGCGGTCCCGCAGGAAGCGTTGCCGCATTCTCGCGCTTTTCCGGGCGGATATAGATGGACGACAGCATCGGCTCGGCCGCCTTCAACTCGGTCTCGATCGTTTCGATCAGCGTCTCCGCGTCGCCCATCGTGATCTGATCGCGAAAATCGGCGCTGATCGCGACGAAGATGCTGTCAGGCGCGGTGTGGATGGTGCGGACATGGTTGACCGCAGTGATTTCGGGCCGTGCCGCGACAATCGCGCGGACCTTGGCCACCACCGCCGGATCGGCCCCCTCGCCGATCAGCAAGCCCTTCGCCTCGCGCGCCAGCAACGCCGCCACGATACCAAGGATGACGCCGATCACGATCGACGCCGCCCCGTCGATCCGCGGGTCGCCCCAGGCCTGACTGGCCCAAACGCCAACCCCGGCGACGATCAGGCCGGCGATTGCGGCCGAATCCTCGAACAGCACGATGAAGCCCGCCGGGTCCTTGGACTTGCGTACCGCCGCCCACCAGCCCTTGCCGCGATTGGCGGCGGCGAATTCGCGCACCGCGACGAACCATGATCCCCCCTCCAGCGCAAAGGAGACGCCGAGCACGATATAATTGACCAGCGGATCGTGCAGCGGCTCGGGCTCCAGAATGTGGACCCAGCCCTCGTAGATCGACACGCCCGCGCCGACGCCGAAGATCAGGATCGCGACGACGAAGCTCCAGAAATACAGCTCACGCCCATAGCCGAACGGATGCGCCTCATCGGGCGGACGACGTCCGCGATGCTGGCCGTACAGCAACAGGAGCTGGTTGAAACTGTCGACGACCGAGTGGAAGCCTTCGGTCAGCATCGCCGACGATCCCGTGATCGCCGCCGCCACGAATTTGGCGAGCGCAATGCCGAGATTGGCGAAGAGCGCCGCGATAACGACGAAATTGGCTCCGCCCTGCTTGGTTGCCGACATGGATTTCCCTATTTTTGGCCCCCGACCGTTGGAGGTTACCAGCACATAGCGTGAAGGCTCGACACCAAACAGCCCAAGCAGCCAAGCCCTTTATTGACACCGGTATCAACGTGGCTAATCTCCCCTTCCTAAACAAGAATCCGGCGCGACGGATCGATGGAGGATGCCGGGAGGAAGGGGCCTAGCGACGCGAGGGCAGAGACTTCGCACGCTTAACGTTCCGGATCACCCGCAAGTCAGGAGTGCGACGAAGACCGGCATGCGGCAAAAATCCGTATGACACCGGTGTCTACAGCATAGGTTGATACACAGGGGAGAGTGATCATGACCATGAAAGCGGTGTTTTTGATGACGTCAGCAGCCTTGGTGCTGGCGAGCTGCGGAGATTCCAATAACGGCGGTGGGGTAACCGTCGTCAATAGCGGCACGACCGGGAGCACGCCGACGCCCAGCCCCGCCACCCCCGCGCCAACGCCTGCTTCCTCGCTCGGTGCCGATGGCTGGGCAGCGACCGGCACCGGCACCACCGGGGGCGACGGCGCGGTGGCGGCCAAGACCTATACCGTTACCAATCGCAACGAGTTGATCCAGGCGCTGTACGGCAACACCGCCACGATCGCCGCCGATGGCAGCTATACGGGCACGCTCGATCCGGCGAAGAAGCTGATTTACGTGAAGGGGCAAATCAGTCTCAACATGAACCAGGCGCTGACCGAACAGACCGCCGACGATTACATCAAGGGCAGTTGCGCGAGCACGACCTATGGGTTCACCGCCGAGGCCGCGCTGACCACCGCCTATCTCGCCGCCTATCGCCCGAGCGTATACGGCAATGCCAGCTTGCCGGTCGGCAATCCCGAAAACGCGCGCGTCTGTGCAGCCGCGCTGCAAAAGAAGGTCGTGCAGATCTTCGTACCGTCGAACACTTCGATCATCGGCCTGGGCAGCGATGCCAAGCTCGTCCACGGCAATCTGATCCTCGGCACCAGCAGCGCGCCGATCGACAATGTCGTCGTGCGCAACATCACCTTCGAGGATGCGTTCGACTTCTTCCCGCAATGGGACCCGACCGATTCCGCCACCGGGCGCTGGAACTCGGCCTATGATCTGATCTCGGTGCTGTATGCGACGCATGTCTGGATCGACCACAGCACCTTCAGCGACGGCGCGCGGATCGACCGCCTCTATCCCTCGGTATGGACCGAGACGGTCGGGGCGGTGAATTACACCGGCAGCGACTTCAAGGTGCAGCATCATGACGGGCTGATCGACGTGACCAAGCTCGGCAATCTCGTCACGATTTCGAAGAGCTATTTCTTCGGCCATGACAAATCGTTCCTGATCGGCGGCACCGATACGGCCAGCAAGACGGCGGAAAACCCGAGCGTGCTGAAGGTGACCTTCCACGACAATTACTTCCAGGGCCTGCGCCAGCGGATGCCGCGGGTGCGCTTTGGCCAGGTCCATGTGTACAACAATTATTATGAGGTCTCGCTCGACCAAACCGCCGACGAACCCTTCCTGGTGGCCTGGACCGTTGGGCAAAGCGGCAAGATCATCGCCGAAAACAACGCTATCATCACGCCGGGAACGGCGGGGACCGTCAACAATCTGTGGGGCATTTCGGTCAGCGCCGCGCGTACCAGCGGGTGCATCACCACGGGCTATACCGCCGATGATTGCGCGTCGACCTTTGCCGATTCGGGCACGCAGTTGAACGGCGTTACCGTCGATGTCACCACCCCGCTGCGCGCCTCCAACGCTGCCGTTACCGCCAGCACTTGGTCGCCCGCCGCCAATTACAGCTATGTGCTCAAGCCGACCACCGGTCTGATCGGCACCGTTATCGCCAATGCGGGTGCCGGCAAGCTCTGACAGCGGCACGATCCACCACCGGGCGCGTGCGTAGTTTCCGAAGCTACCGCGCGCCCACCGCCGACGGATAGTGGCGGGATGCACGCCCCCGCCCCCGGCTCCCCCACCGCGCCGTTTTGGACGCGCAGCGCCGACGCAGTATCGATTGAGCTTGATTGCGGCCATGACGGGCTGACCACAGCGCAGGCCGACGAGCGGCTCGCGCATTATGGGCCCAATGCCGATGCGATCGCGCGCCAGACCGGCGTGTTTCACGCAATCGTCCGCCGCCTGTTCGAGCCGCTGTCGCTGATCCTGCTCGTCGCGGCGATCGTGTCGATTTCCACCGGCGACTCCGTGGGCGGGACAATCATCGTCGCCATTCTGTCGATCTCGATCGGGCTTGAGGCTGTGCAGGAACGGCAGGCGCTGGGCGCGGCGGCGGCGCTGCGGCGGACGGTGGCGCTGAAGGCCGAAGTCAAGCGCGACGGCCAGTTCGTGCAAATTGCGGTCGAGGGCGTGGTGCCCGGCGACGTGATGCGGGTGCGCGCGGGCGACATCATCCCGGCCGACGGGCTGGTGCTCGATAGTGATGCGTTCACCGCCAATGAGGCGGCGCTGACCGGCGAGCCGTATCCGGTGGAAAAGCGCCCCGGCACGGTCACCGGTGAGACGGCAGGCGAGGCGTCGAATGCGCTGTTTCGCGGCGCGGTCGGCCAGACCGGCGAGGCAATCGCGTTGGTCGTCCATTGCGGGGCAGCGACCGTGTTTGGCGGCGCGGCGGCGGCGCTGGACGAAGCGACCGAACTTTCCCCCTTTCAGCGCGACTTGCGCAGTTATGGGCTGCTCACCGCGCGGCTGACGATCGTGCTGGTCGTGGTGGTGCTGGCGACGAGTGTGTTCTTCGGGCGACCGGCGCTGCAATCGCTGATGTTCGCGGTCGCGCTGGCGGTGGGGCTGACGCCCGAATTGCTGCCGATGATTACCACCGTCACGTTGTCGCGCGGTGCGATGCGAATGGCCAGGCGCAAGGTGATCGTGAAGCGGCTGGCGTCGATCCATGACCTCGGCGCGATGACGGTGCTGTGTACCGACAAGACCGGCACGTTGACCTCGGCTGAAATCACGCTCGCGCGCAGCCTCTCGCCCACCGGGGCAACGGACCCGCGCGCGGCGCGGCTCGCCGCCATTGCCGCCGCTCTCGGTGGAGACCGCGGCGCGCTCGACGCGGCGTTGCTCGCCGCCGCGCCCGATGCGGATGCGGGCTGGACGCTGCTCGGACGCCACGCCTTCGACTTTGCGCGGCGGCTGGGATCTGTGGTCGCGACTGGCCCCGATGGCACGATCCTCATTGCCAAGGGTGCGCCCGAAGCCGTCCTCGCCTTGTGCACGTCGAGTCATGGGGGCAGCGTGATGGGTCCGAAGGAACGCGCCGCCGCGCTGGCGCAAGTCACGGCATTGGCCGGGCAGGAAGGCTTGCGCACGATCGCCGTGGCGTCGCGCGTCTGGACCGCCCCTGCGCAAACCGTGTCGGCAGCGGATGAAACCGGCCTCGTCTTCGAGGGTCTGTGTGCCTTTGCCGATCCGCCCAAGGCAACCGCCGCCGCAGCCATCGCCCGCCTGGCGGCAGCGGGAATCCGACTGAAGATCCTGTCGGGCGACGATCCGGTGGTGGTCAAGCGGCTGGCCGCGCTGGTCGGCATGAAGGCCGACCGCGTATTGTCGGGCTCGGACATCGCGCATCTGTCCGACGACGCGCTCGCGGTGCAGGTGCGGCATGTCGATGCCTATGGGCGGCTCGCGCCCGACCAGAAATCCCGCATCGTGCGGGCATTGCAGGCGCGCGGAGCGGTGGTCGGCTATCTGGGCGATGGCATCAACGATGCCCCGGCGCTCAAAGGGGCCGATATCGGCCTGTCGGTCGCGGGCGCAACCGGCGTCGCGCAGGCGGCCGCCGACATGATCCTGCTCGACAGCGATCTCGCGGTGGTCGCGGACGGCGTGGAAGAAGGGCGGCGGACCTTCGCCAACATCCTGAAATACATCCGCATGGGGGCCAGTTCGAACTTCGGCAACATGCTGTCGATGGCGGTGGCGTCGTTCTTCCTGCCGTTCCTGCCGATGTTGCCGACGCAGATCCTGCTCAACAACCTGCTCTACGACGTGTCCGAAATCGGCATTCCGTTCGACACCGTCCGCGCCGAGGCGATTGCGAAGCCACAAGTGTGGAACTTGCGCGACCTCGTAAAATTCGCGGCGATCATGGGGCCGCTCTCCTCGCTGTTCGACTTACTCACCTTTGCCGGGCTGGTGCTGCTGTTCCATGCCGCACCGCCTGAATTCCGTACCGCGTGGTTTCTGGAATCGATGGCGACACAGGTGCTGGTGATCTTCATCATCCGCACCAATGGCAGGCCGTGGGCAAACCGCGCGAGCCCGATCCTGACGATGACATCCCTGGGCGCGTTGCTGGTGGCGCTCATTTTACCCTTCACCCCGCTGGCGCACTGGCTGGGTTTCCAGACACCGCCACTGGCGATGACGGGCGGGATCGTTGCGGTGGTGGTCGCCTATCTGGTCTGTGCGGAGGGGCTGAAAGGCATTGCGATCAGGCCCAGCCGCCCATCACGCCACGCGCATCAGCGGACGTCGATACCCCGGTGAGCGTCGCGCGATCGCGAGAAAATCTCCCACGTGGCGATGAACATCGCCGCGATCACCGGGCCGACCACCAGCCCGTTAAACCCGAACAGTTCCAGGCCGCCAAAGGTCGAAATCAGCACAACATAGTCGGGCATTTGCGTGTCGCGGCCAACCAGGATCGGCTTCACCACATTGTCGACGCTGCTGATGATGAAAAACCCGCACAGCGCCAGCGCAATCCCCTGCCAGATCGCGCCAGTTGCGAGCAGATAGAGCGCCATCGGCACCCACACGATGCCCGTACCGATCGCGGGCAGCAGCGAGAACGCGCCCATCAGCACGCCCCACAGCAGCGCGCCGCCAATGCCGAGCGCCCACACGATCAGCCCGCCGATCATCCCCTGCAACACCGCGACGACCAGGCTGCCCTTGATCGTCGCGCGCACGACGGCGGCGAATTTGTCGAACAGCGCGCGGCGATATTCCGGAAGCAGCGGAATGGCATGTTCGACCTTGGCGACGATCTCGCGCCCGTCGCGCAACAGGAAGAAGCAGAGGTACAACATGATGCCGAGCGTCGCCAAAAGCCCGAACACGCTCTGCCCGAGGCTGAACGCGCGCCCCGCCAGCGAATCAAAGCTCTTGACCGCTCCGTCCGCGATCCGCGCGCGCACCGCGGCGAAATCGGTGAGGCCATAGCCCGCCAGTTGCTGTTGGACCCAGTTCGGCAAGCGCCCCTCGACCTGGAAGAACACGAGATCGAAATCGATCTTGCCCGACTTGATCTTGGCGTAGAGCCCCGCCGCCTGTTGCAGCAGCGCGCCGCCCAGCAGCACCGTCGGCAAGATCACCGCGAGCAGGATGACCAACAGCGTCAACACCGTCGCAACATTGCGGCGACCCCCAAGCCTGGCGGTCAACCAGTCGGTCAGCGGGGCGAACACGATCGCGGCGACCACCGCCCACACGATCGCACCGAAAAAGGGCGCGATGAGCCACGCGAAGACCAGCGACACGATAATGAGAAACGCGAGGAAGAACCCGCGTTCCAGGGAGAAGCCGCGCAAATCGGGTGCGGTCATGCCGCCGCCGGACGCGCGATTGCGCCACGCCGCATGATCGAGCGCACGACCGGCTTGCACAGTTCGAGCAGCACCAGCAGCCCCGCCCCCAAACCGACTGCGAACACCATGTCGATCCACGCGATCGACCCGAATTTCAGCAAGATTTGCGCGGCGGGCAGGAAGAAGATCAGACTGGCGATGACGACGATCGCCGCCAGCACGGCGCGCAGCGCGCTATTGTGTCGCGCAAAGGCCTCGATGATCGACGCGCCGAACGAGCGGTTGACGAGAATGAGTGCCAAAATTTCGGCGATCAGCGCGAAGAACACCAGCGCGCGGACCTCCACTTCGGGCATACCGCCGCGCACTTCCAGCAGGAACACGGTTGCCAGCATGGCAAAGGCCAACCCGCCCTGAAACACGCCCCACGCGATCATCGTCACGGAGAAGAGCGGTTCGTTCGGGTCGCGCGGCGGGCGTTGCATGATGTCTCTTTCCCCGCGCTCGGCCTCGAACACAAGCGCGCAGACGGGATCGATCACCATTTCCAGCAAGGCGATATGGATTGGCCCGAACAGAATCGGCATGCCAAACACCAGCGGCAGCAACGCCAGCCCCGCGATCGGCACATGCACCGCGAAGATGAACGCCATCGCCTTGCGGATATTGTCGTAAATCCGTCGACCGAGCGCCACTGCCTGCACGATTGCGCCGAAATCGTCGTCGAGCAGCACGATCGCCGCCGCCTCGCGCGCGACATCGGTGCCGCGCTTGCCCATCGCGATGCCGATGTGCGCCGCCTTTAGCGAGGGCGCGTCGTTGACCCCGTCCCCAGTCATTGCCACCACTTCGCCATCGGCTTTGAACGCCTGAACGATGCGCAATTTCTGTTCGGGCATGATGCGGGCGAACACCGTTACCGTCTTCAACCGCACGGCAAGCGCGGCATCGTCGAGCGCCGCCAGTTCATCGCCGGTCAGCATGTCCCCATCGGCGATTCCCGCCTGCGCCGCGATCGCCTTGGCGGTGGCGGCATAATCCCCCGTAATCATCGCCACGCGGATTCCCGCTGAGCGGCATTCGGCAACAGCCGCCTTCACCGTCGGGCGCAGCGGATCGGCCAGCCCGACCAAACCGACCAATTCGAACGCAAAGCCCGCCTGCGTTTCCGGCCAATCGGTATTGGCGGCGACCGCCGTCGCCACGCCGAGCACGCGAATGCCGCGCGCGGCCATCCGATCCACCGCCAGCGTCATACGGTCGCGTTCACCGGGTGCCAGCTTGCACAAATCGGCAATCGCCTCGGGTGCGCCCTTGGTCGCGACGATCAGCCGGTCGTCATCGGTGCGCCAGACATTGGACATGGCGAGCAGATCGGGCCGCAGCGCATAACCGTGGACGTGCGTCCAGTCAGGCCCCGTCGGCGCGCAGACTTCGACATGCGCCTGATGCAGCGCGATTTCCATCGGGTCGGACGGTTCCACCGCGCTGGCCAGCGCGGCCATGCACACGATCGGCCCGTAATCGGCAAAGGCGCAAGGTGCCTCCCCCAGCGTCGCATCCTCGCCCGAGGCCAGCCACAAAGCGACCACCGACATGCGGTTTTCGGTCAGCGTACCGGTCTTGTCGGTACACAGCACGGTTGCCGACCCCAGCGTCTCGATCGCCGCCGCGCGCCGCGTCAGCACGCCGACCGCGCCGATCCGCCACGCCCCCATCGCCAGGAAGATAGTGAGCACGACCGGAAATTCCTCGGGCAGCATCGACATGCCGATCGCGATCCCGGCGAGGATCGCCTCGATCCAGCCGCCGCGCAGCAGGCCGAACAGCACCACCACCGCCAGCGCCACCGCGCCCCCGCCGATCGCGCACCAGGTGACGATGCGAGTGGTTTCGCGCTGGAGCCGCGGCGCTTCGGTATCGAGCGTGGCGAGCGACTGGCCGATCTTGCCGATTTCGCTGCGAGGGCCCGTCGCGGTCACCTCGGCGATGCCGCTGCCCCGCGCGACCAGCGTGCCCGAATAGACATAGGGCTGATCCTCGCCGCCCGGACGGTGATCGGCTGATGGAGCGTCGGCTTGAACCGCCTTGCCGACCGCCAAAGACTCGCCGGTCAACAATGATTCATCGGCCTGAAGATCGTCCGCGCTGAGCAAGCGTCCATCGGCGGCGATGCGATCCCCCTGCTCCAGCACCAGCAGATCGCCGCACACCACCTCGCGCCCCGGAATGCGCAACCGCTCGCCCCCGCGAACGACCAGGGCGCTGGGTGCGGAGAGATCGCGCAGTGCCTCCAGCACCCGTTCAGTGCGGGTTTCCTGCACGACGGTGACGACCACCGAAAAACTGGCAAAGGCCAGCAGGATCAACGCCTCGGTCAAATCGCCCAGCAACAGGTAAGCCATGCCGCCTGCCAGCAGCAACGCGAACATCGGCTCCTGCACCACCTCGAACGCGATATGAAAGGTCGAGCGCCGCCCGGCGCGGGGCAAGGCATTGGGCCCGTCGCGCACCAGACGATCGACGGCTTCGGCAGGCGAGAGACCAGCGGGTCCGGGCGTCATCATGATGGCTTTCCCCGACACCGTGTCACCGGCGACACGATCCTGCCGACAGCGCAGGGTGCGCGCGCGATGACAGGAGCAATGCCGCGCCGCCCCAGCTTCTGCTATGCGTGCTTTCCCCTAGACGGAACCATGCCGAGCATGGCCGCTATGCTTCATCCGTTCACGCGATATGGTCTTTTCTAGCGCTTCTTGGGCTGGGGTACGCCGCTTACCCAGAAGATGCCGCCTGGCTGCAAGGCGATGACATATTGGCCGTGGTCGTCGCATTCGGCGATCCAGGTCGCCTTGCCGTCGATCGGCGCGTGCTTCTCCATCCGCACGATCTTCTGGCAGGTATAGCCGCCGTCGCGGATCGCACGGAACATCGTCGTCTGCTGTAACGAGGGCGACAACGCGTCGATCTTCGCTTCCATCGGATCATGCGTCGCTGCGGCGGCGGGCTTGTCGCTGCCGCTGGGGCTGCCATCGCACGATGCCAGCGCCGCCGTCAGGATCATCGCCACACAGATACGTTTCATCATGTCGCTCCTGTCCTTCAAATCCCGCCCGCCACAACCGTCCGCCCGGTCGCCTCCAACGCGCGCGTCAAGTCCGCGATACAGCGGTCGGCCAGCGCGGCGTCGGTCGCGCGCACCACGAAATTGGCACCGGTGCGCCCGTCGCGAAAGAAGGGATAACTCCCAATTGCCACGCCCTCATGGCTTTTTTCGGCCTCGCGCAGCAGGTCGGCGATTTCGCTCTCGCCGACCCAGCAGCCGATCGTGCGCGACAGCACCGGCAACCCGCCCTCCAGCGTGCCGGTCAGCGCGTCGAGCATCCCCGCCGTTATGTGCGGTACGCCGGCCATGATGAAAATATTGCCGACGCGGATGCCCGGCGCGCCCGACATGCGGTTCTCGATCAGGTCGGCCCCTTCGGGCACGCGCGCCATGCGCTTGCGCGCCTCGGTCAGGCCGCCGCGCGTGGTGTAATAGGCCTCCAGCACCGCCACCGCTTGCGGGTGGTGGACCACCGGGACGCCGAGCGCCTCGGCAATGGCATCGACGGTGATGTCGTCATGCGTCGGGCCGATGCCACCGGTGGTGAACAGGTAATCGTTGCGCGCGCGCAGCACGTTGACCGCCTCGACGATCGCTGCGGTCTTGTCGGGCACAACGCGCACCTCGGCCAGCCGGATGCCCTGCACGTTCAGCCAGGTCGCGATTTGCGCGATATTCTTGTCCTGCGTGCGGCCCGACAGGATCTCGTCGCCGATCACCGCCAGCGCGGCCGTCCAGATGCGTGTCGTCATGCTTCCCGCATAGCCCGCATCGTGGCCCTCGCAAAGCCCAAGCGGCTTCGCTATATCGCGGGGATGACCGAATATGTAACCGTAACCGCCGACGCGCCCACCGCCCGTACCGGTGCCATCAAGCTTCATGGGCCCGAAGCCTTTGCAGGTATGCGTGCCGCCGGAAAACTCGCCGCCGAAGCGCTCGACATGATCGTGCCGCACATGGTGCCCGGCATGGCCACCGCCGAACTGGACGCGATGATCCGCCGTTTCATCGTCGAACGCGGCGGCGTGCCCGCAACGCTGGGCTATCGTGGCTATACGCATTCGAGCTGTATCTCGACCAATCATGTCGTGTGCCACGGCATTCCCAGCGACAAGACGTTGAAAAATGGCGACATCGTCAATGTCGACGTCACCCCGTTGCTCGACGGCTGGCACGGCGATAGCAGCCGCATGTATTTGATCGGCGACGTGCCGATCAAAGCGAAGCGGCTGGTCGAGGTAACCTATGAATGCCTGATGCTCGGCATCGAAGCCGCCAAGCCGGGCAACCATCTGGGCGACATTGGCGACGTGATCCAGCGCCACGCCGAAAAGCACCGCTATGGTGTGGTGCGCGATTTCTGCGGCCACGGCGTCGGCCGCCTGTTCCATGATGCGCCCGAAGTGGTCCATGCCGGTCGCCCCGGCACCGGCCCCGAACTGAAGCCCGGCATGATCTTCACGATCGAGCCGATGATCAACACCGGTCGCCCCGACGTGAAGGTGCTCGACGATGGCTGGACGGCGGTGACGCGCGACCGTTCGCTGTCGGCGCAGTTCGAACATTCGATCGGCATCACCGAGACCGGCTGCGAGATCTTCACGCTCAGCCCCGGCGGGTTCGACAAGCCGCCTTATTGAAATTTGATCCCCGATCGGTCTTAGCGAGACATCCGAAAGGCAGCATGGGGCGAGGCGGCCCCGCCCCACGCTGCCGCTAGGTTCAGCTGACTTTGCTTACCGTGCCGTGCGTAATGGTGTGGTTACCATAGGTATAAGTGCCAACGCCGTTCCATTCCGCATCGACGGCCAGCGCCGCCGAGAAGTGCGCCAGATAGCTGCCGATCGCGGGCGGCGGCACCGACACGACATATTCACCATGCAGCGCGATAAGCCGTGTATCGTGCCCGAAACCGGTATGATGCAGCACGCCGCTGACGGGAAATTCGATCGATCCGTAGGGCGGCGGCAGCGACTGCGTAATGTGCGCCGTGCCATGGATTTGACCAGAAACCGCATTGACCAGCAGCGACAAATGCAAGGTGGGAGCACCGACGATCGGCTCAACGCCGAGCTGGACCAACAGCTTTACTTGATAAAGACCTACTGCTTCAGACATGGTTTATCTCCTGCTTCTTGAGAGAATAAAACAACACGTCGAGGATTGAGTCGTTACGCGCATCGTACATTTTCGGTATAATTTTTACACTGACGCCCTTGAACGCCCTTCAAGGGTATAATGCACGACTCCCGACTCGACCTCCGAAGAGTATCATTTCTCTCTTTGAGTCCAAAGCCGCTTTTGTCGCGTAAGCAGCTGAACCAACATCACTCCTTCGATAAATTTCTTGCGGGTGCAGAAGTTTTTATTTCATCTTTTTTGGTTCAATCGAGCCGACGCGACCACGCGCACTCGCATGCGCGACGGCATCGTCGTGCCTGCCAATCCGGCAATTCCCCCGCCTCCTGCCCATTTGTTGAGCATCGTGACATGGGTGCCGACCGGGTCCGCCCGCGCTTTTGCGCCCCTCGCGCGGCTGGCACGGATGTTGTAAGGTGAACCGACAGAATGGGAGTGCGTGCTGCGTGAAAAAGATCGAGGCGATCATCAAGCCGTTCAAACTCGATGAGGTGAAGGAGGCGCTGCACGAGGTTGGCGTCAGCGGCATCACGGTGACCGAAGCCAAGGGGTTCGGTCGTCAAAAGGGGCATACCGAACTGTATCGCGGCGCGGAATATGTGGTCGACTTCCTGCCCAAGGTAAAACTCGAAGTGGTGGTGGAGGATTCGCTGGCGGAACGCGTCGTCGAAGCCATTGCCGCTGCCGCGCAGACCGGGCGCATCGGCGACGGCAAGATCTTCGTCATTCCGGTCGAAACCGCGCTGCGCATCCGCACCGGCGAACGCGACGAGGATGCCATTTGACGCAGCGCAATATCTTGTGACAACGCGATCATCCTAGTGGAATGTGATTCCCGAATTGCTCGGGCTATTGATCGATAACGAAAGGGCGTGGGGACATGGCGAATTCGGCTCCAAACACTGCGAGCGACGTACTGAAGATGATCAAGGAGCAGGAGATCGAGTGGGTCGATCTGCGCTTCACCGATCCCAAGGGCAAATGGCAGCATTTGACGATGGTCGCCGGCGTTGTCGGCGAAGATGAGCTGACCGACGGCTTCATGTTCGACGGCTCCTCGATCGAGGGCTGGAAGGCGATCAACGAATCCGACATGATCCTGAAGCCCGATCTGGACGCCGTGTGGACCGATCCGTTCTCGGCAACGCCGATGCTGATCCTGGTGTGCGACATCGTCGAGCCCTCGACCGGCGAACTCTATGCCCGCGATCCGCGCTCGACCGCCAAGCGCGCCGAGGCGTATCTGAAGACCACCGGCATCGGCGACACCGTGTATATCGGGCCGGAAGCCGAATTCTTCATGTTCGACAACGTCCAGTTCGAGAACAGCTATTCGACCAGCTATTACAAGATCGACGATATCGAGCTGCCCACCAACACCGGCACCTCGTATGAAGGCGGCAACCTCGGCCACCGTCCGCGCGCCAAGGGCGGTTACTTCCCGGTCGCGCCGGTCGACAGCGCCGTCGATATTCGCGGCGAAATGGTTTCGACCATGCTCGAAATGGGCCTGCCGTGCGACAAGCATCACCACGAAGTGGCGGCTGCCCAGCACGAGCTCGGCCTCACTTTCGGCACGATGACGCTGACCGCTGACCGCATGCAAATCTACAAATATGTCTGCCACAATGTCGCGCAGGCTTACGGCAAGACCGTCACCTTCATGCCCAAGCCGATCAAGGAAGATAACGGCTCGGGGATGCACACCCATCTGTCGATCTGGGACAAGGGCCAGCCGCTGTTCGCGGGCAATGGCTATGCCGGCCTGTCGGACACCTGCCTGTATTTCATCGGCGGCATCATCAAGCACGCCAAGGCGGTGAACGCCTTCACCAACCCGACCACCAACAGCTATAAGCGCCTGGTGCCGGGTTACGAAGCCCCCGTGCTGCTCGCGTATTCGGCGCGCAACCGCTCGGCCTCGTGCCGCATTCCCTATGGCACCGGCCCCAAGGCAAAGCGCGTCGAAGTGCGCTTCCCCGACGCGATGGCCAACCCGTATCTGTGCTATGCGGCGCTGTTCATGGCCGGCCTCGACGGCATCCAGAACCGCATCCACCCGGGTGAGGCGATGGACAAGAACCTGTACGACCTGCCGCCGGCAGAACTGGCCGAAGTGCCGACCGTCTGCGGTTCGCTCCGCGAAGCGCTCGAGAGCCTGGCCGCCGATCACGACTTCCTGCTCAAGGGCGATGTGTTCTCGAAGGACCAGATCGAATCGTACATCGAGCTGAAGATGCAGGACGTGGCGCGGTGGGAAATGACGCCGAGCCCGGTCGAATTCGATATGTACTACAGCTACTGAGGCTGCCGTGCCGGCAGCCGGTGGGGACAAGGCGAAGCCAAAGTCCCCACAGGAGCTGTCGGCCGGCCTCGCTCTAGCGAGGACCGACGGCGTGGCTTTGCCACGACGCGATTTTTAGGAGGGCGTCCGGAGCGATCCGGACGCCCTTTTTCTGTTTCGCAATTACCGTGCACACGACTGACGCCCCGCTCGAAGTTCCCAATCGAGAACGTTGCGATTGGCGCGACGCGTGGGCGCGGCTAACTTCGGGTAGTGCAACCAAGCGATTCTTGAACCACAGGCTGCGCATTCAATCAGGAGATACGGCGTGTCGCGGTTCCGGTTCGTCATGCCCTCGCTCCTCGCAGCCTGCATCGCCGGAGCGGCCTCTGGGCAGACTGCCAAGTCCGATAGCACGCCAGCTCGTGTCGAGATTCCAAAGGACGAACGCGAAGGCGTATGGCAAGCCCCCGCCGAGGGTGTGCAGATGCCGCTATGGCCTGCGAACGTCGCCCTCGCCAAGCCCGACAGCGGCGATCGTCTCGAGGCAACGGGCAATGGCACCGGTCTGGTCGGCGGGCGCAAATGGCATTGGGCAACCTATGTCACACGACCGACCATGACCGTCTATCGCCCCAGGGGGCAAAACAACGGTGCCGCGATGTTGGTCCTGCCGGGCGGCGGCTTTGAAGTCGTCGCGACGGATTTGGAAGGCACCGAAATCTGCGAGTGGGTGGTCCAGCAGGGCATCACCTGCGCCATGCTCAAATACCGGACGCCGCAAGCCTGGCCGGCGAAGAACGGAAAACAGCAGCGGCCAAAGGTGTTGCTGGCTTTGGAGGACGCCCAGCGCGCGATGGGCTTGCTGCGACAGGACGCGTCTACCTACGGAATCGATCCGCATAAGATCGGCGTGATCGGTTTTTCGGCAGGTGCCTATCTCGCCGCGAACATGAGCAACACGGAAGACCGCACCTATCCGCCTGCCGACGCGGCAGATCAACAATCCCCGCGGCCGGACTTCGCCATCATCGCCTACACGGCGCGAATGCTGGACACCAGCAAGGGGCGGAACAGCCTCGAATTGCAGCCTTGGGTAAAGATCAGCCCGAAGGCACCGCCGACGCTCATCCTGCACGCCATGAACGATCCGGTGGACAATATCCGGCAGCCCATGGCCTATGCGCTTGCGCTGAACGACGCGGGCGTGCCGGTCGATCTACGGCTCTATGCTAGGGGCGGCCATGCATTCGGGATGCGACCAACCGCCGATCCGATCACCACGGAATGGCCGGGACAGGTCAGGCAATGGCTGCACGACATCGGGATATTATGACGCCCCTCACTCATCAAACGCGGTCCCGCCCTTCTCCACCGTCCGCCCGTTCAACTGCCCCCACAATTGCGCGGTCCCCGCCTCATGCGCCTTGTTCACATATTGCGAGGCGACCAGCCATCCTTTGATCGGGCGTAGCGGCAACAGGCATCCCGCCAGCATCAGCGGCAGCGAGGTGACGGCATGGACCCAGAAAGGCGGGCTGAACGCCACCTGGAACCACACCACCACGAACAGCAGCGGAAACGCGACGATGCACAACGAGAAGAAGGCGGGGCCGTCATCGGGCGAGGCGAAGCTGTAATCCAGCCCGCACACCTCGCAGCGATCGACCACCTTCAGCCATGACCGGAACATATGCCCCTTGCCGCAGCGCGGGCACAGGCCCTTGGCACCGGATTTGAAGATCCAGCGCCATTTTTCGCCCTCGGTCTGTGTGTCCGCCATGTCTGATCCAACCTTTTCGCTGCCGCCTAGATAGGAACCCGCGCCCCGACTGCGATGAGACAAAATGCCCAAGGCGGTTACACGGTCAGCACGGTCGCTCCACACGTCTCCCCGGCTTCCAGCGCGCGGTGCGCGGCGGCAGCGTCTTCCAGTGCGAAGGTCTGGCCGATTTCAGGGGTGATCGCGCCTGAGCGCAGCATCGCGAACACGCGGTCGATCCCGGCCTGGCGCTCCTCTGGCGTGACATAATAGCTGAACAGCGTCGGGCGGGTGACGAACAGCGATCCGCGCGCCGACAGGATGCCGAGGTCGACCCCGGTCACCTTGCCACCGGCATTGCCGAAGCTGACGATCAGCCCGCGCCGCGCGGCACTCGCCAGCGAAACCTCCCAGGTCGCCATGCCGACCCCGTCGAAAATGATCGGCACGCCCGCGCCGTCGGTCAACTCGCGCACGCGCTGCGCCACATCTTCGCTCTTGTGCAGCAAGACGTGGTCGGCCCCCGCCGCCTTGGCCTGTACGGCCTTTTCCGTGCTGCCAACGGTGCCGATCACGGTCGCACCGATCGCCTTCAACCAGCCGACCAGCAAATGCCCGGTGCCACCTGCCGCCGCATGAACCAGAACGGTCTGTCCGGCCTGTACGCGCGCGCAGCGCTCGACCAGAAATTCGGTGGTGCACCCTTTGAGCAACACGGCGGCAGCGGTCTGATCGCTAATATCGTCGGGCAGTTTCAGAAGGATCTTGGCGGGAACGTTACGCTCGGTCGCATAGGCACCAAGCGCGGGGCCGAACGTGCCGACGCGGTCGCCCGGCGCAAAATCGGTAACCCCCGGTCCAACCGCCACGACCACCCCCGCCGCTTCGGAGCCAAGGCCGCTCGGCAGGTTGACCGGATAAACGCCCTTGCGGTGATACACGTCGATGAAGTTCAGGCCGACCGCGACATTGCGCATCCGCACCTCGCCGGGGCCGGGATCGGGCAAATTGACATCGACCCATTGGATCACTTCGGGGCCACCAATACGGTCGATCCGCGCAACGCGTGCCATCTGCCTATCTCCTTATCGAACCGCCCTAACCGACGACGTACGTTTCGGGTTGCAACCTATTTCGCCCCGCTCCATTTGTCGTCGCGTACCAGAAATTCAAGACGGTGGAGAGCGGCGATGAAGAGCTACCTCAAACAGTATATCAACGGTGCGTGGGTCGACAGCATCGGCGGCACGCGCCACGCGGTGATCAACCCCGCGACCGAGCAGCCCTGCAGCGAAATCGCGCTCGGCACCGCCGCCGATGTCGATGCCGCCGTCGCCGCCGCGCGGACAGCGTTCGAGACCTACTCGCAGACCACCGTCGCCGAACGCGCCGCCCTGCTCGAGCGAATCATCGAGGAATATAAGAAGCGCATTCCCGACCTCGCGCAGGCGGTCAGCCAGGAAATGGGCGCACCGATCGGCTTTGCCACGGCAGCGCAAGTCCCCGCCGGGCTTGGGCATTTCATCTCGACGCTAAAGGCGCTCAACGCCTTCCAGTTCGACGAACAGCTCGGCCGCGCGCGCGTGGTGCATGAGCCCCTCGGCGTCGTCGCGATGATTACGCCGTGGAACTGGCCGCTCAACCAGGTCACCGCCAAGGTCGCGCCTGCCCTTGCGGCAGGCGACACGATGATCCTGAAGCCAAGCGAGGAATCGCCCGGCTGCGCGGTGATTCTGGCCGAAATCCTCGATGCCGCGGGCGTGCCGGCGGGCGTGTTCAACCTCGTCAATGGCGATGGCGCGGGCGTCGGCTCGGCGCTGTCGGCGCACCCGGACGTGGATATGGTCAGCTTCACCGGATCGACTCGCGCAGGGATCGCGATCGCGCAGTCGGCGGCGGCAACGGTCAAGCGCGTGCATCAGGAACTGGGCGGCAAGGCGGCCAATCTGGTGATCGAAGGGGCCGATCTTGCAGCGGTGCTGCCCCCGACGGTGCAAGGCGTGCTCGCCAATTCGGGCCAAAGCTGCATCGCGCCCACGCGCCTGCTGGTGCACAAAAGCCAGGTCGCGGACGCCACCGGCATCGTCAAGGCGATGATGGAGGGCACACCAGTGGGCGACCCGGCCGAAATGGGCGCGCATATCGGCCCGGTCGTCAACAAGGCGCAGTTCGACAAAATCCAGGGGCTGATCCAGTCGGCGATCGACGAAGGCGCGACGCTGGTCACCGGCGGTACCGGGCGGCCCGACGGACGCAATGTCGGCTATTACATCAAGCCGACGCTGTTCGCCGACGTTACTCCAGACATGCGCATCGCGCAGGAGGAAGTGTTCGGCCCGGTCGCCACGATCATCGCCTATGACACCGAAGAGGAAGCGGTGAAGATCGCCAACGGCACGCCCTACGGCCTGTCCGCAACGATCTCGGGCGATCCCGCCAAGGCCGCCAAAATCGCACCGCGGCTGCGCGCCGGGCTGGTGACGATCAATTCGTGGAGCCCCGACGGCAACGCGCCGTTCGGCGGCTACAAGCAATCGGGCAATGGACGGGAAAACGGCAAGTTCGGGCTGACCGACTTTATGGAAGTCAAGACCGTGATCGGCGAGCCTGCCTGAGCCATGCGCGGGCGGCACCTAGCCGCCTGCGCATGATCGGTTAAGGCGTTACGCCGGTTTGCGGGCGGGCGGGCTGAAGCTTTTCAGCGTGAAGCTCGCGCCCTCGCGCACGATATGGTGCTTGGGCGGCAGCGGCTTTTGCGGGGGCCGCTGCGTTTCGGCAGTTTTGGGCAGATCCGGCATTGGCTTTACCTCCAGGGCGGCACCGCTCGCTCGGAGTGGTGAACGCCTCTGCCAGCAATATAGTCGCTTCCGCGCAGAATGCGAGCAGGAAGCCGGTCATCACGAATAGCAGTACCTGGCTCCGAGCCTTGGCCTTCGCAACGTTGTTTCGCCTGTTGCGTGTCGCGGCATCGGCGAACTCACCGATCATCAGCGTCCGCAAATCGTCGCGAACCAGACCGTCTCGCTCGACCGCTTTCTTGCCAATGTCCTGATAGAAGGTGCCCAAGGTCTGCGCATAATCCAGGATTTCGACATCATTGGGCGGATAACGATAGTCGCGCAGGCGGATGACATCCCAAAACCAGCGCCCCGCGATGACAAAGCACCCGACCGATCCAACCAACAGAAACACCACCGCGATCGTCCAGCCCGGATCGCGCACCGAAAAGGCCGAGCGATAAATGCTCGGCAGGACGGCGACGGCAAGGCCCAGGATCGCCGCGAAAAACGGCAGCGAGCGCCAGATTGCCTCATCGGCGTCCAACTCACGCTTGTAGGAGTCCGCAAACAGCGCCGAGAGATATTCGTCGGTCTTGGTTTCCGCCACCGCCTGCTCCCCGCCTCAATAATCCTTCGATACGCGCAAGTTTGCGCTTTGCCTTCCCAGCGTCGAGATCGTCGACAGCACCGACAGCCAACGCGTCACCTGGAACTCGACCTGCGTCGCCGAATAGCCGGCTCCGTCGGTGACGATCTCGGCATAAAAGCGCCGCGTGATGTATTTGCCCGCCGCGACCGAGGTGCCCTGCCCGGTCTGCGCGTCGGCGGGAAGGATGCGCAAGCGGTCGAGCCCGGCCACGCGGCGGACCGCGTTGATCGGATCCAGCCCGCCTTTGCCGTTCTGCAGCGCCGCCACTGCCGAGGCCAGTTGCAACGCCTCGGGGGCGGACAGATTGGTGATCGACGTGCCGAACAACAGCCGCGACAGCAATTCGTCCTGCGGCAAGGCAGGCACGCTGGAGAAGGTGATTTCGGGCTTGAGCGCCGGGCCGGTGACGTTGATCGAGGCGTTCAGCCCGGTAGTGTTGGCATTGGCCGAGATATCCAGCGCCGGATTGGCGGGGACTTCGCCGGCAAACAGGATCTTGCCGCGTTCGAGCGCAAAGCTGCGCCCGGCGAAATCGTAATTGCCCTGCACCAGATCGGCGCGACCGGTGATCGCGGGATTGTCGGGCGCGCCGCCGATCTTGAGGTCCGCCGACCATTCGCTGCGCAGGCCAAGTCCGGTGACCAGTACCTGATTGGCCGCGCGCGCATGGATGGCGAGCTGCCACGGCGCGCGCGGCGCTTCATCATCCTCAGCGCCGCCGCCGGGCACGTTGATTTCGCGAATGGCGAGTTGCGGCACCGCGCTGGCGGCGCTTGCTTGGCCCAGGCGATAGCGCGCCTTGTCGAGCTTCAGATCGCCCGAAATCGTCCCCCCTGCCCCATCCGACTGGAAGCGCAACGGGCCGGTGACGGTTGCGCCGATATCGTCGCGCGCGATCATCACCGCATGATCGGTCTGCAAGGTCAGATCGAGCCCGAGGCCGTTCTTCGCCGCGAAATCGAAGGTGCCGCTGCCGTTGACGTGCCCGCCCTTGCCTGCCTCTGCGGCGAAGCGATCGATCGTGAGGCGTGACCCGCCAAAGCGTCCGGCCGCCTGCACATTGGTCAAGACGGTGCCGGTCGTCGCGCTTTCGATGCGCGCCCCCTTGGCCTGGACAACGCCGCTGATCTGCGGGTTGGCGATCGTGCCGCCCACATCCGCGCCGATCGCGACCGGGCCGGTAAGATCGAACAGTTCAACCCCGGTCAGTCGCCAGATAGTGTCGGCAGGCCCATCATAACGAAGCTGCGCAAACGCCCCCGCATTGGACACACGCGTCGTCAGATCGGGCCCTGCAGGCAATGTAAGCAACATTTGCGCGCGGCCCACGGTCTTGCCACCGGTGGCGGCGACCGCGCGCGCGGCGATGCGGTCGGGCGACAGCACTCCGGCAATCCCGACATCGACCGGGCGCGACGACAGGATCAATCCCGAACGGGTGAGCCCGCGCACCGTCATGTCGATCTTGCCCGTCGGGGCAGCGCCGCCGCCCTGCGCATAGGACAAGGTGCCGGAGGCGTTGCCGCCCAGCCCAAGCCCCGGATAACCAATATCGAGGATCGACAGCGGCATCCGCGCCAGCGTCGCGTCGATCGCGCTCGATTTGCCGGTGAAGCGGCCCGACAGCTTGGCATCGCCACCGGAAAAAGTGAGATCGGTCGCGGCCAGACGCCAGCCATCGCCATCGCGCGTAAACACCGCCGGTGTAACGAGCTTCAGCGGACGACGATCGAGCGTGCCCTGCGCCGTGACGGTATAATTGTCAGGGGTCACGCGGATGAGCGACTGGATATCGAAGGCGCGCCCGCTCGACCCGGCAATCGAGGCGGTGATGGTGCCGGTACCGCCGCGCAACGAGGCGCGCGCGGCAAAGCGCCCGATCACCAGCGCCCCGCGCCGCAGCCCCGCGCCGTTCACGCTCGCCTCGATCGACGTTCCCGCCGGATCGAGCAGCGCCACCGCATCGAGATGCCCGCGCCGCAGCACCACCGCATCGCTCAATCGTGCCGCCGTCGCATCCAGATGCGCTTCGATCCGCTGATGCTCGCCCACCGGACGGAACAGCAATGCGCCCGACAAGCCGCCACCCGCAACGGCAAGCGTCCCGTCGAACCCGCCGGGCACGATCCGCAGCGGGCCTTTGGCGTGCGTGCCGCTCACCGCCAGATCGGCGATTGCGATCGTCCCGTCGCCGCCCTTGGGCAGCAGGATCGCGCCATTGCCGCTGAACGCCCCCAGCCGCGACCCGCCGCGCGCGGTGAAGGTAAAACCCTCGGCGGTCGGATCGAGATGTGCGACCACGTCGCTCAAACCCATCGTGTCGTTGGGGCTTTTGAACACCAGATCGAGCGTCGGATGGTCGATCTTGCCGTCGAGCTTCAACGTCAGCGGGCCATAGGTTGCTTGCTGGCCAACCCCTTCGAAATGGAAGGTGCCGTCGCGGCGGCGATAGCCATTGCCGGTGATGCGGATTTGCGGCGCGGTCAGCACGAGATGGTTTAGGTGCAGGATCCCGTCGGGGGTCCGCTCAAGCCCGCTGACAAGGCGCGGCAGCCCACCCGCCAGCGACCGGAAGAACGCATTCTCCAGCGTCAGCATCCGCGCCGTGCCCTGCCCGACGACGCGCGTGCCGTGGCCGCCCGGACCGGGCACCGCCTTGAGCGTCGTCTGCACGTCGACCACGCCGAGCCCCGGGATACGATATCGCCCAAGCCCGCCGTTCAGGCCGATGTCATAGCGCCCGTCGCTGAGATCGAGCAGCAGATTGATGCGCCCGTTGAGCTTGTCCGACGTCAATTTGAGATCGTCGCCGATGACGAGCTTTGAGGTCACCCGCAGCACGCCATCGATCGTAAGATTGCGCAGGATACCGCCCGCCACGTCGCCAACCCCGGTAACCCGCGCCGCCACAGCGTGGATCGGCAGCAGCACGGGCTGTTTCGACAAATGCCCGCGCCCGGCGGCGTGGAAATCCTCAAAGCCCGTATTGTCAAAGGCGAAGCGCACCGCGGTCAGGCGATAGTCGAAGGCCGCTGTAGCGAAACGGCCATCGAGGATCGTGCGCAATTCGATCGCGCGCCCGGTCATGTTGGGGAACAAAGCCGGTGGCCGCAGCAGGGTCGCGTGGAGCCGCACAGTGCGATAGGCGCTTTCAGCCAGATCGAGCGTGCCGTCGGCCGTGAGGCTGAGCGACACCGAACGCAGCGCGAGCGTGCCCTTGAGCTGCCGGTCGACCAGCGTCGCGCCGCCATTGACCAGCACGCGCGGGGCGGTCAGCCGTTCGAGCTTGCCATGCACCAGCGGGGCAGGCGTCAGGACACCCGAAAGCGTATAGGCCCCGGCCCGGTTGGTCAGCGCGAGATCGACCAGCCGCGTCGGCCCGACATCGGCAATCGCGCTGCCCTGCCAGCTCTGCCAGCTTCCCTTGCCGGCAATGTCGAGCGCAATCGGTCGCGCGACCCCCGCGAGCTTGGCGAGCACGCCCTTGGCGCTGCCGCGCGCCTGCGCCGCGACCTCCAGCCGGTTACGATCGGGCTCGGCGTCGAGGTGGACGCGCAGCCGGTCACTCCCTGCCACCATCGCTGCAAGATCGATCAGCGCGCGGCGATTGTGGATGTCCGCGCGTGCCCGCAACCGCCCGATCCGCTCCACCCCGGTCACCGCGCGCCCGACGATCAGCCGGTCCACCGCCAACGCCCCGATGCGAATATCGAACCCCGGCAGGATCGGCCCCTTGGTCTCGGTCGGGCGCGTCTCGGGCAATTTGGCCAGTGTCGCGCTCGGGATGCGCAAGCTGGTGATATCCAGCCGATTGTCGAGCCAGCGCAGCGGCGACCAATGCAGGTCGGCACGCGGTGCCGCAAACACCAGTCCCTTCGGGTCGCGCACGCGCACATCGATCAGCGTCGCGCGGTTGTAGATCGATCCCTCGATCCGCCCGATGCTGTAGCGCAAGCCATTGGCGGGCCGCAGTCCGGATATGGTATCGGCGATCATCCGGTGCCCGATCGCGGTATCGACCAGCCCCAGCGCGGCGAGCAGCACCAGCAGCAGGCCGAGCACCGCACCCAGCACAATCCGCCCCCAATGGCGGCGGCGCGGCGGGACCGGTGCGGCTTCGACCGTCTCCGGGAGCGAGTCCCAGGTCAAAACGCCTGCCCCAACGAGACGTAGACGGCCACGCGCGGATCGCCCTTGGCGGGGTTTACCGGCGTGCCGACATCGATGCGGATCGGCCCGAAATTGGAATAATAGCGCACGCCAATGCCGGTGCCGTAGCGCATTCCGCCCAGCGTCGGGATGCCGCCGGTGTAGATGTTGCCGCCGTCGAAGAACGGCACCACGCCGAAATGGCCAAACGCCTTGACCCGCGCCTCGAGCGAAAATTCGGCAAGGCTGCGCCCGCCGATCGGATCGTTATTGGGGTCGCGCGGGCCGATGTCCTGATAGCCATAACCGCGCACCGACGCCCCGCCGCCGGCGTAGAAGCGCCGCGACGGTGCCACCGCATCGCGCGGCGCGCCCGCGATCGTGCCCAGGCGGATACGTCCGGCCAGCACCGCACCGGTCGTGATCGGCTGGTAGGCGCTGGCGTCGATCTGCATCTTGGCATAGCCAAAGATCGATCCTTCCAGCGACGCCTCGGGCGAGAAGCGTCCGCTCAGGCGGAAGCCGCGCGTCGGGTTGAGCAAATCGTTCGACCCGTCATAGCTGAGCGAGGTCGGCAGGGCGGCAATGAAATAGGTACGCCGACGCGGGGCACCGGTGGTGACGATCACATCGCGCTCGTCCGACGCGGCAAGCTCCCCGCCCAGCGACCAGGTCCACTTCTTCTGGAAGAAGATGTTGGTCTGCCGCTCCAGGCTGCCCGAGAGCGACACGGTGCGCGCCTGATAGGCGGTGCGCTTCAAGTTGGAGGCAGCCGCCTGAAAGGTCAGCACGCGGTCGCGCCCTTCGAAATTGTTGCGGCGGAAGATGACGCTCGCCAATTGCTCCTCGGTGCCGAGCACACCGCGCAGCGTCAGCGCGCCCTCGGGCGGGAACAGATTGCGGTGCGTCCAGCTCACTTCCGCGCGCGCGCCTTCGCCAGTGCCATAGCCAAGCTCCCCGGCAATGGTGTGCGGCGGTGCCGGTTCCAGGCCGACCGCAATATCAACCGTGCCCGGCTCAGTGCCTTCGACGGGCTCGATCTTGGTCGAGGAGACCAGCCCGGTCTGAATCACCGCCCGCCGCAAGTCGACCAGCGCAGAGGCATCATAGGTCTGGCCGGGGACGAAGCGGGCAATGTCCTGCACATGCTTGGCCCCGAACACCTTGTCGCCCGAAGTCATCACGATCTTGCCGAAGCGGCGCTCGGCCCCCGGTACCACCGCCATATCCAGCGTGGCGGTGTGCGCGGCGCGATCGACGACGATTTGCGGATCGCCAACCACGGCAAACGGGAAACCGCGATCGTTGATCGTGGTGCGCAGGCTCGTCTCGCCCGCGACCACGGCATCCGAATTGACGGCATCGCCCGGATTGACCCCGAAGGCGTGGCGAAGCGTTTGCGCCTTCGCGCCGGCCGCTTCCACCCCTGCGACGTTGACACCCGCGAAGGTGTAGAGTTGCCCCGGCTCGGCATCCAGCACGACCAGCGGTCGCGCAGCCGGTTCCACCCGCGTCGTCACGTGCGCGTCGTAATAGCCTTCGGCGCGCAGCAATGTCGTGAGCAGGGTTGCGTCCTCGCGCGCGCGGCGATCGAGCTGCGCGGCATTGGCGGGTTGGCCGACATTGGCTTTCAGCGTCGACAACTGGGCGAAACGATCGCTGAGCAGGCTACTCGCGACATCGTCGATCCCGTCGACGCGGAAATCATAGCGGGTGTCCCCGGTCAGCGCGGTTGGCGTATCCGCCGAAACCGGCTCGGGCGGGGCCTTGGACAAATCGGGCCAGTCGACCCCCAACCCCGGCAACGGCGCAAGCGGCGATTGCGGATCGAGCGGCGATACCTTGGGGTCAGCCGGATCGGTCGACGGACGCACTTGCGCCATCGCACGCGGGCAAAACACACAAAGGACTCCGGCGGCGGCCAACGACACGCCCCGCCGCCCGACCGACAACGCCATGGCTCGTCCTAGCCCGGCTGCGCCCGCAGTGACAGGGGCTTAGTCGCCGATTTGGCCGCCGCTCAATGAACCGTGCCGACCGCACGGTCGGCCGAAAGCAACACGATCAGCCGCTCGATCTGCCGCCATCGACAAAAGTGCAGATAATTGCCGAGGTCGCGACTGCGGTCGGCGCGCGCCGCCGCCTCCAGCGCCGCCTCATCGCCAAATATCGTGATCAAATCGGTCGCATCGACGAAAGCGGCGCGGTCCGCGAGGTAAGGCAAGCAGGTCATCAACTCTCCGCGCAAATTTCTGGCCCGCAAGCGTGCAAACATCGAGGAAACACGCCCCGTGCCAGTTTCGCGAAAACGCGGCAATTCGGCCCCCATCAGGGTTAACGCGATCCACCAGACCGCACAATTCTCTCACGATGGGACGCTGGCGTCCTGCACCGGGACATGGCAAAGCGCCCGCATGGCACGCTCCCCCTCTCCCCGGACGCCGCTCGCGGGCGGTTTTTTGATCGCGATCGGTGCGATGGCAGGTGCCGGGATCGGGTTGTTCTCGCCGATCGGGCCGACGCGGGGCTTCCTGGTCGGGATTGCGCTGGGCGGTGCGCTGTCGCTCGCCCTGTGGCTTGTCGACCGACGCAAATAGCTCAACGCAACGTCCGCGACAGCCACACGACGCGACCGATCACGTCCACCGACGTCGAACGGATCGGAGGATAAACGGGATTGTCGCTGGAGATAACAAAGCCTTCAGCCACTTTCGCGACACGCTTGACCAACAGCACACCATCCCGCCGGAGCACGAAGATCGCCGGGCTCTCGCTGACCCGCGTATCGCGTTCGTCGATCACGATCTGATCGCCATCGGCAATCGTTGGCACCATCGAATCCCCACGCGCCCGCAACATCGCCGTACTGGCCGGGCGCAGCCGCAAATCGTCGAGCAAGCGGGGGTCGAGCAGCATGTCCGCCTCGCCCGGATCATCGTTCGCGATCGCCCCCGGCCCAGCCGACACCTCGACGTCCAGCCGTCGGATCGTCGCCATCGGCGTTGACGGCGGACCACCCAGTTCGGCCGCATCCACCCGGAAATAGGCCGCGAGCAGCGCACGGTCGCGCTCCGCCAGATCGCGCGGCGTCCCCCTTCGCACATATTGCTGCAGATAGGCATCGTTACGCCGCAGCATCCGCGACAGCGCGGCATAGCTCGCCGTGTCGGCATCGATCAGCGCCGCCAACCGCGCCCGGGGATCGCCTCGCTCCATAGCCGACACGATAGCCATAGGAAATTTCCTAGACAAGTTGGAAAATGGAACAGATCGTGAACTTCGGCGCGAATCACGGGAGATTGGACATGTCGGTGCTGCAAAAAATCGATCGCTATCTGAAGGCTACGGCAATGCCACCGACCAAGTTCGGACGGCTCGCAGTGCGGGACCCGCGGCTTGTCCACGACCTGCGGCGCGGTCGCGAACCCGGCCCGCGCATGGTACGCCGGATCGAGGCCTTCCTCGCCGAACAGCAGGCGCGACCATGAGCCGCGGCCCCGATGCCGCCACGCTGCTCCGCCGGGCGCTGGAACGCGATGCTCGCACGCAAGGATGTGCCATCACGATCGGCACCGTGCACAGCACACGCTGGGCCAGCGCGACCTTCGTCGGTGCGCAACATCGGTTGACGCTGGATGCGCCCGATGATGCTGCGCTGGCGCACTGGCTCGGTGCATTGGCCGAAGCCGAACTGACGCTGCGCGGACATCTTGTCGCCGATGCCACGGTAACCGCGCTCGCGCGGCACGGCGAATGCGCCGAGGCGACGATCGAAGTGCTGACGGTCGAGGCCTGACGCTTCGACCGGGCGCGATGGATTGTCGCGCGCGCGCCGCCCGGCTACGGCTGCGCCATGTCCGACCCGCGCATCATTGCCGTAACCCTTGACGAGCGCACCATCCTGTGGCGCTCGGCCGATATCGAACAGGAACGGCGGATCGCGATCTTCGACCTGATCGAGGGCAACCATTTTGCGCCGCAAAAGGCGTATCCCGACGGCTATGCCGGCCCGTACAAGATCGATCTGACGGTCGAGGAAGGACGGCTCGGCATCGGCATCCACCGCGAGGATGGCACCCATCTCGAAACCTACATCCTCGGCATGGGGCGCTTCCGTCGCCCGATCAAAGATTATTTCGCGATTTGCGACAGTTACTATCAGGCGATCCGCAACGCCACGCCCGCCCAGATCGAAACGGTCGATATGGCCCGGCGCGGCGTCCACAATGACGCCGCCGCGTTGCTGAAAGAGCGGCTGGAGGGCAAGATCGACATCGATTTCGATACGGCCCGTCGGCTGTTCACGCTGATTTGCGTCCTGCACATCAAGGGGTAAAGCGGGCAGCATGGGGCGTTGGAAAAAGCGGATCGGCCTGGCCGGTGCCGTCATCATCACCATTGGCATAGCGTATGCGGCGGGCTGGACCTGGATGCACCATTGGCGGCCGTCCGACAAATACCCCTTTCAGGGCGTGGATATCGCCGAGGCGAACGGAACGATCGATTGGTGGGCGGTGAAGCGCGCAGGGGCCGATTTCGCCTATGTCCGCGCGACCAGCGGTGCCGACAAGCGCGATACGCGTTTTCTGGAAAACTGGACTGGCCTTTATGAAACCGGGCTGCGGCGCGGTGCCAGCCATCTTTATTCGATCTGCCGCCTCGCCACCGACCAGGCCAATCTGTTCAACACCACCGTGCCGCGCGACGAAAACGCCCTGCCTGCGGCACTGGAACTCGATTTCGCGGCGGATTGTCCCACGCGCCCAGCGGGGCCGATCGTACTCGACGAGCTGCGCCGCTACATCACGATGGTCGAATCGCACACCGGCAAGCCGGTGCTGCTCAAGGTCAGCAAAGCGTTTGACGCGGCCTACGGCGTGACATTGGCAATCCCGCGTCCCGTCTGGGCGGTGCAGGATTTCTTTCCGCCCGATTATCCAGCAAGGCGTTGGCGGATGTGGCAGGCAAACGGCACGCGGCGCATCGACGGCGTCGACGGACCGATCCATTGGGACGTAGTAGCACCATGACCGAAGACAGCACCCGCGACACGCTGATCGCCGCCGCACGCGCCGCCGCGCGCAATGCGCATGCCCCCTATTCGCGCTTCGCCGTCGGTGCGGCAGTGCTGCTGACGGACGGACGGATCGTGACCGGGGCCAATTTCGAAAACGCCAGCTATGGCCTGTCGCTGTGCGCCGAGACGGTGGCACTCGCCACCGTCAACAGCGGCGGCGACTTGCGCCAGGTGGTGGCCATAGGTGTCATCGGCGGGGCGATGGACGCGGATGGCCGCCCGACCGGCAACGCCCCAGTGGGCCCCTGCGGGCGCTGCCGCCAGGTCATCAACGAAGCCGCCGATATGGCCGGGCGCGATATCCTCGTATGGTGCGGTGCGGCCGAGGGCGATGCGGTCGAGCGGCGTACCATTTCCGAATTGCTGCCACACGCCTTCGGGCCAAAGGATCTGGGCTTGGGCGCTGCTGAATAGCCGCGCGAGACGAACACGGCAGCCCCTTGCCCGCACCGCTATTTCCGGCGAAACGCGGGGACCGAAGACCGACACCATAGGGGAATCATTCGCATGTCGATCATGTCCGACCGCTGGATCCGCGAGCAAGCGCTCGCCACCGGCATGATCGAGCCGTTCGTCGACGGGCAGAAGCGTGAAGGCTGCATCAGCTACGGCCTGTCCTCCTACGGCTATGACGCGCGCGTCTCCGACGAGTTCAAGATCTTCACCAACATCGACAGCGTCATCGTCGATCCCAAGGATTTTGCGGCGAACAGCTTCGTCGACCGCAAGACCGACGTTTGCATCATCCCGCCCAACAGCTTCGCGCTCGCACGCACGGTCGAATATTTCCGCATCCCGCGCGACGTGCTGGTGATTTGCCTCGGCAAATCGACCTATGCACGCTGCGGCATCATCGTGAATGTCACCCCGCTGGAACCCGGCTGGGAGGGGCATGTGACACTGGAATTTTCCAACACCACCCCCCTGCCCGCCAAAATCTACGCCAATGAGGGCGCGTGCCAGTTCCTGTTCCTCGAAGGCAATGAGCCGTGCGAAACCAGCTACGCCGACCGTGCGGGCAAATATATGGGCCAGCGCGGGGTAACGTTGCCGCGGCTGTAAGCGGGCCAAAGTCGACGGAACGCCCCTCCTGCGAAAGGGGGGAATATCAGAATCCGCTCTTCAGAGCTGAGTTGCTGTTCCGCGAACGACCGCCGTCCGTTCGTTTCGAGCGAAGTCGAGAAACCTAGCACAGCGCGTGGCGCTGTTTCTCGACTTCGCTCGAAACGAACGGGCAAAGCATGGTCTTCCCGCTCCTGCGGAGCGTCCATCCAATACCCAGCAAACACCGCGCACAAAAAAGGCGGCCCCGAAGGACCGCCCTGATTGTGCATCGACAGATCGCGACGATCAGAAGTCGTTACGATATTGCTCGTTGCCGATGAAGCCGAGCTTCGACACGTTCGAGCGCTTGATGATCGCCAGAACCTTGTCGACCTTTTCATACTTCGCTGCCGGGTCCGGCTGGAAGTGCAGCTCGGGCTCGGGGTTGAGCTGGGTCGTCTGCACCAGATATTGCTGCAGCGTCGCCTCGTCGGTCGGCGCGCCGTTCCACAGGATCACGCCGTCCGGCTGGATGACGATCTTGTTCTTTTGTGGGTCGACGTCAGGCTTCTTCGCGGATGGATCATTGATCGGAAGATCGACCTTCACCGCGTGCGTCTGGATCGGAATGGTGATGATGAACATGATGAGCAACACGAGCATGACGTCAATCAGCGGCGTCGTGTTCATGTCCATCATGGGCTCGCCTTCGGCGCCGCCACTGCTGATTGCCATGTCAAATACTCCTTGGTGCTACCGCACGCATTACGCCGACGGGCCACCCGTGGGGGGCGGTTCCGAGATGAAGCCGACCTTGGCAAAACCAGCCGATTGCATCGTGTAGATCGCGCCACCGATGCAGCGATACGGCGTGTCCACGTCACCGCGAATATGTGCCTCGGGCAGATCTTCGGTCGTCAGATTCTGAGCGCCGCCAGCCTTTTTGACAATCTCTTCGAGCTTGTCGGTCGCGCGCTTGAGCAGCTCTTCGTGCGTAACCCGCGTCAAACCCCAATAGATGGCGCACTTGCCGTCGCTATCCTTGGTGATCGAGAGCGAGACGTTCTCGGGCTTGGTCACGGTCGGGTCGTACCGCACGTCCGGCAGCTTCAGCTTGACCGACTGCACGATCGCCGGAACCGTGATGAGGAAGATGATGAGCAACACCAGCATGACGTCGACGAGCGGCGTCGTATTGATGTCGGACATCGGGGCGTCATCGCCGCCGCCACCTGTACTAATCGCCATGAAAGGCCATCCTATTCGTATCGGTCAGGCCACCCGATCGAGCCGGGCGGCGAAAGAAACGGGGCCGCCGCTGGGAGCGGCCCCGTTCGGTACTCTTAGACGCGGGTCTGCACGCCGCCAGCCTGGCCAGCCGTGGTCGTGGCAGGCTTCGGCGCAGTTGCGGTCGGAGCCTTCTTGCCGGGAGCGGCCGGACGAACCGCACCGTTCGAGGCGAGATAGCCGAGCACGTCGGTCGAGAAGGCGCTCAGGTGCTCCGCAATCGCCTTGTTACGGCGCTGCAGGAAGTTGAAGGCGAGCACGGCCGGAACCGCGACGACCAGACCGAAGGCGGTCATGATCAGCGATTCACCGACCGGACCTGCGACCTTGTCGATCGATGCCTGGCCAGCCTGGCCGATGCCGATTAGCGCGCGGTAAATACCGAGCACCGTACCGAACAGACCAACGAACGGTGCGGTTGCGCCGACGGTTGCGAGGAAGGCCAGACCGCCACCGAGCTGCGAGTTGATCGCCGCTTCCGAGCGCGAGAGCGCGCCGTGCAGCCAGTCATGCGCTTCAACCGGATCGGTCAGGCGCGAATGCTGTTCCTGCGCTTCGATGCCGTCGTCGACGATCTGCTTGTAAGCCGAGTTCTTCTCGAGCTTGGCAGCGCCTTCGCGCAGCGAGTTGGCATTCCAGAAGGTCGCGCGGACGCGACGGCCCTGGTTGATGATCTTCTGCTGTTCGAACAGCTTGGTGAACAGGATGTAGAGCGTGAAGAACAGGAAGATGGTCAGGATTGCTGCCGTCGTCCAGGTGACAGGGCCGCCCTGCTTCATCGCGTTCATGAAGCCGAAATTGTCAGCAGCCGATGCACCGGCAGCGAGAATGGTGGTGGACATTGCGAAGACTTCCTTCTCGAAAAATGCCCGTGCGCCTCACCCCGGAGGACGCACGGGTGGATGGTTTATTGAGGCAAGCGCCAAACAATGTTACGCGAAGACGACGAGCGGATCGGATTGCCCGCGGTGTCCTGGGCAGGCGTATAACGCCCACGCCGCGTAATGTTCGAGCAAGCAGCGCGGTCGAGCGAAGCGTTACCGCTCGACGCGACCACAACGCAGTTCTCGACACGACCAGCGGTATTGATTTCCCACTTGATCTTGCTGGTGCCCTGCGCCTCGGCGCTCAGTGCGTCCGAAGGATAGTCATCCGTCGTAACCCATTGCGACGGGTCGCCCTTGGCACCGGCGGCCTTGCTGATGGTCGGAGCCGGCGGCGCGGCAACCGGAACCGGGGCCGGCGCAGCGGCGCGCGGCGTAATCACCAACGCGGGCGGCGGAACGGCAACCGAGACCACAGGAGGGGGCGGAGCCGTAACGCGCACGATCGGCGGCGGCGACACGACCGGCGGGGTCTGAAGCTGCGGCTGCTCGGGCGGCGGGGGCGGCGGTTTGTCGGGTGGCGGCGGCGGTGGTTCGACGACGTCGAACGTGTTCAGCTTTTCGGTAACCTTCTTGATGTATTTGAAGGTCAGACCGTTCACGAAACCCCACGCGAACAGCGCGACAATGATCGACACGATCACGATCGAAACCACGCGGCTGCCACTCGTATTGCGATCAGCGTAAGCCATTCAGAAACGAAACTCCTCTTTTCCGGTCACGACGGTCCAAGCCGATCCGTAACGTCCGCTCGTTATTCCGGCCTGCCATGGGCTAATATATCCTGGACAGGCCCAACCTCTATCGCGCCGAAAACAACGACGCAAACGCTTTGTCTCACGCAACAAACGTACAACCGCCGCATGGCAGAATTATTTCTGTATAAAAATTGCTTCCTCGGATACCCGTTGGGAATGCCAAAGTTCCCAAAAATCGCCCTGACCGCCGCAATTGTCGGACTTTCCGCCCCATCCGCCGTTGCGGCGCAACATGCTCCGATAGCTACGGAAAGCACCGCGCCATCGCCCGCTTATGCCGATTATGCAGATCTCGTCGTCGCGGCTCCGGTCATCGTCGATGCGACCGTTCGCAGCACCGTCCGGCTCAAGCCGACCGATTCGGCAGGCCTCCCGCCCAGTATGGCGCGCCTTTATGTGGAAGCCGACGTCTCGGCACTGATTCGCGGCACCGATGCCATGCCCGCGCGACTTGGCTATACGCTGGACGTGCCGCTCGACGCCCATGGCCGCGCGCCGCAATATCGCAAGAGCCGGGTGTTGCTCTTCGCCCGCGCCGTGCCCGACCAGGTCGGGCAGATCCAGCTCATCCGCCCCGACGCCCAGCGCGGATGGTCGGCGGCTGGCGATGCGTTGACGCGGCGAATCGTGCGCGAAACGCTCGCCCCCGACGCACCGCCGACGGTGACGGGCATCGCTAACGCCTTTCACACGCCGGGTGATCTGCCCGGTTCGGGGGAAACGCAAATCTTCCTGTCGACGGCGGACAACCGCCCGATTTCGCTGACGATCGAGCGAAAGGCGGGCGAAGCGCCACGCTGGTCGGTCGCCTTGAGCGAAGTGGTGGATGCCGCCGCGCCGCCGCCGCCGCGCGACACGCTGTTATGGTATCGGCTGGCGTGCAGCTTGCCCGCGACCTTGCCCGACGCGGTGCTGCACTCGTCCGGCGACGATGCGACGGTCGCCCGCGAGGATTATGCCTTGGTCATCACCGCGCTCGGGGCCTGCGATCGCGGCGGACGCTCCTAATCGCGTGCGCCGATACGCAACACCTGGCCAGTCGAAGATGTCGCCGCTGCCAGAAAGAGCGCGGCGGCGAGGACATCGTCCGCACACGCGCCATCAGCGAGATCGAGCGCGGCCACGCGCATAGTTGGTGCGGCGTCGATCGCGATCGGGCCAATGCCTGCGATCAGCAATGCCCGGTCCAATTTTGGGACGGTTTCGGCAATGATGAGCAACGCCAATCCGCTATCAGCCCGCGAATCGGATACCGTATGCCGGAGTTCGGCCAGCGCAGCGGCATCGGCGGCGATCACGACGCGCGCCTGCCCTGCCAACGCCGCGGCCACCGCCTGCGTCACCGGCGGTTCCGCACCAGCGTAATTCCGATCGATTCGCCCGCCTCGGCGATGGCCAGCTTGACGATCGACACCTCGACCCGCGTTACACGCGCATCTTGCAGGAACAGCGTTTCGCAAATGTGCTCGGCGACCGCCTCGACCAGCGTGAAATGCACCCCGGTCGGCAGGGCGGTGGTCGCGGCATGTTTCAGATCGAGATAGTTTTTCGAGGCTGACAGCGGCGTATCGGGATCGAAACGATCGGGCACCTGCAAATCCACCGTCAGCGAAATGCGCAGCGGTTGCGGCAGATGCGTCTCCTCCGAATAGATGCCGGTCAGCACCATCACTTCGAGATCGTGGACGTTCAGCGTCAGGCGGTCGGTCAAATCTTGCCCTTCTTGTCGATATGGGCGCGCGCCATAGCAGATCGCGGGCGCAGGGGAACCGTCACGCGGCGGCGCTGCTCCGGGCGGATGCGGCGGCGTGCCAGCGGTGCAGATGGACGAAGCCCTCCGGCACCGTCAGTCGCGCGGCCTTGGCGAAATCGATCGTGACCAGCGCCGAGATATCGGCGAAGCTGTAGCCGTCGGTGGCGATCCAAGCGCGCCCGGCGAGATGGGCATCGAGTGTTGCGGTAAACGCCGCCCACAAAATACCGCCGCGTTCGGCCAGTTCGGGAATTTGCGGGATGGCGGGCCACTTGCCCGCAACACCCCGATCGCGAAACGCCTCGCGCTGGTTGCGCAGGACATAAACCGCCGCAGCATAGCCTTCCTGCTCGATCCGCCGCGTCCACGATTCGATCCGCGCAATGTCCAGCGCGCTTTCGCCGAACAGCGACGGTGCTGGCTGCAGCGCCTCGAAATACCGGCAAATCGCCGACGATTCGCACAGCACCTCGCCGGAATCGAGTTCGAGCGCCGGCACCACCCCGCGCGGATTGATCCGCAGAAAGGCCTCGCCCAAATGTTCATCGCAGCGCAGATCGACCGGCACGCGGTCAACCTCGATTCCCTTTTCCGCCAGATAGATGCGAACGCGTCGCGGGCTTGGTGCCCAGGCGGCATCATAAAGTTTCACGAAGACTCTCCCCATTCGCCTTGCGTTCAGCGCGGTGGAGGCTAAAGCGCGCGGCCCCTTCGGTCTATGGGCCCGTTCCAGCGGGACACCGAGGGGACGAGGAAATCGCCGTGATCGAATATGTGCCGATTGCCGATGTTGCGCCCGCTGCGGTCGAGGGATTGCTCGACCGTGCCTTCGGCGCGAACCGACAGGAGCGCACCGCCTATCGCATTCGCGCAGGGATGGAGGCGATTCCGGCCCTGAGCTTCGCAGCGCTCGACGATGGCGCGTTGGTCGGCACGATCCAATGCTGGCCGATTCGCTTTGTCGGGGATGACGGGCGCGACGTGGCGATGGTGCAGCTTGGCCCGGTCGCGGTCGAACCCGGGCGGCAGCAAGGCGGCATCGGGCGCGCGCTCACCGCGCAAGCGCTTGCGGCGGCGGAGGGTGCTGGCCTGGCGGATGCAATCACGCTGATCGGCGATCCCGAATATTATGGCCGCTTCTTCGGTTTCGATGCCGCGCGCACGGCGGAATGGCGCGTGCCCGGCCCGGTCGAGCGGCATCGTCTGCTCGCGCGCGGCGACAAAGTGCCGAGCGGGGCGGGCCTGCTCGCGCCACGGATCGTCGCGCTGGCCTGACGCGGGTTTACGCAACGACCCGCCTGCCCTACCGCCGCTGACATGCCGATGGAGCCGATCCCCGATCTCGCCGCTTTGTCGCTCGCCGACATTGCGCGCCTTGCCGAAGCGCGCAAATTGCCGCCGGTCGAGCGCTGGAATCCCACGCATTGCGGCGACAGCGAAATGCGCATCGCGCGTGATGGCACCTGGTTCCATCAGGGCTCTCCGATCGGGCGAGAGGCGATGGTGCGGCTGTTCTCGACGATCCTCCGGCGCGAAGCCGATGGCGGCTATGTTCTGGTCACCCCGGTCGAGAAGCTCGACATCGTGGTCGAGGATGCGCCGTTCGTTGCGGTGGAAATGAAGGTGTCGGGCGAAGGCAAAGTGGCGACGCTCACCTTCCGGCTCAATACCGGCGATCTGGTCACCGCCGATGCCGATCATGCGCTACGTTTCGAGCCGCGCGAGGATGGTCCGCGCCCCTATCTGCACGTGCGTGCCGGGCTCGACGCGGTGGTGGCGCGCACAGTTTATTACGAGTTGGCGCAACGGGCGATCGACGGTGGCGACGTGCCGCCCGGCGTGTGGAGCGCAGGCGCATTCTTCCCGTTGGAGCCCTCCGCATGACGCTCGTGTCCCGTTTGCAGCAGGCGCTCGCCAATGGCCATGCCGATACGGTGCTGTTGACCGGCGACCATGTCGATCCCGATGCGATCGTCACCGCGCTGACGCAGGCCGCGGTGCTGATCCCGGTCACCGATCGCGCCGAACCGGGAGTGATCCTGACGCGGCGCACCGACACGCTGTCGCGCCATGCCGGGCAGATTGCCTTTCCCGGCGGCCGGATCGATCCGGGCGATGCCGGGCCGGTTGCGGCGGCCTTGCGCGAAGCAGAGGAAGAAATTGCCTTGCCGCGCACGCACGTCCGCATCGTCGGCGAAGCGGACCGCTACCGCACCGTCACCGGGTTCGAGGTGACGCCGGTGATCGGCGTAGTGCCGCCCGATCTGGCGTTCATCCCCGCCGCCGCTGAAGTCGCCGAAGTGTTCGAGGTCCCGCTCGGTTTCCTGCTCGACTCGGGCAACCACATCGAGGCGAGCGTCGAGTGGCAGGGCCGCAACCGCCATTATTATGAAATTTTCTGGGGGGACCATCGCATCTGGGGCGCCACCGCCGCGATGATCGTCAACCTCTCCCGGCGGCTGCGATGGACGGCCTGACGCTGCCCGACGCTCCGTGGCGGCAGCGCGCGGGGCTGGCCGAATTATGCGCGGTGCTCGGGACTGCGCGTGGCGACGCGCGCTTCGTCGGCGGCGCGGTGCGCGATTCGCTGCTCGGGCTGGACGTCGCCGATGTCGATCTGGCCACGCGCCACCCGCCCGAGGATGTGATCGACCTGCTCGCCCGCGCGCGGATTCGCGCAGTGCCGATGGGTCTTGCCCATGGCACGATCACGGCGGTGCTGGCGGATGGCTCTCCGGTCGAGGTCACCACGCTGCGCAGCGACGTTGCAACCGACGGACGCCACGCCACCGTCGCCTTTACCGATGATTGGCGGGAGGATGCCGCGCGGCGCGATTTCACGATCAACGCGCTCTATGCCGATCCGCAAACGGGCGAGATCTTCGATTATTTCGGCGGCCTTGCCGATCTGGCGGCGCACCGCGTGCGCTTCATCGGCGATCCGTTGCAGCGCATCGCCGAAGATCATCTGCGCATCCTGCGCTTCTTCCGCTTCCACGCGCGCTTTGGCGATATGCCGGATGCGGCGGGGCTGGACGCCTGCACTGCGCGCGCCAACGATTTGATGGCGCTGTCCCGCGAACGGATCGCGGCGGAGCTGCTCAAGCTGCTGGTCGCCCCCAATGCGGTGGCGACACTGCGGCTGATGGTCGAGCGCGGCATCTTCCGCCCGGTCCTGCCCGAAATCACCGCCGAGGGTGTCGAGGCCTTTGCCGACGTTGCGGGCAGCGAAACGCTGGCGGGCCTCACCCCCGATCCGATCCGTCGCCTCGCCGCTATGCTGCCGCGCGATGCGAAGGTCGGCGAGGATGTCGCCGCACGGTTGAAACTCTCGAACGCGCAGCGCAAACGCATCGTCTCGGCGCTCACGCCCGATCTCGCCGCCCCGCAGGCGCTCTCCTATCGCCTGGGCCGGGAAGGCGCGATCGACCGCGTGCTGCTGCATATCCCGGCGGCGATGGAGCGTGTGCTGGCGGTGCGCCAGATTCTCGATTGGGTTGCGCCGACCTTCCCCGTCAACGGCGGAGCGCTGGTCGCGCGCGGAGTCGACAAGGGGCCCGATGTCGCGCGGTTGCTCAAGCTGGTCGAACATCAGTGGATCGCCGAGGATTTCCCCTCAGCCGAGCGCGCCAATGCCATTGCCGACGCCGCCGTCGCTCAATTCCTGAGCGATTCCAGCATCGCATAGGCGGCTTCCGCCTCCAGCGGGCGGGCATAGAGATAGCCCTGTCCGTAGGTGCACCCCAACGCCGCCAGCGTTTGCGACAGCTCGTTGGTCTCGATTCCCTCGGCGGTGGTCTTCATGCCGAGCGCCTGTGCGAGCGACAGAATCGCGCGCACGATCGCGATCTTGTCGCGATCGGCGAGCATCCCCGTCACGAAGCTGCGGTCGATCTTGAGGATGTCGATCGGCAGTTTCTGAAGATAGGCGAGGTTGGAATAGCCGGTGCCGAAATCGTCCATCGCGATGGTGGTGCCGAGCGCCTTCAGCGCGTGCATGATGCCGGCCATGCGGTCCGGGTCGGTCACCAGCGCGCTTTCGGTCAGTTCCAGCGTAAAGCGCGATCCGTCCAGGCCGTAGGCGGCAAGCGCCGACTGTACGACCGGCGCGATCGCATCGCGCTGCAACTGGATAGCGGACAGGTTGACCGCGAGCTTGACCCCGCAATCGCCCCCCATCCGCGCATCCCACTGCGCCAGCGTCGCCGCCGCTTCCTGGATCGCCCAGCGACCCAGCGGAACGATCAGCCCCGATTCTTCGGCCACGGGGATGAAATCATTGGGCGAATACTCAACTCCCGCTTCATCGCGCCAGCGCGCCAGCGATTCGAACGACACCAGTCGCCCGGTCGCGAGATCGCAGATCGGTTGATAGGTCAGCCGCATCTGCCCGCGCTCGATCGCGCGGCGCAGCGCGGTTTCCATGCCGAATTGCTCGCGCGCAATGTCGAACGCCTGCGTCTGATACGCCTCGGTCTTGCCCGTGCCCTTCGAGCGTTTTACCGCAAACTGGGCGTGCCGGATCAACTCCTCGCCATCGTCGATCGCCGCCGTGCCGAACGCGATACCGATCGAGCAGGCGACACGAATTTCGAAATCGGACAGGCGGAAGGGGGTGGAAAGCGCTCCCTGGATGCGCTTGGCGACGTGGTCGGCGTCGCTTGGGCCATCCTCCAACGTCAACAGAATCCCGAATTCGTCACCGCCGGTGCGCGCCAGCACGTCCTGCGCGCGCAAGGCCCCCTTCAAGCGCCGGGCAACCGTGATCAGCAACTCGTCCCCGGCCATCGATCCCAGGCAGGCATTTACGCGGCTGAAACGGTCGAGATCGACGACCAGCACCGCATAGTCGGTGCGCGACGCCGGATCGTCCAATAACGTCTCGAGTCGATCGCTGAAACCGGCCCTGTTGGGCAGGCCGGTCAGGCTGTCGGTCAGCATTTCCCGACGCAAATTGTGTTCGGTGCGCAGCTCGGCGGTCTGATCGACCAGAATCAAGACACACCGCTGATCGGCGTTGCGCGCCAGCCGCGCCAACGTTGCCTGATAATAATGGCAATCGACGGCGTCGCCATATTCGACCTGGAACTCCGCGCGCAGCGAATCGCCCCTGATAAACGCCTCGATTCGTCCCTCGATTTGCCCGACCAGCGAGCGCCGACGATCGCCAATGCCAAGACCCGCCATTTCATAGGCACGATTGACCGCTATGACCGCGATGCCGATGTCCTGCAGCGACAGCATCGCTGCGGGGATGGGAAGCAACTCAATCACCCGCGAGGCGAGCATGAGCGATGGCGCGTCAGCATTATCCTGCGTCAGCGCATCCGCCGCAGTTGAGAGGGCCAAAACAGGGTGCGGAACGAGCGCCATTGCCGTGACGGTAGCGTCAAATCGTTAAGAACCCGCTCAACCTTCCGATTTTTCAGTACGTTGGTGAAATGACACCGTTGGCATTTGCGCCCGCTAGAAGCGGTTATCGCGGGGGAATCCATTGGGTGGCATTCGGCCGGCAGCACCGCGCGCGGCACGCCACGGCGCAAGATCGGTTTCGGTACGGATGCGGCCGCTCTCGCCGCCCATTGGCCAGCTCAATCCTTCGGCAAAAACGAAGGCGATCGCGTCGGATAGCCCTCCATCCCGGAAGCGCATCAGCTGCACCCCCTGCCCGCGCGCCATCTCTGCCAGCTCGGACAGCGGAAACACCAGCAAGCGCCGATTATCGCCTATTGCAGCGATATAATCCGCCTCGGGCGCAACCGGGCGGACGACCTTGAGCTTGGCCCCGATCCGCGGCGTCACCACGGTCTTGCCCTTGCGCGTCTCCGCGAGGATGTCGGCGGTGCGGACGATGAAGCCGCGACCGTCACTCGCCGCGACCAGCAGCTTCTCCGAAATGCCGGCGCGGAAGATCCCTACGATCCCGATTTCACCATCGAGATCGATCATCAACCGCACCGGCTCGCCAAAGCCGCGCCCGCCGGGCAATTTGTCGGCCGCCAGCGTGTAAAATCGCCCGTTTTCGGCCGCGACGATGATCTTGTCGGTGGTATGCGCGGTGAAATCGAACAGCGCCGCATCGCCTTCCTTGAACTTCACCGCCGCAACTCCTGCGGCATCGACATGCCCCTTCATCGCGCGGATCCAGCCGCGCTGCGACAGGATCACGGTAATCGGCTCGCGCTCGATCATCGCCTCGAGCGGGATATCACGCGCCGGGGCCGCCTCGGCGACGGTGGTGCGGCGCTTGCCGAGCTTGGTCTCGGGGCCATAGCGCTCGCGCAATTTGGTGAAGTCGCGCTTCAGCCGCGTGCGCTGCCGCGCCTCGCTGCCGAGCAGTGCCTCCAGCCCGGCCCGCTCCGCTTCCAGCGTGTCGCGCTCCTTGCGCAACTCCATTTCCTCCAGCCGCCGCAAGCTGCGCAGCCGCATGTTGAGGATCGCCTCGGCCTGGCGCTCGTTCAGCTCGAACTCGGCCATCATCACCGGCTTGGGCTCATCCTCGGTGCGGATGATCTCGATCACGCGGTCGAGGTTGAGATAGGCGACGATATAGCCGTGCAGCAGCTCGATCCGGTCGGCGATCTTGGACAGGCGATGCGTGGTGCGCCGTTGCAGCACGATGAACTGATGCGCCACCCATTCCTGCAACGCCTGGCGCAGGCTCATCACGCGCGGGGTGCGGTTGGCGTCGAGCACGTTGAGGTTGAGGCTGAAGCGGACTTCCAGGTCCGACATCTTGAACAGGCTTTCCATCAGCATATCGGCCTCGACCGTGCGACTGCGCGGTTCGATGACGATGCGGATTTCCGAATCCGATTCGTCGCGGATGTCGGCCAGGATCGGCAGCTTCTTGTCGTTGACGATCGCCGCGATCTGCTCGATCAATTTGCCCTTCTGGATGCCGTAGGGGATTTCGGTGACGATCGCGTTCCAGGTGCCGCGCCCCTGATCCTCGACATGCCAGCGCGCGCGCACGCGGAAGCCGCCGCGACCTGTAGCATAGGCCTCGGCAATCGACGCCGGGCTGTCGACGACCAACCCACCGGTCGGGAAATCGGGGCCCTTGATATGCTCCAGCAGCGCCGCATCCTCGGCGTGCGGATTGTCGATCAGCAGGATCGCCGCGTCGAACAGTTCGGCGGCGTTGTGCGGCGGGATGCTGGTGGCCATGCCAACCGCGATTCCCGCCGCACCGTTTGCGAGCAGGTTCGGGAAAGCTCCAGGGAAAAGCTCGGGCTCCTGCTCTTCATTATTATAGGTGGGTTTGAAGCCGACGGCGTCTTCGTCGAGCCCTTCCATCAAATCCATGGCGACTTGCGTCAGCCGCGCCTCGGTATAGCGGAAGGCAGCGGCGTTATCGCCGTCGATATTGCCGAAATTCCCCTGCCCCTCAACCAGCGGATAGCGCACCGAAAAATCCTGCGCGAGCCGGACCATCGCGTCATAGACCGAGGAATCGCCATGCGGATGATATTTGCCGATCACTTCGCCAACGACGCGCGCCGATTTCTTATAGGCGGTGTTCGGGTCCATCCGCAGTTGGCGCATCGCCCACAACAACCGGCGGTGCACCGGTTTCATGCCGTCGCGCACGTCGGGTAGCGAACGCGCGGTGATCGTCGACAGGGCATAGACCAGATAGCGGTCGCTGAGCGCGCTATCGAAGGGTGAGTCCACGATGGCCTGGAAGGGATCGGTCAAATCGGTCGGCATAGCTCCGCGATAGCAGCCGCATTCGCAGGTGGCGAGATGGTCGCGTGGCGATTACACCCTGCGGACATGATCCGGTTGCTCTCGCTTGCCCTTCTCACTTTGCCCGCAGGTGCCATGCCCGATACTCCGCGCACGCCCGAACCGCCCTTGCTCAGCTGGCCCGACTTGACCGGACGGGCACAGCCGAAGCCCGATGCGACGATCGCCTATGGTACGGATGCACTGCAAAAGGTGGACGTGTGGCTCCCCGCAGGGGTCGGCCGCCATCCCGTCGTGCTGATGGTGCATGGCGGCTGCTGGACCACCAGCATCGCCGACCGCAGCCTGATGAACTGGATCGCCGACGATCTTCGCAAAAGCGGGATCGCGGTGTGGAATATCGAATATCGCGGGGTGGATCGTCCGGGCGGGGGCTATCCCGGAACCTTTCTCGATGCCGCGACCGCCGCCGACGCGCTCGCGTCCCACGCCGAGCGCTTTCATCTCGACACTACCCATATCGTCGCGGTCGGCCATTCGGCCGGCGGACACCTGGCGCTGTGGCTGGCCGGACGGTCGCGCTTGCCCAAGGACAGCCCCTTGTACAGCGCCCACCCGATCAAGATCAGCCATGTCGTAAGCCTCGGCGGGTTGCCCGATCTCGAAGCGACCGCCGCCAGCCCCGACAATGGGTGTGGCACGGACGTCGTGTCGCACCTGGTCGGCAAGCCCGGCACCCGCAGCGATGTTTATGCCGATACCTCGGTGCCGCGCCTACTGCCGCTCGGCGTGCCGCAGGATTTGGTGAACGGACGGGCCGACGCGATCATTCCGCTGCGCCTCGGCACCGGCTATGTCGATCAGGCCCGCGCCAAGGGCGACCGCGCCGCGCTGCACATTGTGGAGCGTACCGGCCATGTCGAACTGATCGCGCCGGAGACGGCGGCCTGGGCGCAAGCTAAGGCGCTGATCCGCAGCGCGCTGGCCCAATGACGCGCGACGAAGCGCGCGCGCGCGACGCCGCCGATCCGCTGCGCGGCTATCGCGACCGGTTCGCGCTGCCCGAGGGCGTGATCTATCTCGACGGCAATTCGCTTGGCCCCTTGCCCAGCGACACCGCGCCCGCGCTCGCCGACATGGCCGGGCGGCAATGGGGCGAGCGGCTGATCCGCAGCTGGAACGAAGGCTGGATCGACGCCCCGCAGCGCATTGGCGGCAAGATCGCGGCGCTGATCGGGGCCGAGCCCGACGAAGTGATCGTCGCCGATTCCACCTCGGTCAACCTGTTCAAGCTGCTCGTCGCCGCGCTTCGCCACGATCCCGCGCGCCGCACCATCGTTAGCGAAACCGGCAATTTCCCGACCGACCTGCACATCGCCGAGGGCGCGGTCGGCTGCGTGGCCGGTGCCCGGCTGAACGCGGTTGCGCGGGGCGCGCTCAGCGGTGCGATCGACGGCGACACTGCGGTCGTCCTGCTCACCCATGTCCATTACAAAACCGCCGAGCGCTTCGACATGGCGTCGTGGACCGCCGCTGCCCATGCCGCCGGGGCGCTGACACTATGGGACCTTAGCCACAGCGTCGGCGCGGTCCCGGTCGATCTCAACGCGGCCGGAGCCGATCTCGCGGTGGGCTGCGGGTATAAATATCTCAATGGCGGCCCCGGTGCCCCGGCATTCCTGTTCGTCGCGCGACGCTTGCAGGAACGCTTGGCAAGCCCGCTATCGGGTTGGATGGGCCATGCCGCGCCGTTCGATTTTACCGATGCCTATCAACCGGCCAGCGGCATGAAACGCTGGTTGGCGGGCACCCCTTCGATGCTGGGGATGGCGGGGCTGGAGGCGGGAGTCGACCTGTGGCGCGACGTCGATCAACAGGCGGTGGCGAAGAAGAGCGCGGCGCTGTTCGACCAATTCGCCGCCATCGGTGCGCGCCTGAACCTCGAATGCGTCAGCCCCGCCGATCCCGAACGGCGCGGCAGCCATATTTCGTTCCGCCATCCCCAGGCCTATGCGCTGTGCCAGGCGCTGATCGCGCGCGGCGTGATCGGCGACTTTCGCGACCCCGACATTGTGCGCTTTGGCCTGACTCCGCTCTACCTCGGATTCGAGGACGTATGGCGCGCCGGAGCGATCCTCGGGGACATCCTGGCAAGCGGCGCGCACCATGACCCAGCCTTCGCACAACGCAATGCGGTGACCTGACCCAGCGTGCCCTGCGGGTCCAAAACTGCTATGCGGTCGCGGGCATTGGGGGTGGACGATGCGATTCGCTAGGCTTCTCGCAGGATTACTGTTGCTTGGCGGATGCGATGGGGTCTCCGCACCCGGCGGCCCGGGATCGACCGCATCTGGTAAAGCCGCCGCGCTGCCCGCGCCCGACGGCGGGTTCGACTATCGCTACGCCTTCCGCCTGCCTGCCAGCCGGATCGAATCGGTGCAGGAAAGCCACGCGCGCGGTTGCGATCAGCTCGGCCCGGCGCGGTGCCGGATTACGGCGATGCGCTATACGGTCGGTACCGATAACGAGATCGCCGCCGCCCTCACGATGACGCTCGACCCAACGGTGGCGCGTGCCTTTGGCAAGGCCGCTGCGCAGACGGTGAACGCCGCGCACGGCACGATGACCGACGCCACCATCGCCGGGACCGACGCGGCCAACGGGAGCGGACGCGGCGGAGTCGTGCTGGCGCGCCTGCGCGACGCCCTGGCCAATGCCGAATCCGGCGCTCGCGGCGCGACCGCCCCCGAACAGAAGGGACTGGCCATCGCCAAGGTCGATCGATTGCGCAGCGCGATCGCAACGATCGGCGATGTCGATCAGGGGGCCGCTGGTGCCACCGCGAGCGTGCCGGTGCTGTTCCAATACAGCTCCAACGGCGGAATCCCGGGAATCGGGGCGTCGCCCGCCGCGACCTTTGAAAGCGCTGGCGACACCTTTCTGGCGTCGCTCGCCGGGCTGCTGGTGGTGCTGGCTGGGATCGGGCCGTGGCTGGCGTTGCTGCTTGGCGGCGCGTTGCTGCTCCGCTGGATTTTGGCGCGAACCGAGGGCGCTGCCGCCCCCGTCCTGCCCCCGGCCCCGCGACAGGACGACGGTGGACACACCGGCATCGTCCAGCGTTGGTTCCACCACGAAACACCGAAAGCGCACGAGACCCGCGAGGAACACGAACCGGTTGCGTAACGGGCGAAGCGCCGCGCCCTGCGCCCAAGCTGATTGCACCGCCGCCGCGCATTCGATATAGCGGAACCCTTACCGCCCCGGCCCGCGTTCCCCGCGTCGCCGGGGCCTATCGTTTTCAGCTTTTGGTTTTTAGGGGTATCCGCGCACATGGCACGCCGCCGCCAGATCTACGAAGGCAAGGCCAAGATCCTCTATGAGGGGCCTGAGCCAGGGACGCTGATCCAGTATTTCAAGGATGACGCAACCGCCTTCAACGCCCAGAAAAAGGGCACGATCAGCGGCAAGGGCGTGCTCAACAACCGGATTTCCGAGCATATCTTCACCCTGCTCGGGCTGATCGGCGTACCGACGCACTTCATCCGCCGCCTCAACATGCGCGAGCAGTTGATCCGCCAGGTCGAGATCATCCCGATCGAAGTGGTGGTCCGCAATGTCGCCGCCGGATCGATTTCGACTCGACTCGGCATTGAGGAAGGCACCCAGCTTCCCCGCACGATCATCGAATATTATTATAAGGACGATGCGCTCGGCGATCCGATGATCACCGACGAGCATATCGCCGCGTTCGGCTGGGCCGGGCAGGAAGAGATGCACGACATTGCCGACCTGGCGATTCGCATCAACGATTTCCTGTGCGGGCTGTTCGCCGGGATCGGCATTCGCCTGGTCGATTTCAAACTCGAATTCGGGCGGGTGTGGGACAATGATTATCCGCGCATCCTGCTCGCCGACGAAATCAGCCCCGATGGCTGCCGCCTGTGGGACATGACCACCAACGAGAAACTCGACAAGGATCGCTTCCGTCGCGATCTCGGCGGTGAAGTCGAGGCGTATCAGGAAGTTGCGCGCCGTCTCGGGCTGCTGCCCGAAGGGGCCGACAATGCCGTGCTCGATCTCGAAAAGCATCGGCTGAGCAAGGGCAAATAAGCACATGGCGGGGTGGCGGCAGCTTCGGGCCGCCGCCCCGGCGGCTGTGTGGCCCTATGCGGCACTGACCGTCGTCTATCTGCTGAGCGTGCTGCGCGTGGTCGGGTGGGCAGGCCTCACCGACCCCGCCGCGCTGTACTGGCATGATTGGCAGGACCAGTCGCTCTACGTGCGCTCGGCGACCGCGCTTGCGACCGGCGATCTGGCCCCGAGCCAGCATTATTACCCGCTGCTCTATCCGTTGCTCGGCCTGCCCTTCCTGCAGCTGTGGCCGAGCCAGCCGTTTTTCTTCGTCAATCTGGCTTGCTATCTACTGGCCTTTGGCGGCTTTCGCAGCGTGGCGCGCAGTTTTGGCGTGCCGCTATGGGGGGCCGTGCTGCTCTTCGCCGCGACGACGCTCCCCCAATTCGACATTGCCAAAGTGTGGATCGAGCCGTGGACGAGCACACCGGCGGCGGCGCTGTTGTGGCTGGCATTGGGGGCGATGGCGCGGCTGTGGGATCAGACGTCGTCCTTCGACGCCCCCCTCTCCCTTCCCCGGCCCTTCCTACTTCCCCGACGCAGGCCGGGGCCCAGTCGCGAGCCGGTTATAGGCTCGGACAGCGCTTCCTTACGATCCACGCCGCAATTGGGCCCCGGCCTGCGCCGGGGAAGCGTTGAAGAAAAGCGCGCACAGGGCGGATCTCGCTGGCCCGCGAGCATCCTCGGCCTGGCGCTCGGCCTGATCCCGTTCGCCCGCCCCGGCGACGTCATCATCGGCGCGATCATCGGGGCCTTCGCCATCGTCGCGCTGATCCGGGCGCGAGACGGCCGGGCTGCACTCTATGCCGCTGCCGGCTTCATCCTGTCCTTCGCTGTGCTGGCCACGCTGTTCGTAGCAATCTACGGCCTCCGCCCCAGCCCTTACATGCTCTATTCGGCCCAATATGGCTTCAATTTCGCGTGGCTCGGCTGGAAAGCCTATGTCCTGCTGGTCGAGCCACGCGCCTGGTTCGGCGAAGGTGTCGGGTTGCTCGATGCGGCACCGTGGCTGCTGCTCGGCGGGGCCGGGATGCTCGTCGCCTGGTGGACCCCGCCTGCAAGGCGGCCGGTGACGCTCGCGGTCGCGGCGGCGGGGGCGGTCTATGTCATCCTGATGCTCGCTTATGTCGATTTGCTGCCGACCGGGCTGTGGCGCTTCAACAATGTCCATTATTTCAAATGGGTGTTGCCGCTGTTCGGGCTGTTCGCCGTGCGTTTCGTGCTCGATGCGTGGCGGCGGCCGGTGACCCTGGTCGCGCTGCTGCCGATTTTGCTCGCGCTGACGATCCGGATCGACCCCGTACCAGTCGGGGCCCATCAACCCGCGCGGATGGTGGTGTTCCCGGCCCCGGTCGGGGCCGCGTGGACGCCAACCTATTTCGCCACCGCGTGGTTGACCGACGCGCGCGGCGAGCAACGCAACTCGTTCGATTATCATCAGATCTTGGTCGGCAATCGCGTGCGCGCGGTGGCCTTGCGGCGGCCGTTTGCGGGCGATGAACGCTGGATCGGCGACGACCATGTCCGTGCGCAATTGGAAGGGCGCGATACCGGTGGCTATGCGCCGCTCTATCTCACCGGCCCGTGGCCCAAGACGACGATCGCCCGCTATGGCGCGCGCATATCCTTCGGCCTGCCCCATTGGTTCGAACCGCGCGAGACCGCGCGCCACTGACCCCTGACGCTACACGACGCTTGCGACACGGCGCGCACAGGGCCATAGGGTGCCGCGCTAACGACCAGCAGCCAGGATATGCCCATGAAGCTCCGCATTTTCGTCACGCTGAAGCCCGGCGTGCTCGATCCGCAGGGCCGCGCGATTCACAAGGCGCTCGGTGGCCTCGGCTTCGGCGGCGTCAACGATGTGCGCGCAGGCAAGCTGATCGAACTCGACGTTGCCGACGACACCAGCGACGAGCGGATCGACGCGATGTGCCGCGAATTGCTCGCCAACACCGTCATCGAAAACTATCGGATCGAACGCGTATGAAGACCGCGGTCATCGTCTTTCCCGGCTCGAATTGCGACCGCGACATCGCGACCGCACTGCACCAGGTGAGCGGCGTCGCGCCGACGATGGTGTGGCATGCCGATAGCGACCTGCCCGATGGCGTCGGCCTGATCGCGCTGCCCGGCGGCTTTTCCTATGGCGACTATCTGCGGTCGGGCGCGATCGGCGCACGCTCGGCGATCATGCGCGCGGTAACTGCGGCGGCCGAGCGTGGCGTGCCGGTGCTCGGCATTTGCAACGGCTTTCAGGTGTTGACCGAGGCGGGGCTGCTGCCGGGCGCACTGATGCGCAATGCCGGGCTCGATTTCGTGTGCCGCGAAGTCGCGCTGACCGTCGACAATGCACAAAGCGTGTTCACCAGCCGCTATGGCGCGGGCGAGCAGATCATCATCCCCGTCGCGCATCATGACGGCAATTATTCAGCCGATGCCGAAACGCTCGACCGCCTGGAAGGCGAAGGCCGCGTCGCGTTCCGTTATGCCGAGCCGGTCAACGGCTCCGCGCGCAACATTGCCGGCGTGCTCAATGCGACCGGCAATGTGCTCGGCCTGATGCCGCATCCCGAGCGCCGCATCGAAACTGCGGCGCATGGCGGCAATGATGGACGGCGGATGTTCGAGGGCTTGCTGGAACTGGTCGGGGCGTAAAGACGGACCGACTCGGTCTTCTGCCCCCTTCCGAACGGTTGAAGGAAAAGGCGTTCCTCTCTCAACACGCGAACCGCATCGATCCTAAATCTGGAACGGTGAAAAGTCCGTCCCGCGGTCGTAAACATCCACGCCCTCGCTGCGCTTCAGCACGTTGACCACCAGATAGGTCACCGGCGTCAGCAGCACTTCCCAGGACACTTTCAGCACGAACTGGCTGAGCATCACCATGCCGATCTGCTCGACCGGCCAATCCGCCAAGCCGTAAAAGGCGATCGGATAGAAGATCAGGCTGTCCGCCCCCTCCCCCACGATCGTGCTGCCGATCGTGCGCGTCCACAGATATTTGCCCCCGGTGGCGATCTTCATCTTGGCGAGCACGAAGGAATTGAGCAGATCCCCCACCCAGAAGGCGGTGATCGACGCCAGGATGATCCGCCAGCCCGCGCCGAACACGCGTTCATACGCCGCCTGCCCGTTCCAGCCCTGGGCGACCGGCAGATGCACCACGGTCCATTCCATAACCGCCATGAACAGCAACGCGCCGAACCCCGCCCACAGCGCGCGCCGCGCGCGGGCATAGCCATACACCTCGGTCAGCACGTCATCGATGACATAGGAGATCGGGAAAAACAGGATCCCCGCACCGAACGGCCAAAGCCCGATCCACGGCAGGTTGATAACCGAGCGCTTCTCCGCGCCGATCACGTTCGACAGCAGCAGGATAACGACGAACGCCACCATCACGAAATCGAAATAACGGAACTGCCGCCCGGCCAGATCGCGTGCGTTGATGCTCTGTGGTGTCGTCATGCGGATCCGCCCCTGCCCTCGCCGGGCGGTTATGAAGGCCGTTTCGCTGCGCCGCAATCCACGCTACAGGCGAATCCGGTGCGCGCCCGTAGCTCAGTTGGATAGAGCAAGGAGCTTCTACCTCCTCGGTCGGGGGTTCGACTCCCTCCGGGCGCGCCAATTTTCTGCCATGCGCAGCACCCATCGGTCCGAACCGCCGCGCGGAAATCCATGCGAAACAAACCGATTCTAGCGCGCGTGGCGTATGCACACCACACCCCGCCGCCTGGTCCGCCACACCCCACCCGCGCTGACGATGTTGCTGCTCGGCTGCAGCCTGACATCGCTCGCTTATGCGGAGACGGGCGCTGCGCCCGTGCCCGAACCCGCAGCGCCCGTGCAAACAGAGGCCACGAACGACGACATCGTCGTTACCGGGCGGGCGCTGCCCGGGTCGGTCATCGGCGACATCCCCCCCGAAAACCGGCTGAATCCGGCCGATGTCGCGGCATACGGCGTATCCACGATTAGCGAATTGCTCGATGCGCTGGCCGACCAGACCCAAAGCGACCAGGGCCGCGACAGCAGCAGCGCGCCGGTCGTGCTGGTCAACGGCAAGCGCATCTCGGGCGTCAACGAAATCGGCGATTTGCCGACCGAATCGATCCTGCGCGTCGATATCCTGCCTGAAGAGGTCGCGCTGAAATACGGCTATGACGCGCAGCGCAAGGTCGTGAACATCATCTTGCGCCGCCGCTTCATCGCGCGCGTTGCCAATCTCACGGGAGGCCTCGCAACCGAGGGCGAGGGCGAGAATGGCGCAGCGGTGCTGAGCTACGTCCGCATCCATGACAGCGATCGCTTCAACCTGTCGGCCAAGGCGGTCGCCAGCGCGCGGCTGTTGCAAAGCGAGCGTAACGTGACACCGACCAACACCCTTATCGACGACACCGCATACCGCACGCTCAAGCCGACATCGCGCAGCTACACCCTGAATGGCACCTATGCGCATCGCCTTTCCGACACCATCACCGCGACCTTCAACGCGAACGGCGGCTATCAAACCAGCGACGCGTTGAACGGCCTGCCGACTATGGCGGTTGGCAGCATCCTGTCCGACGAGGCCTTGCGCCAGCATAGTGAAACCGCAACCGCGCATGGCGGTGCCACGCTCAATGCCGATCTGTCCAAGAACTGGCAGGTTTCGGCGATCGGCACCTTCGACCATAGCGATACCCGCACGGCCACCGACACCGCTTCGCGCACCCCGCTTGGCAGCACACAGCGCCAACATGCCAGCTCGATCAGCGATGCCGGAAGCGGCAGCGTGGTCGCAATGGGCAAGCTGCTCACACTTCCGGCGGGGCCTTTACGCACCAGCTTGCGCGTGGGCGGCGCGTTCAGCGCGCTGGAATCGGACAGCACGGGTGTCGATGCCAGCAGCGGGCGCACCTTCAACCGCTCCGAATTCAATGCGCAGGCCAGCCTCGACGTGCCGCTGACCAGCACCAAGGCGCACTTTCTGGATACGATCGGCACGCTGTCGGCGAACGTCAATGTCGGCACGACGCGGCTTTCCGATTATGGCGCGCTGGGCACGCTCGGTTACGGCCTCAACTGGACCCCGCGCAAGGGCATCAGCATCATCGTGTCGATGAACGAGGACCGCGTTGCCCCGACGCTCGAGCAACTCAACGCGCCGACGATCACCACGGCCAACGTGCTGGTGTACGATTACAGGCGCGGCAAGACAGTTTCGGTCACGCAGATCAGCGGTGGCTCGTCCGCGCTCGCCGCCGACGATCGCCATGTGTTCAAAGCCAGCCTGTCGGCAGCGGTGATCGCCCGCACCAGGACCAAGTTGACGCTGAGCGCGAATTACATCGACAGCCGCACCGACAATGCGATCGGCAGCCTGCCCACGCTGTCGGCGGCGGTCGAGGCGGCGTTTCCCGATCGCTATATCCGCGATGCGTCGGGCACTCTGGTCGAAGTCGACGCACGCCCCGTGAACTTCGCGCGTGAATACCGCCAAGAAATCCGCTCCGGCCTGACCTTTTCGGAGGTCCTGCGCCCGGCAAGGCGGCCGCAGCCTCCCGCCAATTGGCACCCGCCCGCTGGTTTCCCGCCACCCGGCCGACCGATGCAGCCGCCCGGTCACGCGGTCGCCGACGACACACCCGAATCCGACCGTACCGCCCCCGGCAAAGATGGCGACGATATCGTCGTCGAGGGTCGCCGGTCGACTCGCGATACGTTCGCCCCACCGCCGCCCGGTGATGGCGACGGCCCGCCGCCCGGTCCCCCACCCGAGGGAATGGGTCCGCCGCCCGATGGCATGGGACCGCCCCCTGGGGGCTTTGGCGGCCCCGGCGGCCCTGGAGGTCCGGGAGGGCCGGGCGGCCCTGGTGGCGGCGGCGGTGACAACAGTCTGCGCCTGCAATTCTCGGCCTTCCATAGCTGGTACTTCCGCGACCGGCTGGTGCTGCGTGACGACAGCGCGACGATCGACTTGCTCGACGGCGGGTCGACCGGCACCGGCGGTCAGCCGCGCCACGCGGTGCAAGTCGACGCCGGTATCATCGACAATGGCGTTGGGCTGCGCCTGAGCGGCAACTGGAAGAGTGCGACGACGGTCACCACCACCGCAGACGCGGCCGGATCGCTGCATTTCTCGGCGCTGGCGACCTTCGATCTGCGGATCTTCGCCAATCTTGAACAACGCTTTCCGGGTCAAGCCTGGGCGCGGGCAACGCGGGTCAGCCTGGCGATCGGCAATATGCTCGACACCCGCCAGACCGTTCGCGACGCAAATGGGGCCACGCCGCTGCTGTACCAGCCGGACCTACTCGATCCGCTTGGTCGCACCGTCAGCCTGTCGCTGCGCCGTCTGTTCTGACGCTCCCGGACCGCAAAATCCGCGGGGCAAAATCTTCTTCAACAACTACAAGCAACGTATCGGTAAATTCTACAAGGCTTGTAACATTACGAAACAATCTGTGTCTATAATAATACCATCCGTCGGATAACTTTCTATAAAAATCTTCGAAATAGCCATTGTTATCTAACCTTCATAAGAACTCTTCACCGAATTATTGACAGCGAACGATACAACGTTCCGCTGCGCAGTTCAAAAAAGGGAAGACAATGCGCAAAGCTCTTATGTATAGTGCTGCTATGGCGGGGCTCAGCTTGCCGACGCTCGCAGCAGCCCAATCGACCGGGTCGATCGATGCCGAAACCGACATCGTCGTCAGTGGCAAACGCGCGACGGGCATTAACGGCATCGAAATTCCCGACACGCCCAAGGCAAAGGCGGTGCTGACGCAGGACTTCATCGCCCACCGCGTTCCGGGCCAGTCGATCCTCGACACGATCAACCAGATCCCCGGCGTCAATTTCACCAATAGCGATCCCTATGGTGCGTCGGGCGGGCAGCTCCGCATTCGCGGCTTCGACGGCGCGCGCGTGTCGCTGACCTTCGACGGCATTCCGCTCAACGATTCCGGCAATTACGCGATCTATTCAAACCAGCAGCTCGACCCCGAATTGATCGAGCAGGTCAACGTCAATTTCGGCACCACCGATGTCGATTCGCCGACCGCGAGCGCATCGGGCGGCACGGTCAACTATCGCTCGCTCACCCCAACCGACAAGATGGGCGCAACCGCGATCTATTCGCACGGCACCTATGACATGAACCGCGTGTTCGGCCTGTTCAACACGGGTGTATTCACCGCGTTCGGGACCAAGGCGTGGTTCTCGGCGAGCAAGGAAACATACGACCAGTATCGCGGCTATGGCAGCCTCGACAAAAAGCAGTTCAACGGGAAACTGTACCAACCGCTGGGCAGCAATGGCGACTTCATCTCGATCGCGGGCCATTACAACGAGAATCGCAACAGTTCGTACAGCAACCCGTCGCTGTCCAATATCCGTTCGGTGCTGGGCACCTCGGTCGTGCCGTCGACGATCAGCCCCTCCAACCCCTACACGCTGTCGCTCAGCAAGAGCCAGTATGACGCGCTGTATAACAACACCTCCTCCGCCTTCCTGTACGATGCGAGTTGCTCACTTCCCTCGGCAAGCGGCGTCAACGGCACCAGCCAGAGCGACAAATCGGCCTGCTCGAACGTGGCCGCGACCGCGATCAACCCGTCCAATACCGGCAACGTGCGGATCAACTCGCGCATCACGCTGACGCCCAAGCTGACGCTGACCTTCGACGGTGCCTATAGCTTCACGCGCGCCAATGGCGGCGGGTCTTCGGTGCTGGCCGAAAGCAACGCCAATGCCACCAACGCTGGCGGGACTGCGGCGGCTTCGGGTATCTATAGCTATCAGTTCCAGCGCTTGGGCGCGGGCACGGCGAGCGGGGTCGACATTAACGGCGATGGCGACACGCTGGATTATGTGCGGGTCTATTCGCCCTCGAACACGCGGACGCAGCGCTTCACCGCGATTGCCAATTTGCGATACGAGTTCGACGCCGACAATGCGGTGCGCTTCGCCTATACGTGGGACCGCGCACGCCATCGCCAGACCGGCGAAATGAGCCTGCTCGATGCGACCGGCCAGCCCTATAATGTGTTCAGCGCGATCGACGGCGTGAGCGATTATGCCGTGGTCGATGCGGCCGGCAACGTGCTGCAGAAGCGCAACCGGCTGTCTTATGCGATCCTGCATCAGCTTTCGGGCGAATATCGCGGGTCGTTTCTGAACGAGAAGCTGAAGGTCGCGCTGGGCGTGCGTGCGCCGTTCTTCCGCCGCAACCTGACCAATTATTGCTACACCATCCCCGGCAGCACCAGCGATGCCTATTGCACGTCGCAGACCGCGGCGCAGGTAGCCGCCAATGCAACCACGGCGACCTATGGCCTGCCGTACAACAACCGGGTGAAGACCTATAATGCGGTGCTGCCCAATATCGGCCTGACCTACGCGATCACCCCGCACCTCAGCACCTTTGCCAGCTATTCCAAGGGTTTTTCGGCACCGCGCACCGACAATCTGTATGCCTTTGACGATGTGAAGATCAAACCGACCGGTGCGGTGAAGCCCGAAAAGACCGACACGGTCGACCTTGGCCTGCGCTACACCACCGCCTTGATCCAGGCGCAGGTGGCGGGCTGGTACACCTATTACGACAATCGCATCATCTCGACCACGACCGAGCTCGAGGGTGGCGGCACGCTGACCACCGATCGCAACGTCGGCGCGGTAAAGAGCAAGGGCGTGGATGCCAGCATCGGCATCGCCCCCGTGCAGCATCTGTCGATCTATGGCTTCGGCTCGTTCATCGATGCGCGGTTGCAAAGCGATGTCATCAACCCGAGCACCAGTCTCGTCACCGCCAACACTGCCGGCAAATTCGTCGTCGAGACGCCGAAATGGCAATATGGCGGGCGCGTGCAAGTCGATTTCGACCCGATCGCAATCGGGCTGCAGGTCAAGCATGTCGGCCGCCGCTATGCGACCGACGTCAACGACGTGATCGCCCCCGGATACACCACGGTCGATCTCGACGCGCGGATCGGGCTGAAACAGCTTGGGCTGCCGCAGACCTATTTCCAGCTCAACGTCGCCAACCTGTTCAACGAACGCTATTTCAGCAATCTGACGACCGGCACCGACTCCACCAGCACGACGCGCTACACCTTCGGGTCGCCGCGCACCTTCGTGGCCTCGATCCACTTCGGCTTCTGATGCGGCGGCGGGGCGGATCGCACCGTGCGGCCCGCCCCGCATCTGCCTGGCTTCAGGCCACCCGCGCCTCCACACGCGGCAGAAACAAATACCCCCGGTTGCGCACCGTACGGATGATCTCGTCGCCGCCATTGACCGACAGCTTGCGCCGCAAGCGGCTGACATGGACGTCGATCGTGCGGTCATTGCAATGGGGATTATCCCGTCCGGTCAGATCCGCGAGATTTTCGCGCGAGTGGACGACTTGCGGATCGCGCAGAAAGATGGCGAGCATGCGATATTCGGTTTCGGTCACAGCGACGATTGCTCCGCCCGGCGCGGTGAGTTTGCGGCGGCGCGAATCGAAGGTCCAGCCGGCGAACGCGAAACAATCGGTCGGCGCGGGGGCTGCATGACCGACACTGATCGCCCCGCCGCGTGCCGCCGTCCCCGCGCGACGGCGCAAGACCGAGCGAATGCGCGCCATGATCTCGCGCGGCGTGGAGGGTTTCAGGACATAATCGTCGGCCCCCATCTCCAGCGCGACGATCCGGTCGATCTCGCTCGAGATGGCGGACAGCATGATGATGCCGGGCCCGTCGGCATCGTGCATCAGCGAGCGCAGGATCGAGAGCCCGTCCTCGCCCGGCATCATGATGTCGAGCACAATCAGGTCGCATTCGCGCCGCTCCAACCGGTCGCGCAGGGCAGCACCATTGGCGACGGCCTCGGCCCCGAAGCCGTTTTCGACGAGAAATTCGGTGAGCAGCTCGCGCACGCCGGGATCGTCATCGACGATGACGATTCGGGCTCCGCTTGTGCTGGAGATTGCAGTATTGGCGCTAACTGTCATGGTCGAGAAACTCCGAAAGGGAACACGCTGCGGCGACGAACTGCGCCCCGCGCATGGGCTGCGTTCTTTTCCGCCCTGTTTCCGGCCATGTCCCCCATGTTACAAAGCGAGGCCGCTGCGCATCCGCCCGCCCGAACATGCCCTGACGGACATATCCCGGACACATCGCAGTCGCACCGCCGCGCGATGACCCCGGCCACCCCGCCTCCGTCCGACGCGCCAACTTTGCTGATCGTCGATGACGACCATGCCATTCGCAACTTGTTGACCGAAAGCCTCGGCCAGCACGGCTATCGCGTGGAAACCGCAGCCAGCGCACAGGAAATGGACATGGCGCTTGCCCGCCACCCGATTGCGCTCATCCTGCTCGATATCATGATGCCGGGGGAGGACGGCATTTCCGCCTGCCGCCGCATCGCCTTGCGCGGCGGCCCCCCGATCGTGTTTCTCAGCGCCCTCGGCGATGAACCGGACCGGATCCTCGGCCTCGAAATCGGGGCCAGCCATTACCTCACCAAACCGTGCAGCGCGCGCGAAGTGCTGGCGACGGTGCGCGCGGCGCTGCGTGCCCGCGACGGTGCCGCCGAAGAACCGCGCCACTATCGCTTCCTCGATTGGCGGGTCGATTTCGCGGCGCGCGAGTTGATCGACGGCAGCGGCATGCTGGTCGATTTGACCGACGGCGAATTTTCGGTGCTGCGCGCTTTCGTCCGTCGCCCGCGCCGGGTGCTGACGCGCGATGCGCTGCTGGAGGATGCGCGCGGCCCCGATAGCGAGGCCTATGATCGCGCGATCGACGTGCAGGTCAGCCGCCTGCGCCGCAAATTGCGGGCGCGCGACGACGAGATCATCCGCACCATCCGCAACGAGGGCTATTATTTCGTCCCCAGCGTGACCCGCACATGACCGCCGACCGAACCGTCGACCTGCGGCGCTCCTGGCCGCTGTTCCTGCGCATCTTCAGCTTAATGCTGGGGACGGTGATCCTCGTCCAGTTGCTCAATTTCGGTGCGTTTCTGCTGATGCCGCCGCCCGCGCCCGTCATCTATACGACCAGCCGCATCGCGATGGTCGCGCAGTCCGGTCGTGATCCGACCAAGCGCCTGGCGATCGAGGAGACCGGCACCCCACCCGGACCGAGCCACGACGCCCGCGATCTGGCGCTGGGCCACCTGATCGCGACCGATCTGCACCTTCCCGAAACAGCAGTCGTCGTGCAATCCAATCAACGGATGGGGCCGACCATCATCGGTGCGTTTCACCCGCCCCCGCCGATGGGCATGGCAGACGAGCGTCGACGCCACCGCGCGATGGATGACGCATTGTTCGGCGATTTCAGGGTTTATGTTCAGCAGCCCGATGGTCGTTGGCATGTGATCACGCCGACCGACCGCATGCTGAGCCCATGGCGCATGCGCTTCGTCCTGTGGTTTGTGCTGGCGGCGGTCGGCATTGCCCCGCTGGCCTGGGCGATGTCGCGCCGGATCGCAAAGCCGATCGCGCTGTTCGCGGCGGCCGCCGATCGGCTCGGTCGCGATCCCCGCGCCGCACCGCTCACCTTGTCGGGCCCATCCGAAATCGCCGAAGCGGCGGCGAGCTTCAACCAGATGCAGGAACGCCTCAACCGCTATGTCGAGGATCGCACGACGTTGATCGCTGCAGTGGCGCACGATCTGCGCACCCCGCTGATGCGGCTGTCGCTACGTCTGGAAAAAGCCCCCGACGCGATCCGCCTCGCCGGGGAAGACGATATTCGCGAAATGAGCGAGCGGATCGGCGCGGCGATGGCCTTTGTCCGCGAAATGACCCGCCACGTCCGCCGCCAGCGGCTCGACTTGCGCTCGCTGGCCGAAAGTGTCGCGACCGACGCGGCCGATCGCGGCGGCGACGTTACGCTCCTGCCGGGACCAGCGATCAGCATGGAGGGCGACGCCCCGTCGCTAAAGGCGCTGCTCACCAATCTCGTGACCAACGCCGTGCATTATGGCGGCAGCGCACAGATCGCGCTGCGCCGCGAGCGCGATGTCGCGATCGTCGAAGTCAGCGACAACGGGCCGGGCATGGTGCCGTCGGACCTGGTCCGCGCGTTCGAACCGTTCTTCCGCGCGGAACGATCGCGCAATCGCGACACTGGCGGCACCGGCCTTGGCCTCGCCAGCGTGCGCGCGGTGGCCCGTGCGCATGGCGGCGAGGCCAAGGTCGAGAACCGACCGACCGGCGGGCTGCTCGCGCGGGTGACGCTGCCGGTCTGAGCAACCGCTCCGCGCGAGGCCCCGGTTCAGCGCAGCAAACGCCACCAATGCTGCGCGACGAACAACATTGCGCGCAGCATCATTGGAACGTCGCCCCGTCAGCCAGCACTTTGGACGGGCTGAACCCCTGCTGCTCCAGGAACTGGTTGAGCCCGGTCACGAGTTCCAGCGCCGCCGTCGTGGTCAAGGCGACGCGCCCGACGACGACCCGCTCCAGCGCGGGCTGCGGACGACTATGATCGCAACGCGCGCTTTCCAGCGTCAGCACGATCACGCCATTGAGGTTGGCCAGCCCCGAATAGCCGGTCGCGAAAATCTCGGGCGCAAACGGGTTGTCGATATAGGGGGGCTGCTCGGGGAGCTGCGGCGGAGGAACGAGCGGACTCTTGATGGCAACAAACATGGCAAGCCTTTCACTACATGCGCGCCGGATGGGGACAGCGCGCAACGGTCTGGTGCGCTCCCCAAATGTCCATCAAATGTCCCGCACTTGGCGGCCCTGACATACGGCGACCCGCCAAGCGCGCCGATCGCCGCCGCGCGACCATATGTTTTGCGGCCGACGTATCGGCGCGCGTGTCGGCAAAATCCGAACATCCACCGGACACATCCCCTGCCTAGCCCCGCCGCTGGTTGGAGATGCACTGATGTTGTTTGTGTTGGGCGTTGGCCCGATCGTTATAGCTTCCGCTGGCGTCGCTGTTACGCCTCCCCCCCTCCAAACGCCGCCACCGCCACACCCTGCTGCGATAGCGCGCACGATCGCGTCGCTTCAGGTCGAGGGCGCACAGCGGTTCGAGGCGGAAACCGTGCTGTCCTACACCAAGCTGCGGGTCGGCCAGGCCTTCAGCAACGAAACGCTCGATCAGGCGATCAAGGACCTCTACGCCAGCGACCTGTTCGCCGACGTGTCGATCAGCGGTGCCGAAACCGGCGCGATCGTGCTGCGGGTGCGCGAAAACCCGATCATCAACCGCGTGCTGTTCGAGGGCAACAAACGGTTGAAGGAGGACAAGATCGCCAAGGAGGTAAAACTCGCCCCGCGCCAGATCTTCACCCGCACCGCCGTGCGCCAGGATGTTGCGCGGATCGTCGAGCTCTATCGCCGCCAGGGCCGCTTCGCCGCCGTGATCGAACCCAAGATGGTGTCGCTCGACCAGAACCGCGTCGATCTCGTCTTCGAAATCAGCGAGGGACCAAAATCGCAGGTCCGCCAGATCAATATCCTCGGCAATACCATCTTCCCCGACAGCAAGCTGCGCGAACAGATGGCAACCAAGGCCGTTCGCCTGAAGACCATGCTGAGTTCCAACACCAGCTACGATCAGGACCGGCTTGCCTATGACCAGCAGAAGCTTCGGCAATTTTACCTGACCGAGGGCTATGCCGACTTCAAGGTCATCTCTGCGGTGGCCGAGCTGACGCCGGACAAGAAGGACTTCATCATCACCTACGTGATCGAGGAGGGCAAACGCTACACATTCGGGGATGTGACCGTCGACAGCGACATTCGCGACTTCGATAACAAGCGTGTCGCCGCCAACCTCGGCATCACCAAGGGCGAGTGGTATAACGCAAAGCGCGTCGAAACCGCGGTGGACTCGCTTAGCGCCGCAGCCGGTGCGCTCGGCTACGCATTTGCCGACGTCAATCCCGATTTCCAGCGCGACAAGGACACGCTGACGATGGGGATCAATTTCCACATCGCCGAGGCCAAGCGCACCTTCGTCGAACGCGTCGATATCAACGGCAACACCCAGACGCAGGACAAGATCATCCGACGCGAGATCCGGCTGGCCGAAGGCGACGCCTTCAGCAATTTCCAGGTCAAGCGTTCGCAGGATCGCATCAATTCGCTCGGCTATTTCCAGGACAAGTTCGAGATCAAGCAGACCGAGGGCTCCGCGCCTGATCGGGTCGTGCTGACCGCCGACCTGCAGGAAAAATCGACCGGCGAGCTGTCGCTGTCGGCGGGCTATTCGAGCCTTGAGAAGTTCATCATCCAGGCGTCGATCACGCAACGCAATTTTCGCGGCAAGGGCCAGGAGTTGCGCGCGAGCGTGAGTTACTCGACCTATTCCAAATCGGTCGAACTGGGCTTTACCGAACCGTATCTGTTCAACACCAACATCGCGCTCGGCGGCGACATCTTCCGGCGCGACTATCGGTCGTACAACACGATCGGCGACAGCACGACGACCACGTACAAGCAGGTATCGACCGGGTTTCAGATCCGCGCAGGGCTCCCGCTCAACGAATATTGGACCGCGTCGGCCCGCTATGGCCTTAGCTACGAGCAAGTGTCGCTCGACCAGGCGACCTATTACACCAACGGCGTCTGCGACGTCGCGCTGGCGGGTTCCTATCTCTGCGACGCGATCGGCAATCGCTGGACATCCTCGATCGGCTATTCGTTCATTTTCGACAGCCTCAACAACCGCCTCCACCCGACCAAGGGCTCGCGCCTGTCGATCAGCCAGGACTTTGCCGGGGTGGGCGGCGACACGCGCTATCTGCGGTCGACCATCGTCGCGGCGAAATATTGGGGGCTGGGCTCGGGCTTCGTGCTCAACGCGCAGGCCGAAGGCGGCCATATCATGGGCATCGGGCAGGATGTGCGGCTGACCGACCGCTTCTTCCTGGGCGACCCGCAATTGCGCGGCTTCGACATTCGCGGGGTCGGGCCGCGTGTCATCCGCCAATATTATGACACGTCGACCGTCCCCGCGACGCTGACCGCAGCCAGCAACAACACCTCCGAAGCGCTTGGCGGCGACACCTATTATCGCGGACGCCTCGAACTCGAACTGCCGCTTGGCGCGGGGATGCGCGAAATGGGCCTGCGTCCGTCCATCTATGCCGATATCGGCGCGGTGTTCGGTGGCGTAAAGACCCCGACGCTGGCCGACAGTTGCGCCGCCGCGATCATCGCCGGTGTCGCCTGCACCACCTCGACCCGGCAATATACCAATAGCAGCGGCGCGTTGCTGTACCTCGATTCGAGCGGCAACACGACCACCACCAATACCGGTACGCCTTATACCTATGCGTTGAGCGCCTATCGCGAGAGCTATGCCGGCAACAGCCCCAAGCCGCGCGTCTCGATCGGCATTGGCGTCAACTGGAATTCCCCGTTCGGCCCGCTCCGCATCGATCTCGCCAAGGCGCTCCTCAAGCAAAGCGGCGACGATACCAAGCTGCTCACCTTCAACGTCGGCGGCCAATTCTAAAGCCGCAATACCAAACCGGAGCGCCCGTCACAGACGCTCCGGTCCGTTGCCTCAGAACTTCAGCGACACGCCGGTGAAGAACGCCCGGCCATACGGGTCATAGGTCGACGGATAGGTGTTCGCCTGCTGCTGATTGCTGCCCAGGATCGGCGGCTGGCGATCGAACAGGTTGTTAACGCCCAGCGTCCAGGTGAACTTCTTCATCACGTCGAACGACAGCGTCGTATCGACATAATGATAGGCCTTGATGTGATCGACCGAATAGCTTCCCGAGTCATCATCCACTGGCGACAGATAGCGATAGAGCACCGAGAACGTCACCGGCCCCGAGGTGAGCGTCGTGCGCGCCGATAGACGCCATTTCGCGTAAGGGTCGCCGCAATTGACGCCGAACTTGCCCGCGCAGCTGACGTTGAGATCGGGCAGCGACGCCACCGGATTGATGTCGAACGCCAGCAGACGCGTGCCGCTCAAGCGGAACGACAGGCTGCTATTCTCCGCGCCGATCTTGAGCGGCACCGAATAGCGCGCCTCAAAATCGATCCCGCGCGTCTTCGCCCCGCCGGTATTGGCCAGCAGGTTGACCGCGCCCGTGATCGCATAGCTGTTGGCATCACGCGGCAGCAGCGAACAATAGGAACTGTTATACGCGACATAGCCGTTCCCGGCATTGCCGTAGCAAGCCGTGATGATGTTCGCCGTGCCCGGGGTGGAGATATAGTTCGCGATGTTGATGCGATAATAATCGACGGTCAGCGAGAAGCGCTTCAGGAAGCGCGGCTGCAGCACCGCGCCGACCGTATAGGTATTGGCCGTTTCCTCGCGCAGATTGCTGTTGCCGCCGGTGACCGAGTCGATCTGCGATCCGTTGTTGAAATCCGTTCCGAGCGCGCTGGCCCCAACGCCCGTCGCCAGGCAGCTTGCCTTGAGGTTGGCGTTCTCGATCGCGGCCTTTAGCGTGCACGGGTCGGTTGCGGTCGGGAAATCCTGGGAGGTGCCGCTATACAGATTGGCCACGGTCGGTGCCCGCACCGCGCGCGAAAACTGCCCGCGCAGGCTGATGTCGCGGATCGGCGACCAGACGAGCCCGCCCGAGAAGGTGCTCACCGATTTGGCTGCGGTGGAATAATAGGAATAGCGATACGCGCCATTGGCAACCAGGCTGTGGATGAACGGCTTGTCCGCCAGCAGCGGCACTTCGATTTCACCGTATAGCTCTTTGACGTTGTATCCGCCCGACAAGCCCTGGCTGCCGTTAAACCCGACCACGTCCCCCGACGACAGCGCTGCATCGGGATTGTAGCTGCCATATTCGTCGCGATATTCGGTACCGATCGCAATCCCCGCCGGGCCTGCGCCAAGGTCGAACAGATTGTCGTTGGTAATCGCCGCGCTCGCCACCTTCTCGGTGATTTCGCTGACGTTGCGCGTGTCGATCGAAATGAAGGCTGCGGCCGCGCTGCTGATATTGCCCGCGCCATAAATGTTGAGCGGGACGCAGCCGTTGCTGGTATCCGAACAGACCAAATTGCCCGACGAATCATAGGTGGTCTTCAGCGCCTGCAACACACGCTTGCGCGATATGTTGCCGGTCTGCGTTTCGACCTGACGGGTGTGCGAATAGCTAAAATAGGCGTCATATTTCCAGTTGCCGGTAATCTCGCCTTTGGCACCGAACACGCCGCGATAGGCGGTGTTGTCGTCGCTCGAAATGCGATCGCCCACCTCGGTCATGCGGCGATAGATCGTCGCCGTCGTATAACCATCGCCATCGGTGTCCGCCGCCTTCAGCAACGCTTGCGAAGAGGATGAGAGGAACGACGAATCATTGTCGATCTGTACCGATCCGGTGAACGGCGTCGGTGCGAGCTGGTTCTTCACCTTGTTGTGGATGTACTGACCCTCGGCATAGAGCGTCAGGTGGTCGCTCACGTCATAATGCGCCTGGCCGCTGGTGAGAAAACGCTCCTGCGGCACCTGCAGATAGTTGTACGGCGCATAATTGTACGCGTCGGTCTTGGAGCTATAGGTCGAATAGCTGCCGTCGGTATTGAACTTGCGGCTGACGCCGCCAATGGCAAAGCGTGTGCCGGGAATCGAACCCGACCCCCCTGCGGAAAGGCCGCCCGCCCCATCATCGACCATGGCCTGATTCGAATAGCCGCGATCGCTCTGCAAAATCGGGTTACGCTTTGTGTAATCGACGTACAGCGTCACGTTGCCGCGACCGCCATCGAAATTGTGTCCGAGCAGCAGATTGACGTCGGCCGTCCCACCATCGCCCTGGCCGGTAATCCGATAATTGGCGTTGGCCTGGACGCCCGAGAAATTTTGCTTGAGGAGGAAATTAACCACACCCGAGACCGCGTCCGACCCATAGACCGCTGAACGTCCCCCGGTAACAAGATCGACCCGCTCGATCAGCCCGGTCGGGATGGTGTTTAGATCGACGATCTGGCTGGCGTCGTAGGAAATATAGCGTCGCCCATTGACGAGCACCAAGGTGCGCGTCGCGCCCAGTCCACGCAGGTCGGCCGTGGTCACGCCGCCACCGGGATTGTTCGAGGCAGCCGTGGTGCTCGGAACAAACTGCGGCAGATCCTTCAAGATGTTCTCAACGTTGATCTGGCCGCTCAGCGCGATCTCCTGGCTGGAAATGACCGAGATGGGCGATGCCTGCTGGAGTTCCGGGCGAGCAATGCGCGACCCGGTGACGACAATATCGACCGGGGCGTCGGCAGCGATCGCCTGATCCGTATTCGCCGCCGTCTCGGAACTTGTGCTTTGAGCTTGGGCGAACGCGGGCGTGACCACCGCCAAGGTGGTAGAAAGAAGTTTTGCAATGAGGGTGATGCGCATGGGCAAATCCAGACAAATCGGGTTGAACTCCGAATGACAAATTCGGATTTCACGAACGTCATCTGAATCTCATTGTCACATCAACAAGAAATGGCCGCATCGGACAATCAATGTCTCCTCGGTTACGTCAAAGTCACAATTTATTACATAATGTTTATCATTCTTTATTATTGTTTACATTCATTGCGACGACACGTAATTATTAAAATATTGAAGAATCGCGACCCCCTCGCAAAGCGCATATGCGGTAACGCACATTGGCATTTCACAAGCGCTTTGTCGGAGGCTTCGTATTAAAGAGCCCGCATGCACATTTTGCTCGCCGAAGACGACACCGAGACCGCGCGCTTTATCGCCGAGGGACTGACTGCGCTCGGTCACAAAGTGACGCAGGTCGCAACCGGGCCCCTGGCATTGCAGGCGGCGAGCGATGCCACCTTCGACGCAGTGATCCTGGACCGGATGTTACCAGGCCTGGACGGGCTGGAAGTGCTTCGCGACTTGCGCGCCATCCCGAACCGGGTCCCGGTATTGGTGCTGACCGCGCTGGGTGGCATTGCCGACCGCGTCGACGGGCTCGATGCCGGAGCCGACGATTATCTGGTCAAGCCCTTCGCCTTTGTCGAACTCGCCGCCAGGCTCAATGCGCTCGCACGACGCGTGCCCGGCCCCGAGCAGGCGACGCGGATCGAGGTTGGCGAAATCGCGCTCGATCTGCTGCGGCGCGAGGTAACGCGGTGCGGCAAGCCGGTACATCTCCAGCCGCGCGAATTTGCCCTGCTCGAACAGTTGATGCGCCATGCGGGGCGCGTGGTCACGCGAACGATGTTTCTGGAGCGCGTGTGGGGTTTTCATTTCGATCCACAAACCAACATCGTGGAAAGCCACCTCAGCCGCCTGCGCACGAAACTGCGCGAGGGCTTCGGCGGTGACGATCCGATCGAGACGATCCGCGGCTCCGGCTATCGGATGCGCGCCGATGCGTAGAGCCAAGGCAAGCGCGGCGTATCGTATTGCCTTTACCTATTCGACGGCGTTCACCCTTGCCATCCTGCTGCTCGGCATCGCGATTTACATTGCCGCAGACGCGCAATTTCGCCGCCAGCAGGACGCCGCGTTGGTCGACGAAGCGACCGCTCTCGCGCATGAATTCAATGAAGGCGACTTACCCGAAATCCGTCGCGCCATCGCCAGACGCGAAGGCGGCAACACCATCAACGTTTATGGCTATGCGATGTTCGATCGGAACGGCCACCGCGTCGGTGGCGGCTTGAACGCCCGAAAGCCGCCAGCCGGACTGCAGGACATCGTGTTTGTCGATCCGGTCGAGGGGGCCGATCGCGCGCGTGCCTATGCTACCGATCTGACCGGCGGCTTCCGCCTGGTCGTGGCGCGCGACAGCGAGAGCATGGACGGAATCGATCGCACTATCGTGCTGATCTTCGGCGGTGCGTTCGTTCTGGTCATCGGCCTTAGCGTCATCGGCGCCTTGTTGCTCGGCGGCTATCTCCAGCGGCGGCTCGATGGCATTAGCGGCGTCGCGCGCGCCATCATGGCGGGGGACATGGCACAGCGCGTGCCGATCTCCCAGCGTCGCGACGAATTCGATGCCGTTGGATCAGCGCTCAACACCATGCTCGACCGGATCGGGCAGTTGATGGACAATCTGCGCCAGGTATCCAGCGACGTGGCACATGACCTGCGCACGCCATTGCTGCGCCTGCGCAACCAGCTCGAACAGGTCGGCCGGGTTGAGGGGGCGGCGGAACGCGCGATCGAACAGGGCGATGCCGTGCTGGCGCTGTTCGCCGCCCTGCTGCGCATAGCCGAGGTCGAGGGCGGTGCGCTGGCGCGCGGCTTCGTCGTGACCGACCTGACGCTGCTGGTGACCGAAATCGCCGAAAGTTATGCGCCGGCCTTTGCCGATGGCGGGCGCACCCTCTGCTGGTCAATCGCACCCGGCATCAAAGTGTTGGGCGACCGCGAATTGATAGCGCAAGCCCTGATCAACCTGCTCGACAACGCGTTGTTGCACACACCGGCCCGCACGCAGGTGACCGTCTCGCTCGGCGGCGACGCGCACGCCGCGACGGTATCGGTCGCCGATACCGGGCCGGGAGTGCCGCCCGGCGACCATGCCCGTATCCTCAACCGTTTCGCGCGTGGGGAGGCCAGCCGCACTACGCCCGGCAACGGGCTCGGGCTCAGCCTGGTCGCGGCGGTGACGGCCGCGCATGGCGGCACCGTCGCGGTCACCGACAATGCACCGGGCTTGCGCGTAACCCTACGATTGCCACGCGTGAGCGCGGCTTAGCCTTTGGCGACGCCGGCGGTCACCAGTTCCTGGCGTGCAGCATCAAACGCCGCGCGAAATTCCGGCTTCGCCAGCAAGCGTTCGGCGATGAGCACCCCCAGCATTTGCCCCGCGCTCACATCGCTGCGGAAATGCTGTTCGCACACGATCCGGCTCTGGCCATAGCGTGCGGCACGCGCCAGCAGCGCGTCGGCCTTTTCGGGCACCAGTCGCGCCAGCGTTTCACCCATCGAAAACGCCATCGAGGTATGCCCGCTCGGATAGCTCGACAGCGGATCGTCATTGCGCTTGCAACTCTTCAGCGCGGGATCGACGATATAGGGGCGCGGGCGCTTGAAATGATCCTTTCCGCGATCGACCGCCGCCTTCTCGCTCGCGCGTACCTGCGCCAGCAGCGCGGCAGTCGCGGGCAGCCGGTCGAGATCGAATTTGGGGCCAAGCACGCCCGCGAAGATCGTCGCGTTCTTGGTATCGCCGTCGAGTCGGGCATCGGCTTCATCGACAGCCGTGCGCGCCGCGCCCGCCGCACGCAATTCGGCGAGTTCGGCCAGTGCCTGCAGGCTGTTGGCCGCTGGCGGCGGCGGGAGGACGAGCGCGGGATCGAGATCCCGCGCCTCGAGCAAGGGCACCACTTTGGGCGCGGGTGCCGCAGCGACGCAGAGCGCAACTGCGGCGAGAAGGGCCCGCTTCATCAGAAGGTGTAGGTGATCTGGCCGGTGATCGCGCGGCCTGGCTGGTAATAATATTGGTCGAAGTTGAGCGGGCTGACGACACCAATGCCAGCGGTGTTCTTGCCCGTCCCAATCTGCGTCACCTTTTGCGAATTGAGCAGGTCGGTGACGTCAACGCCAACACGGATGCGCCCGAAATCGTAGCTCGTGGCCAGATTGACCGTGTTGTACGGCGAAATGCGATAGGTATTGGCAAGGTCCGCATATTGCGGCCCAGTCCATTTATCGGTCAGCGAGAATTTGATCGGCCCGTTCTTGTAGAGCACACCGCCTGCTGCGGTGGACATCGGGGCCTTGCCGATGATCGTGCGCGGGACGACCTTGCCCGTCACCGGATCGGTATAGACGGTGGTTTTGGCATAGTTGCGCGAGGCGTTGGCGAACACGGCGAGGCCGTTGCCAAAGGCATAGGTCACCTGCCCCTCGACGCCCTTGTACAACGCGCCGCCGATGTTGGTGAAGATCGTGCCGAGCCCTTGACCCGACGTATCGGTATAGCTGTAGAATTTGTTGGTGAAGTTGATGACATAGACATCGGCGTCGAGCGACAGATGGCCGCCGTGGTACACCGCGCCCGCCTGATAGTTGGTCGACTTCTGCGGCACCGCATTCGAGAACGTTGTGTTGGCAACGTAGAGCTGACTCAGCGGCGGAGCGAGGAAGCCCTTGGCATATTGGCCATAAATCGAAAAATTGCTGGTCGGCTGATAATTGATCGTCACGAACGGCAAATCGGCGGTGTAGTCATTGGAATTGCGCTGCGCATAGCGCGTCGTTTGATTGTACAGCGCGTCGATCTTGCGGCCGAAATCAACATGCTTGAAGCCAGGCGTGATTTTCAGCCCCTCGATCGGGCGCAACTCAAGCTCGACGAATTCCTCGGTATGATTGCCGCGCGATTTCTGGTCGAACTTCACGTAGAGCGGTGTCGCCGCCCCCGGGTTGAGACCCGTAGCCGGTGCGATGACCGCTTTTTCGACATAGTTGAAGCCGCCGGTATTGAGATCGACGTCGGTCTGCTGGCGATAGGTGTGGCTGAATTCGAGCCATGCGCCGGCCGTGATCGTGGCGAACGATGCGAGATCGATCCGCACCTTGGCGATATCGCCAAAGACCCGATATTTGTTGGTCTTGGTGTAGCCCGGAATGTCACCGACAATCTTGGTTTTACCGTCCGATGCGATCGTATTGTAGACCGTGCCCGGAACGGTCGTCACGTCATTGGCCGAGAGCGTCTCGTTGTCATAATAATAAGTATACGTGCGGTTCTCGAACACTGCTCCGGGCGCGAGGTTCGCTTCCAGCTTGATGATTTCGAAATCCGTCGTCTTATCGGTATGATTGTAACCATAATATTGGGAGGACTTCGGATCGTTGTTCAACCCGTAATATTTACCATAAAGCGACTGTTGATACAGTGTCGAGCCGTCGCTGTCGGCCTGGTTGAAGCGGTTCTTGTTATAGGTCGCGATGAAGGTCAGCTTCACGTCCGGCCCAACCGGGACGACAACTTTGCCGAACAGATTGTAATTCTGGTACTTCGAATAGCTCGTACGTCCGTCACTATGGACGTACTGACCGCTGAACACCGCCTGCGCGCCATTGGCAAAGGTGCCGGTCTGCAACAGGCCCCGCGCAAGATAGGTGTTGAAGCTGCCATAGCTGCCGACGATCTGGCCGCCAAAGTCGTCGCGCGTTGCGCGGCTGAACAGGTTGAAGGTGCCGCCGAAAGTCGCCTGGCCGAGATTGCTGGCGTTGCCGGGGCCGCGATCGACGATCAGCGTTTCGATCGTGTTCGACGGGAAGAACGTGGTCGAATGGTGCGTCGGGTCGTTGGTGTCGCCGAACGGTACGCCATCATAGGTGACGTTATATTCGCCATCCTGGAAGCCGCGGAGCTGCGCCTTGGATTCGGACAGGCCGATGCCGTTATTGCCGCCGAAATTGGAAACACTCGGCGTGATCAGCGCGATCTGGTTGAAGTCGACCGTAGCGGGCAGCGAATCCTCGATGAACGAGCGCGACACGATCGCCTGTGGCTGCGTCGTCTTCAGCGATGCCGTGACCGGGGCGAGCTCATTGGCCTTGGTCGCGGTGACGACAATGTCGGAGCCTTCGGCGATATCCGTCTTGGGGGCGGGTTCGGCCCGCTGCTCCGCCGCAACGGCGGGCGCGGTTTCGGCAGCAGCGGCGGTGGCGCAAAACGAGGCGGCAAGCGCAAACGCGCTTACGCCGAGCAGGCGCGTGTGCGCCTCGGTGCGAATCGACATGATTTTTGTTTCCCCAACTCGGTGTCCGTCCCGGTGAGGGATGCGCTATGGATTAGCCATGACAGTTTCGTTGCAAGTTCGCGTCAATTTCGAGATTGAGAAATTGTAACGAAACGCGTCAACGGACTGAGAGTGGGCTGAGGCGCACTGCGCTCGGCTCCGCGCCCGGCGCGATCGGCGACAAGGCGCGCCACGGCGGCACCCGATCGGCGCGCGCCGCGCCAAACCGGGTAAGACACGCCATGAAGCTTGGCGAAAACATCGCGTCCTTTGGTTCCTTGACGCACGAGCCCGGCGGCCGATCGAACCCGTCGGCCGTCACCAACCTGATCGGCCCCGTCGGATCGGCCAGCCGCAAATCGGCAATCGACTGCACCTCCAACTGGTTGACCACGATCGCCTCGGCGCGAAGCGCATTGGTCAGCGCATCCGCCCCTTTTTGCGGCGATGCGTCGTCGGTCAGCACCGTCGGCCCGTTGCGCGCGACGTACAGCATCGGCGGCGCGGGCGGATTTGCCATGCCCAACGACTGCGCCATCACCGCCGCCGCGCGACCCTCGGCATAAGCCTGGGCAGCTATCCTCGTTTCGAACACCGATTGCCGCACACCCCCGTCATAATAGACGCGGTCGCCCACCTTCACCTGCTGGAAAAACACCGGCATTGCCGCCGAGGCGATCGCCGCGCCAGCGATGCACTGCTGGGCCTCCGCCTTGGGCAGGGTGCGCGCCATCATCTTGATCGGCGCATAATAGAAATCGCCGCTTTCGGCATCGACGAAGCCGATAAAGGCATCGGCGCTGGCATCGGAGGCCAGCGCATCGATCATCGGGCAGCCCTTTGCCGGGTCGCCATCGACACACAAAGCGGCGAGCACCTTGCGTTTCAGGGGAGCAAGCCCCGCGATCGACCCCGTAATCACCGCCTGCCATTGCGGGTTGCGATTTACGATATCGCTCTCGCTGCCCGGCGCATAGGCCTGGCGCAGCGCGGCAAACGCCTGATCGGTGCCGACCGCAAGAAACAGCGCCTGCAATCCGCCAGTGCTGACCCCGGTAATGGTGCGGGCGCGGGGAAACTGATCGGGATGGGCGCTGCGCAACCGGTCTAGAAAGCCGACGCCGAACGCCCCCCATTGCCCGCCGCCCGACAGCAGCAGCACGGCATCTCCCGGCGGCGCGGCGATCGCCGCCTCCGGCACGCGCAGCGCTTTCGGCCGCATCGCGTTGCGCGCGCCTGCGGCAAGGCTTGCCTCAAGCGAAAAGCGGGCGCGCGGGTCGGCCGCCAGCGCTTGAACCTGGAGCCCCCCCGCGCCGGCATCTGCCTGGATATCTTCGACGAGCTGCGAACGCGGCATCTTTATGATATATTTGGTGAATTGCGGGCAATCGATATGGAGAGCGCCCCGCGTGGCGCAGCCGCCAAGCGCCAGCGCGATCGTCGCGACCAGCATTGCGCGAACCTTCAGCATGGCATGCCCCCAAACCGTTTCGGACCCATTTCGCACTTGCCGATAGACGCGACCTACGCACGATGTTTTACTGGAGTCCGAAAAACGTGAAAGCCGTCGCGGGGGCGAGGCGGAAAGCGCGACGCGGGGAACAGGGTCATGGAGAACAGGACACCGCATCGCTTGCGGTTGCTCGGTGCGTTTGGGCTGTTCGCGCCTGACGGCACCCGCCTGCAGATCACCAGCCGCAAGGGCATTGCCTTGCTCGCCCTGATTGCCCTGGCGCGCTCGGGCGAACGCTCGCGCGCCTGGCTGCAAGCGCAACTGTGGGGCGGCCGCGATCCCGATCAAGCCCGCGCCAGCTTGCGCCGAGAACTGTCCAATTTGCGGCTGGCGATCAATGGAGCCGGTGAGCCACCGCTCCTTTCCGCGGACTCCGTAAAAGTTCGGCTGGACCTCGACCGGATCGATGTCGATGTGCGCGAACTTCACACCGACGTCACCAATGTGCGTACCCCCGCCCTCGCCGATCCCGGAGAATTGCTGGAAGGCCTCGATTTGCCTGGCGAGGACGGATTCGAGGATTGGCTCCGCGAACAGCGCCAGCATGTCCGCACGCTGATTGACCATGTGCACGTGCAAGCGTGGGAGCGAGTCGCGCTATCCGATACGCCGGTATCGGCGCAAAGCGCACAAGCACCCGCCACGTCCGGGCTGGCCAACGGTTTCGCTCCCTCGTCCCGCAAGCCGTCGGTCGGGGTGATCGGGTTCAGCACCCGGTCCAGCGCCCCCGACGATATCGCGCTTGCCACCGCCTTTACGGACGAAATCGGGGATGCGCTTTCGCGGTTCTCGACGCTGTTCGTGGTGCTGGCCGGCCCGCGCGTGGAACGCCCACTGGATCACGGCCCGCTTTGCCGCGAACTGGGCGTGCGCTATCTGCTCGAAGGCAGCGTGCAGCGGGAAAGCGGGACCATCCGCATTCAGGTGCGCCTGACCGATGGTGTGGTGCGCGAACAGATCTGGACCCAGCACTTCGATACGGCGCTGCACGCCCTGTTCGACGTGCAGGCCGAGATCGCGGCGACGGTCGCGCAACAAATCGACTCCTCGGTCGAGATCGCCGAGCGCACGCGGGCCGCAGCACAACCGGTAACGACCGCCGATGCCTATCATCTCTATTGGCGGGCCAATGCGCTGTTCCGTCAGTGGGAACGGGCCCCGATGGAGGAGGCGATCGCGCTGGCCGGGCAAGTGCTGGTGCTGGAGCCGAACAATGCCTGGGCGAGCGCCCTTGCCGCCTTTTGCCATTCGATCACCTTCGCCTTCGGCTGGGCGGACGATCCTGCGGCGACGCGGGCGGCGGCCCTCGCTCACTATGAACATTGCCTGCGCTACGGCGACGATGATCCGTTCGTGCTCGGCTATGCGGCGGGAACGCTGGTCGGCATTGGCGGAGACATCGACATCGCCGATCAATTGATCGAGCGGGCGCTCGAGATTCACCCGGCATCGGGGGCCAGCCTGTTCTGGGGCGGGTGGGTCGACATTGCGCGTGCCAAGCCGGCGCGGGCGATCACGCGCTTCGAGCAGGCGCTGCGGATGAACCCGCGTTCGGCAGTGCGGCCGCAAGCGTTGACCGGAATAGGACTCGGCCTGCTCGCCTGTGGCGAAGTCGCGCGCGCACGGACCGCCTTGCGCGAGGCTGTGCAATATCTCCCGCACGCCCCGGTCACCCTCGCCGCGCTGGTTGTGGCGTTTACCCTCAACGGCGAGGAGCAGGAGGCGGCTCCCTACGCCATCCGCCTGCGTGCGCTGGGCGGCACGCGCAGCATCGATGCGATCATTCGCGATCCGCGGATGCGTGCGGTGCTCGACACCGCGCTGGATCGCTATGCCAGGCCCCAGGCCGACAAGGCATCGCTGCACACAACGCCCCGCATCTCGGGCGAGAGCAGCCGATAACGCGCCGCCCGCCAACGCCCGGCGCGCGAGCGGGGGTCGCTCGGCATCCCGAAGTCGCGCATCACCCGGGTGCTGGTGATGACACCCTGCTTGCCCCAATGCTGGCTGAAGGGGATGCCCTCGCGCTCCAGCGCCAGCGCCACGCACCGCGCGGCATCGGCGCTGTTAAGGGTGCGAAGCCCATCCATGTTGATCACCACCGTGTCGTCGAAACGGGTAAAGGCCATCAGCCCGGCAGCCTTGGTGACGAAGCGCAGCGTGAACACCTGGTGCCCGCCGCCATGGGTATGGAACGCATCCAGCATGGTTTTCAGCGTCGTGCTTAAATGTGCTCGCTCGATCGCATAAGCGGCATTGTACAGTTCGATTTCCCATCCGAGGATTTTCTGGCGGACATGCGGGCCATTGGCCCCGCCCCAGGTCAATTGGCGGGGGGCCACGCCCGGTGCCGGCTCGGGCTTGAACTCCTGTGCGACCAGCCACGCCACCGCCTGCGGCAAGGGCAGCAGCAAATCCTGTTCGGGCTGCGCCGCGAGCGCCCGGCCGAGCAGGTTGAGCGGTTCATGGGTCGGTTCGTGCGGAACATCGGGCAGCGCCGCCAGCCGGGCGACCACGCGATTCGGTTCGCGCTTGTAGAACAGCGTCACCAGTGCATCGTGGGCGTCACCCCGATAGCCGGCATAGGGGTGAAAGGGATCGAGAATGACCTCGATATAATAAGGCGTTTCCCGGCTTGGCGGCCACACCTCGCGCGCGAAGCCCGCATAATCGCCCGCCTGCAATTGCGCGATCGCTGCGGCTGTCAGCGGGTGCTTTACCCGTACCAGATCGACGACGAAGCCCGGCACTGCCTCCAGCAGCACGGCATTGACGACGCCGAGCCCACCGAGATGGACCAGCGTCGCCTCGAACAGGTCAGCCTCCAGCACAACATGATTGGCCAGCGTCCGCGCCGTTGCCGCCGCGAGCCAAGGCACCGGACCGCGCTCGATCCACCACGATTCGCCCGGGCCCGTTACGATATGCACCCCGCGAATGTGATTTTGGAAACCGCCATAGCTGAGCGCCGAACCGTGCACGCCCGTGCCCAGCATCCCCCCCACCGTTTGCCCGTCATGCGCGCCCGAGGTGGCCAACGAGAGGGAGGGTTCCAGAAAGGCATTCAGATCATGGATCGTCGTCCCCGCATGCGCCAGCACCATGCGGTCGCGGTGCACCGCCGCCGCACCGAGATCCGCAGGATCGACACGCCAGATATGTTGCGCCAGCGTCGTCTGTGCCAGCCCGCCCGGCCCCTTGGTAATGTCGCTGAACGACCAGGCCGAACCGAGCACATTGACCGGTGCACGCTTTTGCGCCGCATGCCCCAGCACCGCGCCCAACAATTCGGCGGTCTTGCGCAGCGCCGGGATGGCCTCGCTCGGCCCAGGCCCCGGAATCAACGCCGCAGTTTCGACCTGCAGCCGATCCTGCGTGTGGTGGTAATTGCGCCAATGCGGCGTGGTGGACCAAGACAGCGAGGGCACGCGCATTCCTCCGAACACTAAGGTGCGCGCGCCTTGCCGCAAAGCTGTCCGAATCGCGTGAAAATCGGGCGGTATCGCTGCGGCTCAGGCGAATTTATCCGCACGCCGCCGCCCGACCAGCAGTCCGCGTTCAAGTCGACCGCACAAGGCCGCATAATAATCGTCGAGAAAGCCGCGATCGTCATGATCGTCCGGTAGCCCCGCCTTGCGCCGGATCGTGGCGGCGACGGTGGCGATGGCATCCTCGCGCCCGCTGCGCAGGACCTCCTCCAGCGTCTGCAACTCGTAGACGCCGTACAGATCGAGCGCGGCTTCGGGAAACACGCGCCGCGCACGTTCGCTCGCGACGACCAGATCCGCGCCAAGCTCGCCGCGCACGGTGCGCACCACCCATGTCCCGGCGAGGAGGTCGCCGATCCGCAGCCGGTCGCGGTTGAACAGCGGGAAGAACAGGAAAATGCCGCTCCACCCCAGCGCAAAGATCGTCACGAAACTGTCCGCCAACCCCTGCACCGCTTGCGACATCAGGAAACTGAGCGGCAGGAACACTTCGATCTCGCGCATTGCGTTGCGCGCGATCACCGCCCCCCCGGTCAGCCGCGCGCCATCGCGCGCGACGACGCGCAGGCCCATCAAGCGCTTGCCTGGCGTCGCCCCGCGCCCGCCCATCTCAAACAGCGCGAACCAGCCATTGCGCAACGCGAAGAAGCCCAGCAACCACAGGATCGCCAGGGCGCTTTGCTTGCTCGCCACGAACAGCAAGACGATGGCGATCGTCGCCAAGATGAGCAGAATCAACATCGCCACCGCGTCGACCATGAAGGCGGCGGCGCGGACTCCCGCCCCGCCCAGCTCGATTTGCAGATCGACGCCTTCGGGCGTGACGAAGCTGCGCCGCAGCGATTGCGGGCCCTTCGGGCGGCGCGTCCGGTTACGCCTGAACAACGCCATGGCGACCCCTCGGCAGATAGAAATACAGTAGCCAGCCAGCCAGCATCGCCAGCCCGATCGCATAGCGCGACAGATCGGCGGTAACCGTCTGCCGCCCGATCCCTTCCAGCACCCCGGCCACCGCCAGCATCACCACCGTGCCCGCCATCACCGTCGCCCCGCTTTTGCCCGCCGCCACCGCCGCATCCATCCGCGCCTGGCGTCCGGGAAAGGCGATCGCGGTGCCGATGCGGAACCCCGCCGCCCCCGACAGGATGATCGCAAACATTTCGGTGGTGCCGTGGATCATGATCCAGCCAATGAAGCCGAAGCCCAGCCCCTTGGGCGCGAACACCGCGAGAAACGCACCCAAAGTCAGGCCGTTATAGACGATCAGCAACACCGTCGGCACGCCAAAGGCAAAGCCCAGCGCAAAAGCGAAAATCGCAATCTGCGCATTGTGGGTGAACAGGAAGGCGGCAAAGGTGGCCAGCGCATCCTGATCCTTGGTATTGTACAACGTCTGGCGCAGGCTTTCGACCGAGGCCGATGGATCGCGCCCCTGCGCCATGCCATCGCCGACGATGCCGAAGAACCAGCTCGGATCGCCGCGCACCAGCACATAGCCGACCACTGCCGCCGCCACCGTCAACAGAAAGGCGACCAAAGTCTCACGCCAGATCGAACGGATCGCGGCGGGCCAGGCATTGCGGAAGAAGCGCGCCAACTGGCTCAGCGCCGAACTCGGCACGCCGTAAAGCTGGAAATACGCACGGGTGCAGAGCTGTTCGAGATAGACGATCAGCGCGCGGTCGAGCGAAGTTTCGCGCGCCACCGCCAACGACGACAGCGCCGAGCGATACAGCAAGGGCAGCGCGAGCAAATCCTCATCCTGAAGCGCGCGCACCGAGCGACGCTCGATCCGCGAGATGAGAGACTCCAGCCGTTCCCAATCGGCCGCATGGGCGGCGCGGAAGCGGCTGGCATTCACCAGCACCGGTTGCGGCGGCGCGAACGCAGAAACAGCGGCGGGGGCGATGTCCGTCACAACAGGTTCCTCCGCTTCAAATCGACATAACCCGCGACGAGCCGCTCGCCGACGCGATCATGCTCGGCCTCGATCACATGCACCCCCAGATGCTGCAAGCGGGTGAGCACCAGCTTGCGGTCGCGCAACAACGCCGCCGCCGTCACCGCGCGCGTCACATCGTCGGCAGTGACCGGAGCCGCATCGGCGATGCGCTCCAGCTCCTCGTCGCGCAGCACCACGACCAGCAGCAGATGCGTGCCGACGATCCGCGCCGCCGCGCGCACCATGAAATCGGCAGAGGTCAGATCGGTGAATTCGGTGAACAGCACGATCATCGAACGCCGCGTCAGCCGTGCCGCGAGCGTGGTCAGCGCGAAGGTGTAATTGGTTTCCTCGCCGCTATACTCGATCGCCGCCGCCAGCCGTTGCAAATTGGCAAAGGCGGGCATCCCCGACACCACCCCGCTGGCGATGCGGGGCCGCGAATCGAAGGCGTGCAGCGCGACGCGGTCGCCCAGCTTCAGCGCAACCCACGCGGTCAGCAACATCGCCGAGACCGCACGATCGATGCGCGGCAGCCCGGCGACCGGCTCGCACATTTGCCGCCCGGCATCGACCGCGAACACGATCTGGTTGTTGCGCTCGGTACGAAATTCCTTGGCGTGGAGCTTGGTCTGGCGCGCCGACTGCTTCCAGTCGATCGCGCGGCGGTCCATGCCGGCGCGAAACTCGACCAGCGCCTCGAAATCGGCCCCGTCGCCGCGCTCGATCTGCGCGATCAGGCCCTGCAGCGCGTGCCGCTGGAAAATCTGCGCGCCGCGATCGTGCAGCGGGCGGATGTCGGGCAGGATCGGCAAGGTCGTGGCCGTCGCAATCACCCGCTGCTGCCACGCCAGCCCGAGCGGCCCGCGCCAGCGCAACCACAACTGCTCGAACCGCGCCGTCCCGCGCCGCACCGTTGCCAGCGGCAGGACCGCCACGCCGCGACCGTTCCGAAGCGCGATCCACATCCGCCCGTCATTTTCAAGCGTCACCAGCGGCCCCGGCGCAAGCGCAACTTCGGCACTGCCGGGCACGCGCGCGCCATCGAGAGCGACGCTGACCACCGCCTCCACGGTCGCGCCGACCGAGGCGCTCGACGGCACGCTGATCTTGGCGGTGCCCGCGCGCCGCCCGGCCAGCGCATCGACGGCGGTCGTCACCAATATGGCGATCGGCCAGGCGAGCCCGACGAACCAGCGCCCGGGCATCGCTACCGCCAGCAGCAAGGCGACCGGTGCGCCCGCCGCCGCCGCCAGCACCGCCGTGCGCGTCGGATAGATCACCGTGGCGCTTCGATCGTTTCGATGATGCTGGTGACGACATCCTCGATCGCGCGCCCGTCGATCTCGGCGGCGGGCGACAGGATCAGGCGGTGACGCAACAGCGCCGGGGCCAGCGCCTTCACATCGTCGGGGATCACGAAATCGCGCCCGTCAATCGCCGCGCGGGCGCGCGCCGCGCCCGCCAGCATCGCGCCCGCACGCGGGCTCGCGCCGCTTTGCAGATCGGCGACACCGCGCGTGCCGCGGATCAGCGCGGCGATATAGTCGATCACCTCGTCGACCAGCCGCACCTGCCCGACCACCGTGATCGCATCGGCAATGGCGGCGGCATTGGCGACGGCCGCAACGCCCCATTCGGCAGGCTCCATCGCATGGCCGTGCGCGCCATGCGTGGCGATGATGCGGCGCTCCTCCGCCGCGCTCGGATAGTCCACGGTCTGTTTGAACAGGAAGCGGTCGAGCTGCGCCTCCGGCAGTGGATAGACGCCCTGCTGTTCGATCGGGTTCTGGGTCGCCACCACCATGAAGCGTTCGCCAAGCGACAGGCTCTCGCCGTCGATCGTCACCGTGCGCTCCTGCATTGCCTCCAGCAACGCCGCTTGCGTCTTGGGCGGGGTGCGGTTGATTTCATCGGCCAGCAGCAGATCGGTGAAGATCGGCCCGCGCGTCAGCGTGAAGGTGCTGGTCTGGAAGTTGAACAGATTGGCACCGATAATGTCGCCCGGCATCAGATCGGGCGTGAACTGGATGCGCCCGAAATCGAGCCCGATGACGCGCGCAAAACTGCGCGCGAGTAGCGTCTTGGCGGTGCCCGGCGGTCCTTCGAGCAGGACATGCCCGCCCGCAAACAGCCCGACCAGCAGGACCTCGACGGTCTGTTCCTGCCCGACCACCGCCTTGCCGATCTCGCCGCGAATGGCCTGGGCCAGCGCCGCGACGTCCTCGACTGTCGTGATTGCACCCGTCACCGTGTCTTCTCCCATAACCATCGATGCAGCGCCTGCGCCGCCTGAAGCATATCGCGCGGGTCGCGCGCGGCACGCGCCTGCTCGGCCAGATCCGAAAAACGCGCGCGATCGGTAAGGCCATCGAGATGCGCATCGAGCGCGCCATCGCGCAGCCGCGCGGGCACCCCGAACACACCCACCGCGCGCTCGCGCACCAGATCGACATAGCGCGCGCCCAACGCACCTTGCCGCCGCGCCTTGCGGACCAAAGCGGCGGCATTGTCGATCAGCGCGGTCTTGCCGAACGCAATCGCGCGCTCGCGCCGCCGTGGCGCGCCGAACCGCGCGGTCGCCTGGATGCCGGCGAGCAGCACCGCCGCCGCGACCGCCAACGTCATCGCAAGGAAGGGCGGCTCGAACGCCAGCTTGAGCGGCGTCCGCGACCGGCCAAAGCCGTTCAGCGTCACGTCGAACAGCACCGATTTTGCGCCCGTCGCATTGAGAAAATCGAGCAACGCCAACGCCGACCGCGCCTGTTTCGGGTCCCGCATCGCAATGTTCGACAGCAAATCGGGGTCGGCCAGCACATAGAACGGATGCTCGCCAATCTGGCCGAGCACGATCCCGCCCTGATCGTCGGTAATCAACGGCTTGAGATCGGCCCCCGCCATCGTTTGTAACGGGCGTGGCGCGGCAAAGTGCACGTCGGCGGGCATCCAGGACAGCCCGATCAGGGGCCGCCCACCGCTCGGATGGCGCGCGATCTTCAGGTCATTCTTGGGGGCGAGCACACCCTCGGGCTCGAACGTCGGCTGCAGTCCGCGATAGCGGACCCACCCCGAATGCTCGGGATCCGCGACGGTGCGCCATTTGGGCAGGATCACCAGCGTTGGCTTGAGCGCGCGCTGTTCGATCACCTTGTTCATATCGGTGCGTCCGGTCTCGGGCGTCAGCACCACCAGATCCTCGGTATCGAGCGCGCGCACATCCCGGACGATCTGCGCATCGCGCCCGGTCGCCTGTGCCAGTTGCACAATCCCGCTAAAGCCGGTCGCCGCATTCGACAGCGCGTGCGCCCCGCCATTGCGGCCCGAGCGCAAATCGGGCGCATAGGCCCCGAGCACGAGCATCCCGAGGAACAAGGCGATCCCCGCCGCCACGACGATGCCAACCGTGCGCACGGAGAACCCGCCCGAGCTCGACCCAGCAGTGCCGATCGCGATATCGCTCATCCGCGCCACGTCCGTGGCAGCGCGAAGTCCGCATAAGCCGCGCGCGCGCTCTGCCAGTCGTCGGCGGCGACGGGACGGCCGCCGAACAGACTACGCTCGACCAGGCGCGCAATCCCCGCAAACAGGCCGCGCGCCGATGGCGGAATCGCGTCGGACGCGCTGAGTTCGCGACTGGTCAGCGCCGGGCGCACCAATTGCGGGCGACGCCGGGCGATGTCGTCGATCGAGCGGAACAGCAAATGGTGCACCGCCTCGGCATAGCGCCCCGCCGCCGCCAGCGCATCGGCCTCGCGCAGCCATTCACGCACCGGTGCCGCCTCCGGCTCCCACCCGGCTTCACCTTCGGGCATGATCGCCGACGGACGGGCGCGGCGAAAGCGCGGCAAGCGCCATTCGCCGTAGCGGATGCGCTGATAGGCCGCCCACAACACCGCCGCGACGGCCACTGCCAACACCGCCCATAAGAAGATCTTGGCATAAGGCCAGTTGGGAAAGAGCCCGTCCAGCCACGCGAAAAAACGTCCAATCGGGGCAAGCACCTGCTGCAGCCATTTGCCAAACTGAATCAGCCACAAGGGCGGCGCGGGCGGCGGCGGCGCGGGGAGCAGCGTGAACTGAATCGTCGAATCGGCTTTGAGCGCCGCATGGGCCGCAGCGAAACGGTCGGTAGCGGTCGCCACCTGCTGCGATGTACCCCCGCTCACTGTCATTCCCCCGGCAGCATGGGTCGCTACCCCGCTCAAACTAAACCAACTCTTCCTTCGCGCAATCGGCAAATTGCGCTGGACGAAGCGGATCGCATCCGCCACCCTGACAACGGTCTAGGGTCGGGGGATACGCAGACATGGCGACTATCGCAGCAGCATCGGACCGTCGCATGTCGATTGGCCGGGTTTTCAACCGCGCTTTCGCAACAATCGGTGCCAATCCGCTGACAATGTTCGGCATTTCGTTCCTGTTCGGAGCGTTGCCGAGCGTTATCCTCAAGGCTCTCCTGCAAAGCCCACGGGCGACACAGACGCTGCCGTTCGACTCCACCACGCTCCTGCTGACGGCGGGCGTGGCGCTGTTGACACTGGCTTTCAACTTTCTGGCGCAAGGCGCGCTGGTCCGGGCGACGGTCGCCTATAGCGACGGGCAGCCCGTCAGCTTCGCCGAATCCGCGCTTGCCGGATTGCGCAAAATCCTGCCGCTCTTTGGGTTGGCGATCTTGCTCGGGCTGATCGTGATCTTCGGGTTGGCCTTGCTGATTGTGCCGGGCGTCATCCTTTACGTGATACTGTCGGTCGCCACCCCCGCCTTGGTCGAAGAAAATTCGGGCATTTTCGGCGCATTCGGACGCAGCGCGGCACTGACCAAGGGTGCGCGCTGGAACATCTTCGCGCTCGAGCTGGTCGTGCTGGTGATCTACTGGATCATTTCGGCGGTGGTCGGCGTGCTCTTCCTCGCGCTGATCGGCTTCCAGAACTTGGCCAATGCCGCGCAGGGCCAGGGCCTGTCGATCGGGCTTATTGCCGTCAGCGCAGTATCGTCCACGCTGGTGATCACGATCATCTCGACGATCCAGACCTCGCTCTATGTCGAACTGCGCAACTGGAAAGACGGCCCGGCGGCGGAAGCGCTGACCGATATCTTCGGCTAAGGCGCTTCAGCGCGCGTTCACCGTGAATCGGCTTAGCAAGCGGCGTTGGCCGGTGGTTCCAATCCGGCCCTGATCTGGTCTAAGGGCCCCGCCATGAATCGCTTCCTCTCCGCCCTGCATCAGCTTTGGTCGCGGCTTGCGCTGTTTCCGCTCGCCATGCTCGCGCTCGGTGCCAGCGCGCCCAGCGGCGTGCTGCATGTCGCGGTCGACAATGTCCGCGCCCGCACCGGGCGCGTGCATGTTGATCTGTGCACCCAGGCGCAGTTTCTGAAGGATTGCCCGACCTCGGCCGATGCCCCCGCTCGGATCGGGCAGACGACGGTGACGCTGACCGGCCTGAAGCCCGGCCGCTATGCCGCGCAGGTGTTTTACGACCAGAATGGCAATGGCAAGATCGACCGCGCGCTGTTCGGCATTCCCAAGGAAGGCGTCGGCTTTTCCAACGATGCCAAGATCCGCCTGGCCCCACCGAAATGGGAGGAAGCGGTGTTCGACTATGACGGGCAGGAACAGACGATCCGCCTGAAATTGCGCTATTTCACAGGCCCGGACGCGCCCAAGCAGTGATTGCGCACCGCATCCAGCAACTCGTCGCGCTTGGCGTTAAGCGGCCGTTCGCGGTGCTTGCGGTGTGCCTCGCGCTGGTCGCAGGCGCGGCGCTCTATGCCGCCAGCCATTTCGCGATGACGACCGACACCGCGGCGCTGATCTCCCCCAAGATCGCGTGGCGGCAGAATGAGAAAGCGGTCGAGACCGCCTTTCCGCAACTGTCCGACGTGCTGCTGGTAATCGTCGATGGCAAAACGCCCGAACTGGCCGAAGCCGCCACCGCGAAATTGTCCGCCGCGCTCGCCGAAGACACCCGCCATTTCCGCACGGTGCAGCGCCCCGATGGCGGCGCGTTCTTCGATCGCGAGGGGCTGCTGTTCGGCTCGACCGCGTCGGTAAAAGCGTCCACCAAGGCCTTGATCGACGCGCAGCCCTTGCTCGGTCCGCTCGCTGGCGATCCGTCGTTGCGCGGCATTGCCGGCGCGTTCTCGACGATGCTGACCGGCGTCACCAACGGCGATGTGCCGCTATCGCGGATCGACCGCCCGATGCGGACGATGGCGGCTGCGCTGGAAACTTCGGCGGTAGGCAAACCCGCTTATTTCTCGTGGCAGCAGCTCTTTGCCGAGCCCGGCGCGGGGGCCGCGCCGCCGCTGCGCCGGCTGATCCTCGCGCAGCCCAAGCTCGATTATGGCGCGCTCCAGCCCGGCGAGGACGCCGTTGCCGCGATCCAGGCGCAGGCGGCGAAGCTCGGTCTCGACCAGGCGCATGGGGTGACCGTGCGCACCACCGGCGAAGTGCCGCTGGCCGACGAGGAATTCGCCACGCTCGAGGAGAATATCGGCTTTGTCGGGCTGGTGATGGCCGCCGCGATGCTGGTGACTTTGTGGTTCGCCACCCGGTCGGTGAAGATCGTCGCAGGAATCGTGGTAACGATCGTCGCCGGGCTGGTGGTGACGACCGCGCTTGGCCTGCTCGCGGTCGGGGCACTCAACCTCATCTCCGTCGCCTTCATTCCGCTGTTCGTCGGGCTTGGCGTCGATTTCGGCATCCAGATCGCGGTGCGCTTCAATGCCGAACGCCTCGACGGAGCCGATACGGGTTCCGCGCTGCAACGCGCGGCGGTGGCACTCAGCGCACCGCTGGCGCTGGCGGCGGGGGCGGTGTTCCTCGGCTTCGGCGCGTTCCTGCCAACCGATTATATCGGCATTGCCGAACTCGGCATCATTGCCGGGCTCGGGATGGTCGTCGCGCTGGTCGCCAGCGTCACGCTGCTGCCGGCGATGCTGATGCTGCTCAAGCCGGGGGTGCCACGCCGCGAGGTCGGCTTTGCCGAGGCCGCCCCGGTCGATCGCTGGCTGCATAGCCACCGCAAGACGGTGCTGTGGGCGTTCGGCCTGTCGATGGCGGGCAGCATCGCCTTGCTCCCCTTCGTCCAGTTCGACTTCAACCCGCTGCACTTGCGCGCCAAGGACGGCCCGGCGATGCGCGCGCTGAGCGATCTGATGCGCGACCCGTTGCGCACGCCTAATACGATCAACCTGCTCGCGCCCAATGCTGATGCCGCCAAGGCGTTGACGGAGAAGCTGGGGGCCCTTCCCGAAGTGGCAGAAGCGGTATCGGTCGACAGCTTCGTTCCCGCCGACCAGGAGGTGAAGCTCGCTTTGGTGCAGGATGCCTCGCTGCTGCTCGATGCGACGATCAATCCGTTCGACGTGACCCCGCCGCCCAGCGATGCCGACTCCGCCGCCGCGCTGGCGCGTACCGCCGCCGAATTGCGCGCGACCGCGACCAGCCACCCTGGCCCCGCCGCCGATAGCGCGCGCCGCCTTGCCACCGCCTTCTCGCGCCTCGCAAGCGGCACGCCGCAAGACCGCGCCCGCGCGACGGCGTTGCTGGTCACCCCGCTCGACTCGATGCTGGGCCAGATTCGCGCGACGTTGCAGGCCGAAGCGGTGACGCGCGCCACGCTGCCGCCGGAGATTGCCGGAAACTGGATCGCCAAGGATGGCCGCGCATTGGTGCAGGTCTTCCCGAAGGGCGACAGCAACAACAACGCGGTGTTGCGCCGCTTCACCAAGGCGGTGCGCGCCGTCGCGCCCGATGCCAGCGGATTGCCCGTGGCAACGCAGGAAGCGGCGGGAACAGTCGCCTGGGCATTCGTCGAGGCGGGTGTGCTCGCGCTCGCCCTGGTCAGCGGTCTGCTCTTCCTGGTGCTGCGCGACGTTAAGGAGGTGGCGTTTACGCTCGCCCCCGTCGTCCTCTCGGGCTTCCTGACGCTCGGCAGTTGCGTGCTGATCGGGCAGCCGATCAACTTCGCCAACATCATCGCCTTCCCCTTGCTGTTCGGGGTCGGCGTCGCCTTCCACATCTATTTCGTGATGGCGTGGCGCGGTGGCGCGACCGATTTGCTGCAATCCAGCCTCGCCCGCGCAGTGCTGTTCAGCGCGCTGGCAACGGGCAGCGCGTTCGGCAGCCTGTGGCTGTCGCACCATCCGGGCACGGCAAGCATGGGCAAGATCCTGATGATCTCGCTCGCCTGGACCCTGGTGTGCGCGTTAATCTTCGAACCGGCCCTGCTCGGGCCGCCGCGCCCGAAAAAGGGTTAGGGCGCGGGGCTTGGCTGTGCGGGAGCGCTGGGTGCCGCCGACTTTTCGTCGGCGGGCGGAGCCGGGTCGGCTGGGAGGTCGTCGGTAGCAGGCTTGGCCGGCCCAGCGGATGCGGATGCAGCGGGCACCGCCTCCGTCGCGCCGGGATCGTTCAAGGGATCGTCGAGCGGGCTGCTCGTTTGCTTGGTGCCGTGGCGCAGTTCCGCGATGGTCGCCGCGCGGTCCTGCAAAAAGGCCGACCGCAAGGTCGCATAGGGGTCCACCGCCGCGCCCAACAGCGCCTTCAACTCCGCATCGGATTCTGCGCGCAAATCTATCCCGGTGAGCCCGGCTTGGGCCGCCTGATATTCGGCACGATCGAACGGCGTGCCGACGGTGAGGGGCAGCACGGATCCCTCGCCGACCCCGGCCCCGAAGTCGCGCAGCGTATTGGGGCCGACCAGCGGCAGGAAGATATAGGGCCCCGGCCCCACCCCATATCGACCCAGCGTGTTGCCGAAGCTGTTGTCATGATGCGGCAGGTTGAAATCGGACGTCTTGGCGACGTCCAGCAACCCGCCAATCCCGATGGTGGAATTGACCCCGAAACGGGCCAGCGTCCTGATCGCGCGTTTGGGCTTCAACTGCAGCAGGTCGTTGGCGAAAACGAGCGGCTCGCCGACGTTGGAAAAGACATGGCGGATGCCGGTGCGCACCACCTTGGGCACAATCTTTTTATACGCCATCGAGACCGGACGCAGGAAGATCCGGTCCAGAAACTGATGGATCGAGAACATCACACGATTGAAGCCTTCGAGCGAATCGCCCTTGGCATGGTGATGATGACGCACGGACGCCTGCCCGGCGGTGACGGGGGCAAGCGCCACGACGGGCGGCGTCGCCTGCCCCACCGCCGCCACCGGCGCGGGTGCCGACTGCGGTGCAGCCGTGACGGGCGCGGCCAGCAGCGCGATCGCCACCGCCAGCGCGCTGGTCGTCGATCGAATCGTCACCCGGCTTAGCGCCCGCCTTTGGCGGCCAAGTCGTCGAGATGCGCGATCAGGGCCTTGGCACCGCCTTTGGCGAAAACACTCGCGAAATCGGCGCGCCGCGTCGCCAACTGGCTGATCGCATTCTTGTAATAGACATCCACGATCTTCCACTTGCCGCCGCTCTGTCGCAAGCGATAGCCGATCGGGACCGCGTCCCCCTTCGGCGCGGAAAGCGTCGTCCGTACCAGCTTGTCTGTGCCCCGCGTCTCGACGCGGGGGTCGATGCTGAAACTCTCACCGCCATAGGTGCTGAAGTTCGAGGCATATTGGGCAACCGTCATGCGGCGCATCGCCGAAACCAGCGTGGCCTGGTCGCCCGGGGCCACCTTTACCCAATCGGGCCCCACCGACAGCCGCGTGATCAGGCCGATGTCGAAGGTCTGGTCGACGACCGGGCCGATCCGCGCGATTCGGCCTTGCGTGCCGAGCGCGCTGCCGCCCTTCATGATCGTCAGCAATCCATCGTTCAGGGTCTGGACGGGGGCCCGCGCCGGATCGGTGGCTTGCGCGGCAAGCGGAACCGCGCTGCACAATGCCACCATCGGCACGACGTATCGCAGGGAGAAAATCATCGAAAGCTCCTATTGGGACATTTGGCGATGACCCAGGTAGTTGGTCTGGCCGTTATCACCGCAACGGCCCTAGCACAAACCGCTGTAGCGCCGATGAACGCTTTAGGCGCTATCGGGTGCCCGGCCGGGAAACCACCCACCCGAAGATATAGGTTTTCCTGCTTTCTTTATGCTGCGACGCGGCTAGAATAAGCGGCCGGGAGGCATACATGACGGATCCGTGTGCGTGCCCTCCGGCCCCGCGCCCGGTTTTCGGCATTTGAGCGGACGGAAGGACAGTTTTTGCAAGTAATTTTGGCCAACCCGCGCGGTTTCTGCGCAGGCGTCGTACGCGCGATCGAGATCGTCGAGCGCGCGATCGACCGCTACGGCGCGCCGGTCTACGTCCGCCACGAAATCGTCCATAACCGCCACGTCGTGGACACGCTGCGCGCAAAAGGCGCGGTGTTCGTTGAAGAACTGTCAGACGTGCCCGAGGGCGCGATGACGGTGTTCAGCGCGCACGGCGTCGCCCGTACCGTCGAGGAAGAGGCCAAGGCGCGCAAGCTGCCGGTGTTCGACGCGACGTGTCCGCTGGTGACCAAGGTGCATTTGCAGGGTCGGCGTTATGCCAAGGCCGGGCGGACGCTGGTGATGATCGGGCATGAAGGCCATGCCGAAGTGATCGGCACGCGCGGGCAAGTCGATGCGCCCGTCCATCTCGTTTCGACCGAGGCCGATGTCGCTGCGCTCGACATCCCCGAGGATGCCGAGATCGCCTATATCACCCAGACGACGCTGAGCGTGGACGACACCAAGAATGTGATCGCCGCGCTGGCGAAGCGCTTTACCAACCTGATCGGGCCCGACGTTTCCGAAATCTGCTACGCAACGCAGAACCGCCAGAGCGCGGTGCGCGATCTGTGCAAGGTGGCCGATCTGCTGCTGGTGGTAGGCTCCGAAAACAGCTCCAACTCCAGCCGTCTGCGCGATCTCGGGCAGGATGAGGGCTTGCCGAGCTATCTCGTCGCCGATGGCAGCGCGATCGATCCGGCGTGGTTCGCGGGCGTCGAGCGCGTTGGCCTCACTGCAGGCGCATCCGCGCCGGACGAGCTGGTCGACAGCGTGATCGCGGCGCTGCGCAAACTTGGTCCGGTCGAGGTGACACAGCTGGCAGGCGTCGAGGAATCGCTCGAATTCGGTCTGCCGCGTGAGTTGCGCGACCCGCCTGCAACTTCCCAACAGCGCGTTTTGAGCGCATAGGAACCCCCATGAGCCTTCCCTTAGCCCCGCTTGCGCGCATTGGCGCCTACACCCTGAAAAACCACATCAAGGGCGGTAAATATCCGCTCGTGCTGATGCTCGAGCCGCTGCTGCGCTGCAATCTGGCGTGCCCGGGCTGCGGCAAGATCGATTATCCCGATGCGATCCTCAACCAGCGCCTGTCCTATGACCAGTGCATGGACGCGATCGACGAATGCGGCGCGCCCGCCGTCTCGATCGCGGGCGGCGAGCCGTTGCTCCACCGCGACATGCCCAAGATCGTCCAGGGCTATATCGCCAAGAAGAAGTTCGTCATCCTGTGCACCAACGCGCTGCTGATGAAGAAGAAGATCGACGACTATAAGCCGTCGCCATACTTCACCTGGTCGATCCATCTCGATGGCGACAAGGGCATGCACGACCATGCGGTCGACCAGGCCGGCACCTATGAAGTCGCGATCGAAGCGATCGAAATGGCCAAAGCCAAGGGCTTCCGCGTCCAGGTCAATTGCACCGTGTTCGACGGGGCGGACCCGACCCGCCTGGCTGCGTTCTTCGACGAGATGCAGAAGCGTGGCGTCGAGATCACCATCTCGCCCGGCTATTCGTACGAGCGCGCCGCCGATCAGGAGCATTTCCTGACGCGCGAGCGCACCAAGAACTTCTTCCGTGATGTGTTCCGGAAAGGTGATGGCGGCAAGGCGTGGACCTTCACCAACTCGCCCTTGTTCCTCGATTTCCTCGCAGGCAACCAGACCTATGAATGCACGCCGTGGTCGATGCCGCTGCGCACCGTCTTCGGCTGGCAGAAGCCATGCTATCTGGTCGGCGAAGGCTATGTCGACACCTTTGCCGAGCTGATGGAAGGCACCGACTGGGATCAATATGGCGTCGGCAAATATGAAAAGTGCTCGAACTGCATGGTGCATTGCGGGTTCGAGGGCACGGCGGCGAGCGACTCGATCCGCCATCCGCTGAAGATGTTCGCGATCGGCCGCAACGGCGTGCGCACCGAAGGTCCGATGGCCCCCGATATCGACCTGTCCAACGCCCGCAAGGCGAGCGACGTCCACTCGCTACACGTCGAGCGTGAACTCGCGAAGATCAAGGCCGCCGATCCCGAGGGCTTCAAGCGCACCCAGCGCGCGGCGTAGCGCACTGAACGCTGCCCCCGCCTCCCGCCCGGTGCGGATCAGCGCGGGGAGTTGCGCCGGGTTGCGCGCGAGCGAGGCAAGGATCGCGCCGAGCGCGACGCCGCCATCGGGTTTCATGCCGACCAGAGCGGCGGGGGGCAGCGCGTGATCGGCGCTGTCCGAGATCGTGCGCAGAATCGCGAACGGGAGGTTGTGGCGCGCGGCGACGCGGGCGGCGATGTGCGATTCCATGTCGACCGCGATCGCGCCAGTGTGTGCATGGAGCGCGGCTTTTTCGGTTGCGGAGGCGATGATCTGGTCCGCGCCGACCACGGTGCCGGGGTGAGCATTGGGGAGCGCTGCTGCCAGCCACTCGACCAATCCACCACCCCGGCGAAGGCCGGGGCCTAGTCGCGAAGGTGGCTGTGGCGACGGACAGCGCTCGATACGCTCTGACGCTGCAACTGGGCCCCGGCCTTCGCCGGGGCGGTGGGAGATATGGAGATCGCCGACCACCACATCCCCTGCCCGCAAGGCTGGATCTAGCGCGCCCGCGACACCGCACGACAGCACCGCGGAAACGCCGCCCGCCGCGGCTTCCAGTTCCCGCTCCAGCCGCGCCGCATCGCCGCCGCCCGCCACCACGACCAAGCCCGGCCGCGCGATGATCGCCGCCTCGCGCGTCAGCCCGCAGGCGACGAGGATCGTCACATTCCGAACGCCGGACGCGGATCGTTCGAGCGCTTCAGATTGCGATAGCGCGCCACCGCCCAGAGCGGGAAATAGGCCGGATAACCGTGATAGCGCAGGTAGAAGACGCGCGGAAAACCGCCGCCGGTATATTTCTCCTGCCCCCACAGCCCATCGGCGGCCTGGGTCGCGATCAGATGGCGGATGCCGCGTTCGACCGCGGGATGATCGACCTTGCCTGCTGCCATCAGCGCAAGCAGCGCCCAGCCGGTTTGCGAGGCGGTCGAGGGTGCCGGGGTATAGCCCTTGTAATCGAGCGCATAGCTCTCGCAATCCTCACCCCAGCCGCCGTCGAGATTCTGGATGTGGATCAGCCAGTCGGCGCCCTTGCGCACCATCGGATGCTTCGCATCGAGCCCGACGGCGTTCAGAGCGCACAGTACCGACCAGGTGCCGTAAATGTAATTCACCCCCCAGCGCCCGAACCAGCTGCCATCGGGCATCTGTTCCTTCTCCAGGAAGGCCAGCGCCGCCTTCATCCGGGGCGTATCGGTCTCGCCCAATTGCGCCAGCATCGACACCACGCGCGCGGTGACGTCGCTGGTGGGTGGGTCGAGCAACGCGCCATGATCGGCAAAGGGGATGTTGTTGAGATAATGATAGCTGTTGTCGGCATCGAACGCGCCCCAGCCGCCATCCTTGCTTTGCAGCCCGACGGTCCATTCGACCCCGCGCGCGATCGATTCGTCATAGACGGCAGGCGCGCGGTCCTTGGCGCGGTCCATCGCCATCACCACCACGGCGGTATCGTCGAGATCGGGGTAATGCGCGTTATTATATTGGAAGGCCCAACCGCCGGGGCGGACATCGGGCTTTTCGTCGGCCCAGTCGCCCTTCACGTCGAGCACTTGCAGCGGCTTCAGCCACGCCAGCCCCGCCGCCGCGCGCGCCTCGGCCTCCTCGCCGCCCACTTCCAGCATCGCGTGCGAGGCGAGCGCGGTATCCCAGACGGGCGAGACGCACGGCTGGCAATAAGCCTCGTCGTCCTTGACCACGAGCAACTTCTCGACCGATTCGCGCGCCAGCGCCCGCGCAGGATGATCCTCCGGATAGCCCAGGCAATCGAACATCATCACGCTGTTGGCCATCGCCGGATAGATCGCGCCCAGCCCGTCCACGCCATTCAACCGCTCGGTCACGAAGGTGACGCAGGCGTCGATCGCGCGCTGGCGCGTGCCCTTGGGCCAGAGCGGCTCGACGCCCTTCAGCACGACGTCGAGGCCATTGAAGAAGGTCGTCCACGCCTGCTTGGTCCCCGCCGCCTTGCTGACCAGCTTGGCGCGCTTGGTCGTGTAAAGTTCGTCGACCAGCACGCCCGAGGGATTGCGCGCCACCGGCTTTTTGGCTGCCAGCACCAGCAGCGGCACGATCACCGTGCGCGCCCAATAGGACATTTTGGAGAGATGCACCGGGAACCAGCGCGGCAGCAGGATCAGCTCGACCGGCAGCGTCGGCACCGCGCTCCACGGCCCCGCGCCGAACAGCGCCAACTGGATGCGCGTGAAGACGTTGGCAGCCGCCGCCCCGCCCGCTTTGTGGATCGCCGTGCGCGCTTGCACCATGTGTGGCGCATCGATCGAATCGCCGATCATCTTGAGCGCGAAATAGGCCTTTACGCTGGCGCTCACATCGAAGGCACCGCCATGGAACAGGCCCCAGCCATGATGCGTCGGCGACTGTATGCGGCGCAGGTACACGCCGATCTTGCGCTCGATCTCCGCATCGCGCGGTTCGCCCAGATAGTGGCGGAGCAGCACATATTCGGCCGGAATGGTGGCATCGGCCTCCAGCTCGAACACCCAATGCCCGTCCGCATTCTGCAACCCGCCCAGCGCCGCCGCCGCCTTGCTCGCGGTAGCGTCGGCTTCGTCCAGGAGGGCGCTGCGGTCTATCGTATCGATGCTCATGCCCGCGCCTTAGCCGAGTCGGGCACCCCGCGCCAAGCGGGCAGCAGTCTCGCCCGATCGCAGTGCCCCTTCGATCGTCGCGGGCAGCCCGGTTTGCGTCCAGTCTCCCGCCAGAAACAGGTTGCGCCAGCGCGTGGCGGCGGGCGGACGCTTGGCGTCCTGTTCGGGCGTCGCGGCGAAAGTGGCGCGCTTTTCCTTGACGATCTGCCATGGTGGCAGCGTCGGCGGAAGACCGTGAATCGCGGCGATATCCGCCCAGAAGGTCGCGGCGAGGTCTGCGCGGTCGGTATCGACCAGATGGTCCGCCGCACTGACCGTTACCGAGATGCGATCCTCAAACGAGAAGATCCATTCCGCCGTGCCGCCAATGACGCCGATCATCGGCGCGACGCCCGCCGGCGGGGTGTAGGCAAAGTGCGCGTTGACGATCGCGCGGAAATCATCGGGCACGGTGAGGTCGGGCACCAGCGCCGCAGCAACCCACGGCGGCACCGCCAGGATAATGCTCTCGTCCGCTGCGACCGCCTCTTCGCCGCTCCCGAAATCGAGTGCGACGACGCGATCCTCGGCAAAGCGCAAGGCCCGCAGCCGCCGCCCGAGCGTCAGGGTGGTGCCCTGCCGCTCCAGCCACGACACCGCCGGATCGACGAACGCCGCCGCCAGCGTCGGCTCGGCGATGCGCGGCCGCATCGCGCGCCCGCCTTTGCCGAGCGTCTCGCGGATCACGGCGGCGGCGAGGCGCGCCGATCCGCTGGCGACCGCGGTGTTGAGCACGGCGAGCAGCACGGGCTCGATCAATTTGTCCCACACCGCACCACGCGGATCGATCCGGTCGCCCACCGTCTGCCCCGGCGCGCCAGTCAACAGCCCCGCCAGCCGCAGATAATCGCCCGCGCGCGTACCGGGCACCCGGCGGCCATCGCGGAAGATCCACCAGGGCAGCGGCCCATCATTGAAGCGCACCGCCCAGCGCGCACCGCTGCGCCGGTCGACGAAGGGGAAATCGGCGTGGAGCGGCCCGCTCAGCCGATCACTCGCGCCGATCGTCGCGAGATAGTCGGCCACCGCGCGATTGCCCGACAGCACCAGATGGTTGCCATTGTCGATCGTTCGCCCAAGCTGCGGATCGTGATAGCTGCGGCAACGCCCGCCGGCTTGCGCCGCGCCATCGACCAGCTCCGCGCGGTGCCCGGCGCGCGCGAGATCGACGGCGGCAGCAAGCCCCGCCATCCCGGCCCCGACGATCCGGACCCGACCGATAGAACCCTCGCGCTTCAACGGAACAGGCTGAGCCGCAACACGGTGAACAGCAATGCGGCCTTGTTGACCTTGATCCGCTCGCGCGGTGGTGCCCAGCCCATCGCCTCCATCCGCACCAGGATGGGCGCGTACACCGCAGCCATCAAGCGGGGTGCCAACAAATGCCCACGCGGCCGCTTAGCCAAAATCGCCTCGGCGGCCTTAAAATGCTCATGCGCGCGCGCTGCCAGCACGCGCGCCGCGGCATCCACGCGCACATCGCCGACGACGGAAAAAGGGTCGCCCAACGGGATACCCGCCGCCTGCAACGGCTCCAGCGGCAGATAGACGCGTCCGATCGCGGCATCTTCATCGACGTCGCGCAGGATGTTGGTGAATTGCAGCGCCAAGCCTAGATGGTGCGCCAGCGCGATGCCGGTCTCCTCCTCCATGCCGAAGATCTTGACCGACAACCGCCCCACCGCCGAAGCGACGCGGTCGCAATAGAGATCGAGCTCGGCCATGGGCGGGAAGCGGACATCCTCGGCGACATCCATCGCCATGCCGTCGATCACCGCCAGGAAATCGGCCTTGTCGAGCGCGAAGCGGCGCACCGCCTCCGCCACCAGCGCCGCTTGCCCCGCATCGCCACCGGCATAGAGCGATTCGATATCGGCGCGCCACGCCTCCAGCGCCGCCGCACGCACCGGGCGATCGCCAATCTCGTCATCGGCAATGTCGTCGACCGCGCGGCAAAAGGCATAGACGGCGTACATCGCCTCGCGCTGCGCCTTCGGCAGCACGCGCATCCCGGCATAGAACGAACTGCGCGAGACTTGCGCCTGAAGTTGGGCGGGTGTCGCCTTGGGATTCATGAGCGTCCCTTAACCACTTGCCGTGCCGCCGCCAACGTTGCGAGCCCAAGCGCCTCGGGCGCGCGGTGGTGGACCCGTTCGGACAGCGGATCGCGGACTTTCAAACGCGCGGTCAGGCTGGCGGCGAGGCGGTGGATGATCGCCACCTCTATTCCCAACCGACGATCGCGAATCGCGGCGGCAAAGCCTGCCGACTGCGCGAGCAATACCCCAGATCGCGCGGCCAGATCGCGGATCACCGCGCGCAATGCCGGGGTCGCGGTCGTCGCACCCAAATCCTCCACCGTTGCGCCATGGGCTGCCATCACGTCCGCAGGAAGATACACCCGTCCGATCGCGCGGTAATCCTTGCCGCAATCCTGCGTGTGGTTGATGACTTGCAGCGCGGCGCACAACGCATCCGACGCCGCCCAGGTCGCGTGGTCCTCGCCATGCACGTCCAGCACATAGCGGCCGACCGGCATCGCCGAGTAGCGGCAGTAGTCGAGCAACGCCGCCCAATTGGCATAGCGATCGACCGTGCAATCGCGCTCGAACGCCACCAGCAGGTCGAGCGCGTGCTGCGGGCTCAGCCCATGCGATTCCATCGTTGCGCGCAATGCGACCGAATGCGCATCGCTATCCTCGGTGCCGAGAATCGTCGCGCGCATCGCGGCGAGGAGTGTCAGCTTCTCGTCGGCGGAGGCGGCGGCATTGTCGGCCACATCGTCGGCCGCGCGCGCGAAATGGTAGAAGGCCATCACTGGCGCGCGATGCTCGCGCTTCAACAGCACCGAGGCGACGGGAAAATTCTCGTCCTTATGCCCCTTGCCCGAGGCAAGCGCGGTGGCGGTGGTCGCGGTGCTCATGCCGACAGATCCGCCTGAACGCGGCCCTTCCACAAGCCCCCGCGTCCGCGCCCGTGCTGCCACGCCGACAGCAGCGTGCAGCCTGCATAAAAGGTTGCGATCAACGGCAAGGCAGGTCCCCAAAGTGGCGAACGACGGTAAAATTGCAGCATCGGCTGGAACAGCAGCGCCATGATAGCCCAGGCCGCCAGCGCTGCATAATGCGCCGCGCCCCGCGCGAAAATCGCCAGCACCGGCGGCGCGAGATAGGTCAGCGCGAGCCCGAGCGTGGTGCCCGCCAGCAGCCACGGCGAATAGCGAAGCTGGGCGTAGGCAGAACGCGAGATCATCGCCGCGACCGAGCCCCAAGTGTCGTAACGCCGGATGCTGACGGCGCGATCGGTCAGGCCGAGCCACACCGCCCCCTGCTGCTTCATCAAGGCCCCGAACGCGCAATCGTCGATCAAGGCGGAACGCACCGCCGCAATCCCGCCTGCCGCTGCCAGCGCGCGGCGCTGCACCAGCATCACCCCGCCCGCAGCGGCACCGAGGCCGCGCCCGCGCCGGTTCACCGTGGCGAAGGGGTAGAGCATCTGGAAAAACCACACGAACGCCGGGATCAGCGCACGCTCGGCCAGGCTCTCGCAGCGCAATCGCGCCATCAACGAGACCAGCACGCGGTCATCCGCCACCGCGCGCGTGACCAGGCTGCGCACGCTGTCCGGCGCGTGGGCGATGTCGGCGTCGGTCAGCAGCAGATAGTCGGGCGCGTCGCCCGCAGCGGCGATGCCTTGCGAGACGGCCCACAATTTCCCCGTCCAGCCCGCTGCGAGCGGCGCGCCGGTGACGACCTGCAACCGCTCCGACCCGACCGTGCGGGCGATCTCTGCGGTACCGTCGCTGCTCGAATCGTCGACGAGGATGATGCGGAAGTCGCCGGGATAATCCTGCGCGGCGAGACTGGCGATCGACTCGGCGATCACCTCGGCTTCGTCACGCGCGGGCACGACGGCGACGACGGTGGGCCATGCCCTCTCTTCTACTCCCCTCCCTGGAAGGGAGGGGTTGGGGGTGGGTTGGCCCGTGGAGAGCGCGACGCCTGCCTTAGGCCGACCCACCCCCGGCCCCTCCCTTTCAGGGAGGGGAGGAAGGTCCGGGAGGGGAGGAACACGATCATCCCGCTCCCGCGTCAGCCAGAAGCCGTCACGACCGAGCGCCAGCCCGATCCAGATCAGCAGGGATAACGTGGCAATCCCGAGCGCGATCACGCGAGCATCCCCGCTTGCCGGAACCATGCGACCGCATCCTCCAGCGCCGCACGATAGGGCCGCGCGTGGTACCCGAGTTCGGCCTCCGCCTTCGCACTCGAATAATACATGTCGTGTGCGGCCATGCGCAGCGCGTCCAGCGTCAGGAACGGCTCCTTGCCCGTCACCCGCGCGATCTGTTCATTCACCCAGGCCAGCGGAAAAAGCGGCGCTCTCGGGATTTGCACCGTCGGTGCCTTGCGCCCGACGATCGCCGCGACGTCCGCCAGCATCTGGCGCAGCGAGACGTCCTGCCCGCCCAGCACATAACGCTCGCCGATCCGCCCGCGCGTCATCGCCGCGATATGGCCCTCGGCCACGTCATCGACATGGACGAGGTTGAGCCCGCTCTCGACGAACGCGGGCATTCGGCCCGAGGCGGCCTCGACGATAATTCGGCCGGTCGGCGTCGGTCGCGCATCGCGCGGGCCGATCGGGGTCGAGGGATTGACGATCACCGCAGGCAACCCCTGCTGCGCGACCATCGCCTCGACCAGTCGCTCTGCCACCACCTTGCTGCGCTTATAGGCACCGACGGCCTGTTCGGGCGTCGCCGGGCGCGTTTCGTCGGACGGTTTGCCGTGGTCGGGCCGCAGCGTCGCCACGCTGCTGGTATAGACGATTCGTTCGACCCCGGCGGCCAGCGCCGCTTCCATCACCGTGCGCGTGCTGGCGAGGTTGTTGCGGACAATCTCCTCGGGGTCGGGGGCCCAGATCCGGTAGTCGGCAGCGACGTGATAGAGGTGCGCCACACCCGCCATCGCCCGCGCCATCGCAGCGGCATCGCGCGCGTCGCCCTCGACCAGTTCGCCCGGAAAATCGGTGAGATTGGTGCGCGCGCTGCTCGCCCGCGCCAACCCGCGCACGTGCGCGCCGTCCGCCGCCAGCCGCCGCGCGACGGCCGAGCCGACAAATCCGGAGACGCCGGTAACAAGTATGATGGGTCGATCGGTCAAGCAGCCTCCAGTGGCGGTGGCTTTAGTGCGAAGGCGCGCAAGAGCAAATACCACGGGCCACCGCACACGCAGAAAGGGCCGATCCGGCGCAAACATGACAGCTTTTTCATATCGGTGTGCCTATACCGGTCACCCGCGCGGCGTTACGAGGGAGGCATCGTGACCCACATTCTGCAGAATATCGGTACGGCGCTAGGCTGGCTGGCGATCGTGCTGGCGATGTTCGGCATCGTCTATTCGCTGGCCGCAGCGTTCGTATTCCGGCGCTTTTTCGCCGCCGCCAGATCGGCCCCTGCCCGCACCGAAGCCGTCACCCTGCTCAAGCCGCTCTACGGGGCCGAACCCCGCCTGCTGGACAATCTCGCCACCTTCCTGACCCAGGACCATGCCGGACCGCTGCAATTGGTGTGCGGTGTGCAGCGCGCAGACGATCCGGCGATCGCTGTGGTCGAGGCGCTGAAAGCCGCCTATCCGCACGCCGATATCGATCTGGTCATTGACGCGACGATGCACGGTGCCAGCGGCAAGCTGTCCAACCTCATCAACATGGACCGCGCCGCGCGCCATCCCATCGTGATTCTGAGCGACAGCGACATCGCGGTCGCGCCCGACTATATCGCGCAACTGCTCGCCACGCTCGACGATCCTGCGGTGGGCGCGGTGACCTGCATTTATTCGGGGCGCGGCGATGCCGGTTTCTGGTCGCGCATGGTCGCCGCCGGCGTGACGTATCAATTCATGCTGGGGGTCGCCTTCGGGGTGTCGAATCGTCTGGCCGCGCCGTGCATGGGATCGACCATCGCGCTCACGCGCGAGACGCTCGACCGGATCGGCGGCTTCGAACGCTTCGCCGACGTGCTGGCCGACGATTATGCCATCGGCGAGGGCGTGCGGGCGCTGGGCCTGCGTGTGGCGGTGCCGCCGATTCTGGTCACGCACGCCTGCGACGAAACCAGCCTGACGCAACTGTGGCGACATGAACTGCGCTGGGGAGCAACGGTGCGCGACGTCGCTTTCGGTCCCTATGTCGGCATCGTGATCGGCTTGCCCTTCCCCACTGCCTTGCTGGCTGCGCTTTATGCGCCACAGTTCGGGCTTTCGCTCGCACTTGCAGCAGTAATTGCGCGGTTGGTGGTTGTGCGCAACGTCGATGCGGCAGTAGGGGGGCAGATCGCACCGCTGTGGATGGCGCTGCTGCACGATGTCCTTGCCTTTGCGGTGTATATCGCGAGCTTCTTCGTGCGGTCGGTTGATTGGCGCGGTGCAACACTTAAAATGAAGACGGACGGCCGCATTGTTTCGGCCTCCACGGAGCAACGAGCATGATGCGGACCCTTTTCCTCCAGGCACCCTCTTTCGATGGGTATGACGGCGGTGCCGGGGCGCGCTACCAGATGAAGCGCGAGGTCAAATCCTTCTGGTATCCGACGTGGATCGCCCAGCCGGCGGCGATGATCGAGGGATCGAAGCTGATCGACGCGCCCGCGCATGATCAGTCGTGGGACGATATCGCGCACGAGTTCGACGACCGCGATCTGGTCATTCTCCACACCTCGACGCCGAGCTTCAACCAGGACATCCGCACCGCGCGGCTGATCAAGGAGCGCAACCCGAAGATCATCGTCGCCTTTGTCGGTGCCAAGGTGATGATCGAGGACAAGGCCAGCCTGGAGGCGTGCGAGGCGATCGACCTCGTCTGCCGCGAGGAATATGATTTCACTTGCGTCGAACTGGCCGAGGGCCGCCCCTTTGCCGAAATCGACGGCATCACGTGGCGCGCGCCCGACGGCACGATCGTGCGCAACAAGGACCGCGCGCAGATCGAGGACATGGACGTTCTCCCCATGGTCTCGCCCATCTACAAGCGCGATCTCGACACGTCGAAATATTATGGCGGCTATCAGCGCCACCCGTACGTCAGCTTCTACACCGGGCGCGGCTGCAAGAGCCGCTGCACCTTCTGCCTTTGGCCGCAAACGATCAGCGGGCACCGCTATCGCCACCGCAGCGTTCCCAAAGTGATCGAGGAAGTGAAATATATCCTCGCGGAAATGCCCGAGGTGAACGAGATCTTCTTCGACGACGATACGCTCGCCGATGCGCACGATTTCGTCGTCGAGCTGTCGGGTGAGCTGCGCAAGCTCGGCTTCGGCACGCCGGGTTTCCGCGTCACCTGGGGCTGCAACGCCAAGGCGAACGTGCCGCAGCCGGTGCTAAAGGCGATGAAGGAAGGCGGCTGTCGCGTGCTGCTCGTCGGCTATGAAAGTGGCAATCAGCAGATTTTGCACAACATCAAGAAGGGGCTGCGCACCGATGTCGCGCGGCAGTTCACCAAGGATGCGCACGCGCTCGGCCTGACCATCCACGGCACCTTCATCCTCGGCCTGCCCGGCGAGACGCTGGAGACGATCGAGGAGACGATCAACTACGCCAAGGAAATCAACCCGCACACGATCCAGGTGTCGTTGGCGGCACCGTATCCGGGCACCTTCCTGTACAAGCAGGCGACCGAAAATGGCTGGTTCGACAGCTCGCACGATCTGCTGACCGATGGCGGCAACCAGATCGCGCAACTCAGCTATCCACATCTCTCCTCGGCGGTGATTTTCGAGAAGGTGGAGGAGTTCTACAAGCGCTTCTATTTCCGCCCGTCGAAGATCTGGGAAATCGTCCGCGAGATGCTGACCGACTGGGACATGATGAAGCGCCGCCTGCGCGAAGGCGTCGAGTTCTTCGACTTCCTGCGTCGCCGCAAGGAAGCTGCATAAGGCACGGCCATGACCACGCTTGCCGGAATGACCGTGAATGAGCGGATCGCCGCGACCGGTCGCGAAGAAGCCTGGGATGCGGCCGTGCGGGCCGGCGACCGCGACGCGATGATCGCGCTGCTGCGCCGAGTCGCCGTCGCCAGCCCCGGCAATGTTGCGGACGCGGTGTTGGCCGACCCCGAATTTTACGGGTTTCCCCGGCGGTGAAGACCGCGATCATCACCGCCGATGATTTCGGCGTGTCGGTCGAGGTCAATCGCGCGGTCGAACAAGCGCACCGCGAGGGCGTGCTGACCGTCACCAGCCTGATGGTGACCGGCGATGCCGCCGCCGATGCGGTGGAGCGCGCGCACGCGACGCCGACGCTTGGCGTCGGGCTGCACGTCGCGCTGGCCGAAACCCCGCCCGCGCTTCCACCGTCGCAAATCCCGGATCTGGTCGACGAGCGCGGGCAGTTCCGCATCGAATCGCTCCCGGTCGCGTTGGCGCTGCTGGCCAGGGCATCGGTGCGCCGCCAGTTGGAGGCCGAGATCGAGGCGCAGTTCGCGCTGTTCGAGGACACCGGACTGCCGCTCGACCATGTCAATTCGCACAAGCACATGCATCTGCACCCGGTGATCGGGGCGACGCTGCTGAAGGTCGGGCTGCGCCACGGGATGAAGGCGCTGCGCGCGCCGATCGAGGAGCGCGCATCGCTGGCAGCCTTCGAGCCAGTGACTGGGCTCGACATCGCCAAGCCATTCGCGCGCCATATCCAGCGCTCGGGCCGTGCTGCCGGGATGAAGGTGCCCGACCGCACCTTTGGCCTCGCCTGGTCGGGCGCGATGCACGCGGCGCGGTTGCGCGGCATATTGGAGAACCTGCCAGAGGGCGTGAACGAGATCTATCTGCATCCGGCCACCGGAACCTACCCCTTGGCCGCGCCAAGCTATCAATATGAAGCGGAATTGGCCGCGTTGCTGGATCCGCAAGCCCGTTCGATCGTTACGCGTAACGATATCAGATTGGCGCGCTTCGCCGATCTCTAGCGGGAGAAAGGCCCCATGAATTTCATCTCCAAATCGCTTGCCCCCGCATCCCCCGCGCCCGGTACGCCCGTCCCGCTTGGCAGCACCGCCCACAAAATCCTGTTCTGCCGCACGATGCTCGACACGCACGATCCCTATCGCCCTGCGTTGATCGACTGGCCGGTGCTGGACGACGAGACCCGCAACCGGATCGTGTCGCTGCCGATCTGGGACATCGCCGTCGCGACCGAAGGCCGCGCGGGCATGAACGTCAAAACCTATGGCGAGCAGATCAGCGATCCGCTGCTGCGCGACGCGATCGACATGAACGCTTTCGAGGAAAGCCGCCACAAGATCGTGCTGGCCGACATGGTCACCTTTTACGGCATCGAGCTCCAGCCCGAGGAAGAGTATAAACGCCCGCGCGACCCAGAATTCGCGTTCATGCGCACCGGTTTTTCCGAGTGCATCGACAGTTTCTTCGGCTTTGGCCTGTTCAAGATCGCCAAGGATTCGGGTTTCTTCCCGCCCGAACTGGTCGACACGTTCGAACCCGTGATGCGCGAGGAAGGACGGCACATCCTGTTCTTCGTCAATTGGGTGGCGTGGTGGCGGCGCAATATGCCGTGGTGGCGACGCCCCTATTTCGAGCTGAAGGTGTGGACGGTGTGGCTGTTCCTCATCTGGGAACGGATCGACATGGCCAAGGGCATGGGCGAGAACAACACCAAGGCGCAGGAAAACAACTTTACGCTCAACGGCTCCAAGGAACTGGGCGTGGAAATCGAATTTCCCGAACTCGCCGCGATTTGCCTGTCCGAAAACGACCGGCGGCTGTCCGTCTATGACCAGCGGCTAATCCGTCCGAAATTCGTTCCGGGCGCGATCCGTCTGGTATTGCGCCTGATGGGCAAGAAGGCGCTGGCCGCGCGCTGATCGTGCGCCTTCGCGATGGATCGGGGCTTGATCGATTCACGCGAAGGCGCGAAGGCGCGAAGATGGTCGGACCCGCAAGCGCGCAGCGCCCCAGATCCAACGTGAGCGAAGGCGATCGCCTTGCGATGAGCGCGCGCTCTTTGCGCCTTCGCGCCATCGCATGCCCAAATCCGCTGCGGTTCCTTAGCCGAACGCCGATCGCAGTGGCGAAATCATGAACCGCTCCGCCCGGATCGGGCTGCTCGTTGCAACCGTCGTCGGGCTTATCGTCGCTGCAGGCGCAGTCGGCACGGTCGGGCTTGTGCAAGTCGCCGAGGCGATGGCGTCGATCGGCTGGATCGGCATGGCAAGCTTCGTGCTATGGTCGGGCGGCGTGCTCGCCTTGCTCGGCATGGCATGGGTCGCCGTCGCGCCAAGTGAATCCGCTGACCGCTTGTGGCTGTTCGTGTGGGCACGCACCACCCGCGAAGCCGCGACCGATATTCTGCCCTTTTCGCAACTCGGTGGCCTGGTCGTGGGCGCACGAACGCTGGCCGCATTCGGCGTGCCGCAGCCGGTGATCTACGCCTCGATGATCGCCGATTTGACGACCGAGATGGCCGCGCAACTGATCTTCACGCTGTTCGGGGTGGGGGTGTTGCTGCTGGTGCTGACGCATGCTGCCGTCCAGCAGGGCCTCGTTCCGCTGGCGCTGGGGGGTGTCGGCGCGATGGTCACGCTGATGCTGCTCTTCGTGTTCGCACAGCGACCGATGCTGAAGCTCGCCGGGACGCTCGGCGCGCGTTTGCTGCCGGGCTCGGTCGCGGCGATGGCGGCGGTGCGCGAGCAGCTCGACGCGATTTACCGCGAGCCGCGCCGCGTCATCGCGGCGTTCCTGTTCAACCTCGCCGCCTGGCTGGCGAGTGCCGCCGGTGCCTGGATCGCCTTGTGGTTCATGGGCAGCCACGTGCCGTTATGGGCAGTGCTGATGATCGAGGCGCTGATCTTCACGCTGCGCAGCGTCGCCTTCGCCATTCCCGGCGCCATCGGGGTGCAGGAGGCGGCCTATGTGCTGATCGGCCCGCTGGTCGGCCTGCCACCCGCGACCGCGCTGGCGCTGTCGCTGCTCAAGCGCGCGCGCGACGTCGTCATTGCCGTGCCCGCCTTGCTGGTCTGGCAAATCGGAGAATATCGCCGCGTCGTCAGTTGATCTTTGCGCGGCGTCAATTGCCCAAGCCAGTGCGCCGCCGTATAGCGTAGGATATAGTCCAGTGAAGGTGATCCGATCATGCAACCGATGACCCTGCTGCTGGCCCTCCCCCTGTTGATCGCCGCAGCGCCCGATGCGCCGGTTCCCTGCCCGACCCCGGCCGCGCCGCTGCCCGCCAGCCTCGTCGCGTGGCAGACCGGCCTCAGCCTCGCCGCCGCCACCGACGCGCCCACGCTGGCGCATACCAAAGTAACGATCGGCAAGCGCGTGGAGGTGATGCTCGCCCCGACCGACACCGTTCGTTACCGGCTCGCGCCGGGCAAGCCACCCGCACCCGGCAGCATGGGCGGGTTGCTCGGTGTTACGGTGCGGCGCGCAGGAACCTACCGCGTCGCGCTCGGCACGGGCGCGTGGATCGACTTGGTGCGGGCGCGGACCTCGCTCACCTCGGTCGCGCACGAGCATGGGCCGGCGTGCAGCGGCATCCGCAAGATCGTCGACTTCAAGCTTCGTCCGGGTCGCTACGTGCTGCAAATCTCGGGCAGCAAGGAAGCCGCGACGCCGGTGCTGGTTACGGCGCTTCCCTGACCGGCGGCAGCGGCTCGGCGCGCAGCATCGCGTCGAGGTCGGCCATCGGCGCAGTATCGGCGCTGGCTGCGAGATTCGCCTCGAGCGTGCGATAGGCGGTTAACACCGCGCGGCCCATTTTGGTGAGGGTGGCCCCGCGCGACTGTCCACCGCCCGCCACCGTCTCGACCAATTTCTCGGTCCAGCAGCGATTCATGCTGTCGACCAGCAGCCAGGAACGGCGATAGCTCATCCCCATCGCGCGGCCACCCCCCGAGATCGATCCCTCACGGTCGATCGCTTCGAGAAGGTCGGCCTTGCCCGGCCCCATCGCCAACTCATCGCCGCAATAGATCTGCGCCTTGATTTTGAGCTGGCCGATCCGCATCCCCGCCTCCGTTGCAGGGCCATGCCCTAGCATGGTGGCAATGCCGCGCAAACGTCGCTACGTCGCAGGCATGGCGAAGGTGCACCCGTTCCACTCGATCCACACCCACGGGCTGATCCGCGTCGGGGCGTGTACTCCGACCGCGAGCGTTGGCGACACGATCGCCAATGCCGAGGCGACGATCGCACTGGCCAAGGACGGCCACAAACAGGGCGCGGACTTGCTGGTCTTCCCAGAGCTCAGCCTCACTTCCTACGCAATCGACGATCTGCATTTGCAGACCGCGCAGCATCACGCGACCGAGGCGGCGCTGGCGGCGGTGGTGGCGGCGACCGCCAAGCTGCGCCCGGTGCTGGTGGTCGGCGCAGCGCTGCCGCGCAACGGGCGGCTGTACAATTGCGCGGTGGTGATCGCACGCGGGCGCATTCTGGGCGTGGTGCCCAAGGTGTTCCTGCCCAATTACCGCGAATATTATGAAAAGCGCTGGTTTGCCTCGGGTGCCGGGATCACCGCGCCGTGCCACATCACCGTCGCAGGGCAGACCGCGCCGTTCGGCACCGATCTGCTGTTCGCGGCGAGCGACCTCGAGCATTTCGTCTTCCATGCCGAGATTTGCGAGGATTTTTGGGCCCCCACCCCGCCTTCGACGATGGGCGCGCTGGCTGGCGCGTTGATCTGCTGCAACCTGTCCGCCTCCAACATCGTCGTCGGCAAGGCGCGTGAGCGCGCATTGCTGTGCGCCGCGCAATCGGCGCGCGCGGTGTGCGCTTATGTCTTTTCCGCCGCCGGGCCGGGGGAAAGCACCACCGATCTCGCGTGGGACGGCCAGGCGATGGTGCATGAACTGGGCGAAGCGCTCGCCGAATCGAGCCGCTTCGGCCGCGCGCCGGGCCTGTTGCTTGCCGATGTCGATGCCGAGCGAATCGAGCAGGAGCGGATGCGCGTCGGCACCTTCAACGATGCCGCGCGGCTGGCCGACGACCCCGAAAAGCGCTTCCGCCGGGTCAGTTTCGAGCACAAGCCCGATTTTGGCGACATCGGCCTGCTGCGCGACACACGCCGCTTTCCGTTCGTGCCCAACACGCCGGAAAAGCTCGACGCCGATTGCTATGAGGCGTTCAACATCCAGGTCGAGGGGCTGCTCAAGCGCTTTCAGGCGGCGCATGCCGAACGCCTCGTCATCGGCGTGTCGGGCGGGCTAGATTCGACGCATGCGCTGATCGTCGCGGCCAAGGCGATGGACCGGCTGGGCCTGCCGCGCGACCGCATCCTCGCCTTCACCATGCCGGGCTTTGCCACCAGCGAGCATACCAAGGGCAACGCCTGGGCGCTGATGCGCGCACTTGGCGTCGATGGCGACGAGATCGACATCCGTCCCGCTGCGCGCCAGATGCTCGCCGATATGGGGCACCCCTTTGCCGACGGGCAGCCCATTTATGACGTGACGTTCGAGAATGTGCAGGCGGGGCTGCGCACCGATTATCTGTTCCGCCTCGCCAATCAGCGCGGCGGGCTGGTGGTCGGCACCGGCGACCTGTCAGAGCTGGCGCTCGGCTGGTGCACGTATGGTGTCGGCGACCAGATGAGCCATTATGCGGTCAATGCCGGTGTGCCCAAGACGCTGATCCAGTTCCTGATTCGCTGGTGCATCCGCGACCGCCAATATGATCCAGAGACCGACAAGATCCTCGAGGCAATTCTCGCGACCGAAATCTCGCCCGAACTGGTGCCGGCGGGTGCCGATGGCGCGATCCAGAGCACCGAGGCGCGAATCGGCCCGTACGCGCTGAACGATTTCTTCCTGCATTATGTCGTGCGTCACGGCATGGCGCCGTCCAAGATCGCCTTCCTCGCGCTGCATGCGTGGCGCGATGCAAGCGCGGGCCGCTGGCCGCGCGACGTGCCGCTATCGGCGCGAGTCGCTTATGATTTGCCGACGATTGCGCTCTGGCTGGAGAAGTTTCTGGTGCGCTTCTTCGCGACGAGCCAGTTCAAGCGCTCGGCGATCCCCAATGGGCCGAAGGTTTCGAGCGGCGGCGCGCTGAGCCCCCGCGGCGACTGGCGTGCGCCCTCGGACGGCACGGCGCGGGTGTGGCTGGAGGAACTGGCGCGCGGGCTGCCGCAATAGCGCCATTGGTAGACCGGGAGTGAGGGGGGAGTCCGCGAGACACGCGGTTGCCCATTGTAGAGCAACCCACCCCCAGCCCCTCCCTTCCAGGGAGGGGAGGCGGAAGGCGTCGCGGTTCCTCCCCTCCCTGCAAGGGAGGGGCTGGGGGTAGGTCGGCCCGTAATTGGGCGGATCGGTCCGTTGCGCGCCCCCCAAAGAAAACGCGCCGAAAGCGCCTTACTTGCGGCTCTTGCGGGCCGCGTAGCGGGCGTCTCGCGCCGCTTTCTTGTCGATTTCGGCCTGGATTGCGGCCTGTTTGGCCTCTTCGATCGCGCGTTCGGCAGCTTCGGCCTTGGCGATCTTTTCGAGCCGCGCCTGTTCGATCGCAGCCTTCTTCTCTTCGCGCTTCTTCGCCTCGGCGGCTTCCTTCGCTTCGCGCGCGGCGGCGCGCGCGGCGACGACAGCCGGATCGACGGGCGGCTTGGCCTTCAGCTTCTCAAGCGCGCGCTGTTTCGCGTCAGCCGAGAGCGCTGCGCGATCCTTGAACGAGGGTTCCTTATACGATGCCATGCGGGCCCTTTAGCGGGAGTCAGTCAGGAAGGAAATGGCGGAGAGGGTGGGATTCGAACCCACGGTGAGCTTGCACCCACGCCGCATTTCGAGTGCGGTACATTCGACCACTCTGCCACCTCTCCGCGAGGTCATAAGATGCCGTCTGATGGGAAATCCAAAAAGCGGCACCGGTCGGTGAGCGGGGGCCTCTAACGCAGTGATCGGGCGGAGGCAAGCGTTTGCGCACCAGCAAAAGCACAGCAATCGCTTGTGCCTTGCGCAAGAGCGCCTAAATTACAGTCATGCCCCGTACCACCATCTCGGCCCTGCCGTTCGACAGCGCGATCACTCTCCCTCCCATTGCGCACGCCCGCTTCGCCATCGGCGACGTTGTGCGCCACCGCATGTTCGATTTTCGTGGCGTGGTGTTCGATATCGATCCGATCTTCGCCAATAGCGACGAATGGTATGACGCGATCCCGGAGAAGCTGCGCCCGCGCAAGGACCAGCCTTTCTATCATCTGCTCGCCGAGAACATGGAGTCGAGCTACGTCGCTTATGTCAGCCAGCAGAATCTGGTGCCCGATGACAGCGACGAGCCGGTCGACCACCCGGCCATTTCGGGGCTGTTCGGCGATTATGAGGACGGCAAATACCCGCTGCGGCGCGAACATCGCCACTGATCGCGGCCACCGCGTGATGACATAGAAAGGGGGCCGCACAGGCCCCCTTTCCGTTTGTTCGAATGGAATGTTCGCTCAGAACTTGAACGAGACCTTCGCGTAATAATAACCGCCGTTGATGCCGTAGGGGGCGCTGAGCGGTGCATCGATGACGTTACCGCCCGTGACCAGGGTCGTATTGGTCGTGCCCGGCACCAGCGCCACCGTCGGCGGACGCTTGTTGAACAGGTTGTTCGCCCCCGCGGTCAGGTCGATGCCCCCCGGCAGCTTATAGGTCGCCTCCAGATCGGCGATGAACGCGGTCGGCACCTTCTGCAGATAATAGGTGCCGCCATCGGGGCTGGCATAGGTCGATGTCTCGCCATACAGCGTACCACGCGCCGTTGCCGAGACCGCACCAAGCGACCAGAACGCCGAGGCGATCGCCTTGAACTTGGGCGAGGCCGTTTCGAGGTTGGCGCGCGCGCTGGCATCGAACAGCGGGATACCGCCAAGCGACGCCGGAGCCACACCGAGCTTGGTGATCTTGGTCTCGTTATAATTGCCCGACAGGCTCCAGCTGACCGTGCCCCAGCTTCCGAAGTCCGAGGGCACGTTTGCCGTCAGTTCGATCCCGCGGGTGCGCGTGCTCGCCCCGTTGGTGAAGATGTTGATGCCGGTCTGCGTCACCGTCGGATCGAGCACGTTGCCATTGGCGACGATCGCTTGCGTCACGATCGCAAAGTTGGTCGCCCCGCCGCTGCCGAAGATCGATCCGGTGCCAAGAATACGGTCGCGAATCTTCACTTGATAGGCATCGAGCGTGACCGTCAGCTTGCCCGCACGAAATACGCCGCCCGCGCTGAAGTTGGTCGATTTCTCGGGCTTCAGATTCTGGAAGCCGATCAGCTTGGCCGCTGCCGAATTGGCCGGCAGCTGCACGAACGCAGAGGTCGGCGAGACGTTGGTGGCCGAATAATAGGATTCGGCCAGGGTCGGCGCGCGGAAGCCGGTCGAAACGGTGCCGCGCAGGGCAAAGGCGTGCGAGAAATCGTACCGCCCCGTTCCCTTGAAGATCACCTGGCTGCCGAAATCCGAATAATGCTCATAGCGCACCGCGCCATCGAGCTTCAGCGCCGCGACCGGGGATGCGGCGACATCCAGATACAGCGATTCGTTCTCGCGGCTATGCGTGCCCGCGTCGGACGGACGGAAGCCCGGATAGGACTGCCCGCCCTCCTTGTAGATCGAGCCCGGATCGCCCGAACCGATCGAATATTGGTTCTTGCGGTACTCGCCGCCGAACGCGACGTTCAGCGGCACCGCCATGCCCAGATCGAATTCGGTCGAGAAATCGGCATTGGCGGTGAATTCGGACGACGTGAACGATCCGTCATAGAAATCGCGCGGCGTGAAATGGGTGTCGATGAACAGCGAGCGGTTCGCCGAGTCGAGCGTGTAGATGAGGTTCTTGTCCTTGCCGTACGTCGTGCTGAGGTCGAACTTCACCGCGCCGACCGCACCCTTCACGCCGCCGGTAAAGGCGTAATCGTCCTCGCGTATGCCTTCACGCGGGTTGAAACCGAGCGGGAACGGGATCAGTTCGCCCGCCGTGGTCAGGCTGCCCGCCACGCCAAGCACGGGCGAGGCGATGACGCGATCGGGCACGCGCAAATTCTCATACGCGCTGGCGATCCGCTTGCTGAAGGTGCCGAAGCTGTAGGCGGTAACGTCGCCGAAATCGTAGGCCGCGTTATATTGGACATTGGTCAGCCACGACTTGGCATCGCCGTTGATCCGATTGACGTACGGGAAGCCCGGAATGTTTTTATAAAGGGCTTGCTGTGCGGCCGAGAGCGCAGGGCTGGTGGTCGTGGTCAGCAACGCCCCGTTCGCATCGGTGACACGACGATCCAGGCCACCGACTTGCGTAAAATCGTGGAAGCGGTGGAACAGCGTGACGTTGATGAAGCCGTCCTCGCCGATCCTGGTCGCCAGATGGGCGGTGCCCGCATAGGTTGTGCCGCCGACATCGTAATTCTTGCCCGCCGTGGCGTAGCCCGATCCGCCCTCGGCATCGTCTTTGAGGATAATGTTGATGACGCCCGCAATCGCGTCCGATCCGTATTGCGCAGCGGCACCGTCTTCAAGCACTTCGATCCGCGCGATCGCGCTTGGTGAAATCAGATCGAGATCGGCCGTAGCTGCGCCTTGGTAAGGGCCACCAAGCACCGCAAGGTTGGCGGTGCCATGGCGGCGTTTGCCGTTGATCAGCACCAGCGTGTGGTTGGGGCTGAGCCCGCGCAACCGCGCCGACAGTGTCAAATTGGCGGTGTCGCCGCCAAACGCCTGCGCCGTAAAGGACGGCACCAATTGCGTCAGCACCTGATTGAGGTTCGGTTGCCCGACTCGCGACAATTCGTCCGAGCCCAAAACCTTGATCGGCGTCGCACTCTCGGCTGCGGTGGTGCCGATACGCCGCGTACCCGTCACGATGATATCGGTTTGTTCGGGCGCAACGGCCTCCGGTGCCGGGTCGGCGGGTGCCGGGGCCCCCAGCGCGGCGACCGCCGTGACGCTGGCATCGGGCGCGGTGTCTGCAAAGGCAGGCGGCCCGGCCACGCTGGCGACGGCCAGCGCGAAGAGCGAAATCGAATGTGTGTTCATGGCTGTGAGATCCCCCAAAAAAACAGGTGACCTTCAGTCCATCCGCCCCCATCTTGTTGTTTTATCTCGAATACACACCTCTTTTGCGCCGTCGGATAATAACGGACACAGCTCCTCCTGCCGCACAGCACGGCATTGAAATAACCCTGCAGATATTTTGACACGACCTTCTTGGCCGAGCGCGCACACTTACGCCCGACATCTACATTCCTGGAAACACCGCGCTGCTAAGCACTTATTCGCGACATTTTATTGCCGGAATCGAGCTCGCCTCGTCTGTTCCGAATCGGATGACGCCATAGTCTTTTTCGCAATGCAACATAAAGTTCATGCAACGCGGGTAGCGCCGAACGAATTAGGTCGGTTTCGGCCCGACTATTGCGTTTGAGCAACATTTTTGCAGGGCATTTCCCGCCTGCACGGCGCACCTGGACGGTTGACAGCGCGCGCTCCGTCGCATAGTCGGCGCTTCTTTCCCGCGCTCGGCTCGCCGTGCGTGGGGCACAGGTATTTTTGAAAGTGATGAGGCCCATGTTCGCAATCGTGCGCACGGGCGGCAAACAGTATCGTGTTGCCGCCGGAGACAAGATCGTCGTCGAGAAGCTCGAGGGCGAGGCCGGGGCGTCGATTACGCTCGGCGATATCCTGCTGGCGGGCGAAGGCTCGGAGCTGAAGTCGGTCGAAGGCCTCACGGTCTCGGCAGAGATCATCGCGCAGGCGAAGGCCGACAAGGTCATCGTCTTCAAGAAGCGTCGTCGCCACAACTATCGCCGCAAGAACGGCCATCGTCAGCAGCACACGATTCTGCGCATCACCGCGATCGGTGGCGAATCCGCCGCACCGGCCGCTCAGGCGTAAGGAGTAATTCGAGATGGCACATAAGAAAGCAGGCGGTTCCTCGCGCAACGGTCGTGATTCGGCCGGTCGTCGCCTTGGCGTGAAGAAGTTCGGTGGCGAAGCCGTCATTCCGGGCAACATTCTCGTGCGTCAGCGCGGCACCAAGTTTTACCCGGGCACCAATGTCGGCATCGGCAAGGATCACACCCTGTTCGCACTCACCGAAGGTCGCGTGACCTTCCATAAAGGCAAGCTCGGTCGCCAATTCTGCTCGGTAGAAATGCTGGCGCTTGCGGCTGAATAACATCGGGTGACCATCCGGGTTGCCCACCAGGGCGATCCGGGTAGTTCAGACTACCGAAAAAGGGAGACGGGTCGCCCCGGTCTCCCTTTTTTCATGCTCCCTCCCCACCCATTGTCGCTTGATCGTCACGAGAGACGGGCAAGCGACGGCGACGAGGAGAGTACAAAATGTTCGCTCGGACTCCGAGACTGACGCTACGGCCCGGCTGGCCGGAAGACGCCCCCGCGCTCACGCAGGCGATCGCGCATTACGATGTCGCCTGCATGCTCTCGCGGCTGCCTTGGCCCTATACGCAGGCCGATGCCGAAGCATGGCTTTCGCGCCAGCCCGACGCGGATGAGGTAAACTGCGTTATCCTTGCCCACGACGGTGCCTATCCCGAACTGGTCGGCGGAATCTCGGTAATCTTCCGCGACGGCGACCATGAGATTGGCTATTGGTTGACCCCAAACGCACGCGGTCGCGGCTATGCGACCGAGGCTGGTCACGCGATGCTCGGCATTGCGCGCTATGCAATGGGGCTCAAGCGTCTGCGCGCGAGCCACTTCCTCGACAATCCCGCATCGGGCAACGTGCTTGCCAAGCTGGGTTTCCGCCGGACCGGCGAGAAGCTGCTTCACAGCGTCGCACGCGGAGCCGAAGCACCATGCGCAACGCTGGAATTGGCGCTGGAGGCTGGGACCGCTGCGGATTTTAGGATGGCGGCCTGATCGCACGTAGCGTGCTGCGGTCGGGCTGCAGACTTGGATCAATCACGCCACCCGGCGAAGGCCGGGGCCCAGTCGTGATGGTGGATGTAACGCGCACAGCGCCCGCCACCGCAACGCCGGCAACTGGGCCCCTGCCTTCGCCGGGGAAGTCGATACTATATCGGAAATCGACCTCGCGGTCCGTTCAATAATCCGGGGCGTAGCCGCCATAATCGGAGAATTTGGTGATGTTGGGCTCGAATCGCAGCGTCACCTTGCCGGTCGAGCCGTGGCGCTGCTTGGCGACGATCAGCTCGGCAAGCCCATCGACGCGCGACAGATGCTCCGACCATTTGGCGTGCTTGTCCTGCACGTCGGCCGGGCTGCCAGCCGTCGGAATTTCGGGCTGGGTCATGTTGAGATAATAATCCTCGCGGAACACGAACATCACCATGTCGGCGTCCTGCTCGATCGAGCCCGATTCGCGCAGATCCGACAGCATCGGGCGCTTGTCCTCGCGCTGCTCGACCGCGCGGCTGAGCTGTGACAGCGCCATCACCGGCACGTTCAAATCCTTGGCAATGTTCTTCAGGCCACGGCTGATTTCGGAAATCTCCTGCACGCGCCCGTCGCCCGAACTCTTGGCGGTGCCCGAGAGCAGCTGCAAGTAATCGACCACGATAAAGCCAAGCTGGTTGTTGAGCTTGCGCTGCAAGCGCCGCGCGCGGGTGTGCAGCGCGCCGATCGAAAGCCCGGCGCTGTCGTCAATGAACAAGGGCAGCGTTTCCAGGCTTGCCGCCGCCGCCGCAAGCTTGTGAAATTCCTCGCGCTTGATCTTGCCCGAGCGCAGCACTTCGGAATTGATGCCCGATTGCTCCGCCAGAATACGCCCGGCAAGCTGATCAGCGGACATTTCCAAGCTGAAAAAGGCGACCTTGGCCCCCAGCGAGCGTTCGGGGTCGATCCCGTCGGCCATGTCGCGCATCCAGCGCTGTGCGGCGTTATAGGCGATGTTGGTGGCCAGCGAGGTCTTGCCCATGCCCGGACGCCCGGCGAGGATCATCAAGTCGGAGCGGTGCATACCACCGATCTTGGCGTTGAGGCTCTCAAGCCCGGTGGTGATGCCCGAAATATGCCCGCCCGAATTGAGCGCGACTTCGGCCATCTTGATCGTGATGGTGGAGGCCTGGACGAAGGTCTTGATCTGATTGTCGCTGCCGCCATCGGCTGCGACCTTGTACAGTTCTTCCTCGGCCGCCTCGATCTGCGCGCGCGGGTTGACCTCTTCCGACGTGTCCATCGCCCGTTCGACGAGGCTACGCCCGACCGTCACCAGCGTGCGCAGCATCGCCAGATCGTAGATCTGCTTGGCGAATTCGCGCGCGCCGAGCAGTCCGGCACCCGACCCGGTCAATTGCGCGAGATAGGCCGGGCCGCCCAGCTCACGCATCCCGACATCCTGTTCGAACATCGGGCGCAGCGTGACCGGGCTCGCCAGCATGTCATTGCCGCGCAGCGTGCGAATCGCGGAAAAGATGCGGCCATGCAGCGGCTCGAAGAAATGCTCGGGCTGGAGCCGGTCGATCAGATCGTCCGCCAGGCGGTTGTCGATCATCATCGCGCCGAGCATCGCGGCTTCGGCCTCGACATTTTGCGGCAGGGTTACGGTTTCGGGTTCGGTCGGGGATACGAATGCGGTGGCCATGCCCCCTTGTCCCACCCCAGCCGCCGCCACTCAAGGGGCAGGCGCGATTAAAGCCGGGGATAACCGCTCAGCGCGCGCCCGTCGCCATCCGGCGCAGCACGGCCAACGTGTCCTCCAACGTCTCCTGCGGCGGCGGCGCAGCGACGGGCGGGCGTTGTCCCACCACCCGCTCCAGCCGGTCGAGCAAGGCGTGAATCGTATCGGATGGATCGGCCCGTGCGGGCGCGACCGGCGGCACCGGCGTTTCCACCACGGGCTGCGGGGTCGATCGCACCATCGGCGTCAGCGGAAAGGTTTCGAAGCGCTCGCCGGGATCGAAGGTCTGCAGGCGTTCGGCGGGAAGGATGGTAACCGACTCCTCCCGCGTCGGGGTCGAGGACCCGCTAAGCGGGGTTTCAGGCACCGCGACCCGACCATAAGCGGCCAGTGGTTCTTCGAGATCAACCGGCAATGGTCGTTCGACCGGAGGCTCCACCGCCGCCGGTGCCGTGATAGGGACGGCGGGCGCGCGCACATCGAGAAACGGCGTGCCGAGATCGGTATTGGCGAACAGCGGGCGGCGGGCCGGCGCATCTGGGTGGGCATCGGCGCGGCGCAACACCGGCGCGCTGCTCCGGTCCCCGCGCGAGCGCTGGATCACCATAGTGCGCGCGCCGAAAACGAGGAACAGGGCGAACCATGCTATCAGGCCGATGCCGCCGCCGCACAGCAGCACCAACACCAACCGCGCGGTAAGCCCAAGCGGCGGCTCGGCTGCGGACAGGACCGAGGCGATCCCGCTATCCACGACCATCGATTCGAGCAGATCGGTCGGCACCAGCGCGAACATCGCGGCGGTCATCACCCCGATAACACCAGCCACCGCTGGCGCGACGGGGAGAATCAGAGGTTGGGAACGGGAGAACACGGCCATGACGCAGACGATGCCACCGCACCGGTAAGTTTCTGGTAAACAGGGCCATAACGCGCAACATTAACGGCCCAGTTGCGCTCCGCCTCGACAAAGGCGCGGCCGCGCGCGCGCCGCCCTTCCCAACCGTCGCGATCCGCGAGCAGCGCCGCCAGTGCGTTCGCCATCGCCACCGGGTCGTCGGGCGGGAACAGCGTGCCGGTATCGTTGTGGCGAATCAGCTCACGGTGCCCGCCAACGTCCGACGCGGCGACCAACCGACGCTGCGCCATCGCCTCCAGCGGTTTGAGCGGCGTGACCAGATCGGTCAGCCGCATCCGTTTGCGCGGATAGGCCAGCACGTCGATCAGACTGTAATAGCGATCGACCTCGGTATGCGGCACCCGCCCGATGAAATGGATCTGCGCTGCCGCCGGCGAGGTTGCCGCCTGCGCGCGCAAGGCGTCCTCCATCGGGCCGCCGCCGACGAGCACCAGATGCGCCTTGGGCCGCGCCGCAACCAGCGTCGGCATCGCCGCGATCAGATCATCAAGGCCCTCATAATCATAGAAGCTGCCGATGAAGCCGATCACTTCGGCATCGCGCAACCCGAGCGACTCGGCCAACGCCGAATCATAGGCCAACGGATCACCGAACACCGCCATGTCGACGCCATTGGGCGACACCAGCAGCTTGGCCGGATCGATGCCGCGCGCGACCAGATCGCCGCGCAGCCCCTCGCAAATCACCGCGACCGCGTCGGCGCGCCGCACCGCCCAGGTTTCGAGCGCACGCGTCGCGCGGTAGCGCAGCGATCCTTCGCGCCCGGTGCCATTGCCAACCGCAGCATCCTCCCAAAAAGCGCGAATCTCATACACGAGAGGCAGATTGCGCGTGCGTGCCACCCGCAGCGCGGCGACCGCATCCAGCACCGGCGAATGCGCGTGGAGGATGTCGGGTTTAAATTCCGCGACCACCTCATCGATGCGGCGGGCAAAGGCGCGGATTTCGCGCATCTCGCCAAATGGGCTGATCGTCTCGGGAACGGGCGGGGTGCGGAAAAAATCGATGCCATCGACGGTTTCCGCCGCCGCGTCGCGCGCGCCGTTGCGTGGGCCGGTGACGGCGGCCACGTGCCAGCCGTGCCGCATCTGGCTCTTCAGGATCGCCCGCGTGCGAAAGGTGTAGCCGCTTTGCAACGGCAGGCCGTGGTCCAGGATGTGGAGGATGCGCATGCGCGGTCCATAGCGTGGCACTGCTTAACGGAGCCTCAACCCGCACGCCCTACACCGCTCCCGTGGAAAGTCAGGCCGCCTCATGATCGACAATCTCGCGCTCGCGATCAGCCACGGCTTGATCGCGCTGGCGGTGTGGCGATTGCTGCGCCGCCCCGATCTCGACCGCGAAGACGCGCCGCCGCCCAGGAAGGGTCGCCCGCGTGCGTGACCTGTTCTTCGTCGCCTTTCTCGGCGCGTTCTTCGCGGCAGGCTTTCGCCGTCCGTTCATTTTCGTGCTGGCCTATGTCTATATCGACATCGTCAGCCCGCAGCGGCTGACCTATTATCTGCTCAACGCGGTGCCGATCTCGTTGATCGCGGTGGTGTTGTCGGTCGGCGGCTGGATGCTCGCCGATGACAAAGCCGAAACGCGCATCGCGCCGCGCCAGGTGCTGATCGTGCTGCTGCTGGCCTATTGCTATGCCACCACGCTCAATGCCGATTTCCCGGTCGAGGCGCTCGATAAATGGGGATGGGTGTGGAAGGCGCTCGCCTTCGCCGCCTTCCTGCCCTTCACGCTGCGCACTAAGTTGCGGATCGAGGCGCTGTTGCTGGTGATGGTGGCGTCGGCCTCCTCGATCATCATCGTCGGCGGGGCCAAGACCATCGCCAGCGGCGGGGGTGGTTACGGCACGCTCAACCTGATGGTCTCCAACAATTCGGGGCTGTACGAAGGCTCGACCATCTCGACCGTCGCGGTGGCGATCATCCCGCTGATCCTGTGGTTCACCCGCCACGGCACGATCTTCCCGCCCGACTGGAAGGTGAAGGGCTTTTGTTACGCGCTGGTGTTTTCGTGCCTGTTGATCCCGGTCGGCACTTCGACGCGCACCGGCCTTTTGTGCATCGGTCTGGTCGCCTTGCTGATGCTGCGCGATGCCAAGCGCAAATTGCTCTATCTCGGGTTGTTGGGCGCAATGGGCGTGCTGGCGGTGCCGTTCCTGCCCTCCTCCTTCACCAACCGCATGAGCACCATCAAAACCTATAAGGGCGATGAATCCGCCTCGACCCGGCTCGCCGTGTGGGGCTGGACGTGGGAGTATGCCAAGGAGCATCCGCTCGGCGGCGGCTTCGAAATGTACCGCCAGAACAAGATTCGCTACGACACCGAAAAGGTCGAAGGCGACGCCAGCAACGCCACCGTCGACCGTAAGCTGACCGTCGATCAGGCGCGTGCCTTCCACAGCGCCTATTTCGAAATGCTCGGCGAACAGGGCTTTCCGGGGCTCGCCATCTGGGTGCTGATCAATCTGACCGGCATCATCCGCATGGAGGTGCTGCGGCATCGCTACCGCAAGCAGGCCGAGTACGCCTGGGTCACCCCGCTCGCTGGCGCCTTGCAATCGGCGCATATCGTCTATCTGCTCGGGGCAGCGTTCATCGCGATCGCGTTCCAGCCCTTCGTCTACATGCTGATCGGCGCGCAGATCGGGCTCGACACCTATCTCGCGCGCAAACGCCGCGCGGCGGCGTGGCGGCCGATCCGCAAACCTCGGCCGGAGGCGGTGGTGGCATGACCGCGCGGCATGAACTGCGCGCGCTGACCGGCATGCGCGGCATCGCCGCGTGGCTGGTAGTGCTCTATCACATCCGCCTGTCGGTGGCGGGGCTGCCGCACAGCGTGGTCGCGGTGCTCGCCAAGGGCTATCTCGCGGTCGATTTCTTCTTCCTGCTCTCGGGCTTCGTCATCTGGCTGAGCTGGAGCGAGCGCTTGCGGCGCGGCGGGATCGGCGCGGTGCCGGGTTTCCTGTGGCGACGGCTCGCGCGGATCTGGCCGCTGCACCTGTTCATGCTCGGCTGCGCAGTCGCGCTGGCGCTACTGTTGCTGGCCCTCGGCAAGCACGATGCCGTGCATCAACCCTTTGCCGATCTGCCGCTGCATATCCTGCTGCTGCAAAATTGGGGCTTTACCGATCATCTGGCGTGGAACGACCCGAGCTGGTCGATCAGCACCGAATGGGCGGCGTATCTGTTGTTTCCGCTGCTGGCATTCAGCCTCGACTGGCACCGCGTGCCGAGCTGGGCGGTGCTCGCCACGATCGCGGCGCTGCTGATGCTGCTGCACGGCGCGATGGCGGGCGCGCCGACGCTCGGCACCGATATCTGGACCTTCGGATTGCGCCGCTGCCTGATCGAGTTCGCTGTCGGCTCTGCGATCTGCGCGCTGTGGCTGCGGTGGCGCGACGCCCCCGCCCTGCCCGCCGCGCTGGCGACGATGCTCGGCGTGGCCGGAGTCGCTGCGGCGGCTTTGGGTGCGCCCGAAACACTGACCGTGCCCGGCGCGTTCGCCGCTTTCCTGCTCGCGCTGGCGCTGACCGCCGACCGGCGCGGCAACCCGCTCGAAACCCCGGCGCTGCACGCTCTGGGGGAGATCAGCTACGCGACCTATCTCGGCCACTTCCTGCTGTTCGGGGTGTTCAAGCTGGCCTTCGTCGAAGATGCCCGTGCCATCCCGCCGGTGCTGATCGCGCTGTATCTCACGCTGGTTCTCGGCAGTTCGGTGGCGCTCCACCATCTGGTGGAGCGCCCCGCACAAGATTGGATGAACCGCCTCCCCACCCGCTGGCAGCGGAGGGGCGCACGCGTTCAGGCCTCTTCCAGCGCTTCCTGAAGCGCTTCAAGAATGGCCGCGTTGAAGGCCGGGATGTCATCAGGGTTGCGGCTGGTGATGAACGGCCCGTCGCGGACCACCGCCTCATCCACCACATCGGCACCGGCATTGGCGAGATCGGTGCGTACCGACGGCCAGCTCGTCATGCGCACGCCGTCCACGACATCGGCCTCGATCAGCAGCCACGGCGCGTGGCAGATCGCCGCGATCAGTTTCTCGTCATCGGCAAATTCCTCGATGATTTCGATCGCACGATCATTCATCCGCAGCGTATCGGGGTTGGCGACGCCGCCGGGCAGCAGCAACGCGGTGTAATCCTCGGTATCGACGTCCTCCAGCAGCATGTCGGGCACGATCGTGTCGCCCTTCACATCATGCTGCATGCCCTGGATCGGATCGGTCTTGATCGAAGCGAGCGTCACCTTGACGCCGGCATCAAGCAGCGCCTGGCGCGGCTTGAACAATTCGTCCTGCTCGAAACCATCGGTCGCCAGAATCAGGACGTGCGTATCGGAAAGGTCGGTCATGGGGAATCTCCGCATCGGGGGTTCGCGCCGCTCAACCCGCGAGCGCACCTCCCCGTTCCGGAACGATGCGACGATCCGTGCATTGAAATAGGCGATGACCGCCGAAACGCTTTGCCAAATCACCTATTGCGACGACAGCGAACCCGGCATTTCGCGCAAGAAATTGCGCCATGGCTGGGGTTATTTCGACCCGAGCGGAAAACGCATCACCGATCGCGCCGAAATCGACCGGCTGAATGCGATCGGGCTGCCCCCCGCTTATCGCGATGCCTGGTTCTGCCCCACCCCCGGCGGCCACATCCAGGCGGTCGGCTGGGATGAAAAGGGTCGCAAGCAATATCGCTATCACACGGCCTTCCGCGAAACGCAGGAGGCTGCGAAATATAATCTGTGCGCCCCCTTCGGTCGCGCCCTGCCGAAGCTCCGCGCGCGCGTCGCCGCCGACCTCGCCAAGCGCGGCATCGGCAAGGATACCGCCGTCGCGGCGGTGGTGCGGTTGCTCGATCTCGGCAAGGTCCGCATCGGCAATGAAGGCTATGTGAAAGCCAATAAGAGCTTCGGCGCGACCACGCTGCGCAAACGCCATGCCGCGCTGAAAGGCCGCGCGCTGAAACTGCAGTTCAAGGCGAAGTCGGGCAAATTGCGCGTGCTGACGATCACCGACGGTTCGCTCACGCGCTTCGTGCGCAAATGCCAGGATTTGCCGGGGCAACATCTGTTCCGCTGGGTGGATGAAGCGGGGCAAACCCATCCCGTCACCTCATCCGACGTCAACGCCTATATCCGCGCCGCCATGGGGCAGGATTTCACCGCAAAGCATTTCCGCACCTGGTCGGCGAGCGTGCTGGCGTTCGAGGCATTGGCCGAGGCGCGCGCCGATATCAGCCTGAAGACGATGCTGCTGCCGGTGAGCGAGACCCTTGGCAACACGCCCGCGATCGCGCGCAAATCCTATGTCCACCCAGCTTTGCTGGCGCTCGCCAAGGACGGGCAGACGGCGTTTCGCGCTGGCCTGCGCCTGCCGCGCCGCACACAATATCTCTCGCGCGTCGAACGCGGCTTGATCGGCCTGCTCGAAAGCGCCACGCAACCGGCGACCGCCCAAGCCGCCTGAAGGTTCCGATGACCACGAACAACACCACCGCCATCCTGCCGCCCATTCGGGTGGGCGACCTGGACGATCAAGCCCGCGGCTTCATCGGCATCCTCTATCACTGGGTCCACACGCACTGGCTGCAGATCCTGATCGTGCTGGCGGTGGCGAGCGTGATCGTGATGGCGCTGCATTTCGTGCGGCGGCTCGCGCGGAAATATTGCATGCGCGATTCCGGCCCGCGCGGCTGGTTCGGCGTCGCAGCACGCGCGACGTTGCAGACCGGCAATTTCTTCATGGTGATGGCGGCCGCCAAGATCGTCACCGCCGACACTTTCGCGGGGACGCCGCGCGAGGTGCTTTCGCTCATCAACGTCCTGTGGGTGATCGTCGCGGTGTTCCAGATGGCGATCTGGGCGCGCGAAATCATCCTCGGCACGATCGAGCACCGCACCGGTGGCGACCATTATGCGGGTGAAGCCATCGGCAGCGCGATGAACATTATCCGCTTGCTGGTCAGCTTTGCGGTATTCGCGATCGCGGCGATCGTCGTGCTCGACAATCTCGGCGTCAACGTCACTGGCCTGATCGCGGGCCTTGGCGTCGGCGGCATCGCCGTTGGCCTGGCGGCGCAGGGCATCTTCGCCGATCTGTTCGCGGCGCTCGCCATCCTGCTCGATCGCCCCTTCCGGCGCGGCGACGCGATCAGCTATGACAAATCGGCGGGCACGGTGGAGGCGATCGGCCTGAAATCGACGCGCATTCGCGGCGTCACCGGCGAGGAACGCATCGTCGCCAACAAGCAATTGCTCGAAAAGGAAATCATCAACAACACCCAGCGGGAATACCGTCGCGTGGTGTTCACGCTCGGGCTGGTGCAATGGACCCCGGTCGAGACGATGGAGGCGCTGCCATCGATGATCAAGGACGTGGTCGAGGCAGGCGGCATGAAGTTCGTGCGCGCCGGTTTCGTCACCTTCGGCGCGCAAAGCTATGATTTCGACGTCGAGTTCGATTCCCCCACCGCCGCCTTCCAGGAATTCTATGACGCGCGCCACGCGGTTGGCCTCGCGATCGTCCGTTGCCTGAACGACGCCGGCATCCAGCTTGCCTACCCGACCCAGACCAGCTTCACCGCCGCGCCCGACGGACGGATGGTGCTGCCCTATCCGACGGACGATGCAGCACCAGCCCCGGCCAAGTCGGCCTCGAAGGCGGTAAACGGTCGCACGGGCACCGGAGCCGCGCCAAGCGATTCCGCCGTCGATGGCGACGTCGGCACCGGCTGAACCGCTATAGCGACCCCTCGTCGCCCTCCAGCGTATCGCGCTTGCGCCCGAAGATCTTCCCGAAGAAGCGCGAAATCGCCGCGCCCGCGACCGCAAGCCCGCCCAGGATCACTTTCCAGAAACCGAACACGATCGCGAGCAGGCCCAGCTTCTTGGCCACGACCACGCCCGCGCCCGCCGCGACCAGCCCGGCCAGACCAAATTCGGCGGTCTTGTCGACCGACTTGTCGTAATCGGCATAGCTCGACCCAGGCGCAAACGCCGCCGCCTTGCCGAAATCGGTCGCCGCCGCGCGCACGTCGGGCAAATGCTTCATGTCGGACAGCATGTTGAGGCTCAGCACACCCTTCCGCCCGAGCAGCCGCACGTCGTAGTTGAGCGCATCGACCGGTGAATCCGAAAACTTGATGTCGCGCGCCCAGATCAGCGAATGCGCCGCCGGATCGTAAGACGGCTGCTGCGCCCAGCCGACAAGGTGAATCGTCGGATAGCCGCCTTTCTTGCGTTCGACATTGGCATCGGCCTCGCCCGCGCGAATGCTCTCGACGACCTTGTCATAATCCTCGGTCTTGGCGTCCTTGTCGGGGACATAGCCCGTGTCTTCATAGGTGACGATCGCGCCCCAGACATTGTCGTATATCGTGCGGCCCTTCTCGAACACGATGCCCAGCACCCCGTCGCCCGAGGATGGCGGGTTGCCCCACACCTTGGTCAGGATCGTCTTGGCCTCGTCGGCGGGCACGAAATAATAGCGCTCGCCCAGATGCAGCACGGCATGCGCGGCGGGAATGGCAACATCGCCGCTTTGCTTGTGCAGGCCCTTCTCGAAGGCGATCGCCTCGGGCGACAGCTTTTGCGGCGCGCTGTCCTTCTGCGCATCCGCTGCCGTGGCCAGCACCAGTCCCAGGCCGAGCGCGCACGCGCTGGCCACAGCCTTGAATGTCATCTGCTAAACCCCCCGGTCGGCGCGAGAATCGCGCCGACCGACAAGGCCGTCAAACGCCGCCCTCGTCAAGGCTTAGCAGCGTGGCGTTCCCGGCCATCTTCGGGCCGAGCGAGCAGCCCAACGCGCGCTCCTCCTCCCCTCCCTGGAAGGGAGGGGCTGGGGGTGGGTCGGCCCGCCGATCAACCGTAACCCAGGCCATCGGCCCACCCACCCCTCAATCCCCTCCCTTCCAGGGAGGGGAGGCCCCAGCGATCTCAGGCGCGCCTAAATCCCGCCCTCGTCAAGGCTCAGCAGCGTCGCATTGCCGCCTGCGCTGGTCGTGTCGACCGAGACCGCACGCTCCACCACGAAGCGGTGGAGATAGTTGGGTCCGCCCGCTTTGGGACCAGTGCCCGACAGTCCCTCGCCGCCGAAGGGCTGCGAGCCGACCACCGCGCCGATCATCGACCGGTTGACGTAGAGGTTGCCGACTTCGGCCAGCGCTTCGGTCTCCTCGGCGGCGCGCGCGATGCGGCTGTGCAGCCCCATGGTCAGGCCATAGCCCTTGGCATTCACGCTACGGATCGTTTCGGCAAGCTTGCCCGACGGCCAGGTGACGACATGCAGGATTGGGCCGAACCATTCGGCGGTAAGGTCCTCGATCCGCGACAGCCCGATCAGCGTCGGCGGCACGAACAGCCCCTCGGCCGGCGCGTCCAGCGTCTTCAGCACGGTCGCGCCCGCACGATACGCCATGAGCTTGTCATAGGCGGCCTGGTCGATCACCGGGCCGACATCGGTCGCAGGATCGCCCGGATCGCCGAGGCGCAGCGTGTCCATCGCACCCTTCAGCATTTCGATCGTCGTCTCGGCGATTTCCTCCTGCAGCAGCAGCAGCCTGAGCGCCGAGCAACGCTGCCCGGCCGAGCGGAAGGCCGAGGTGACGACATCGGCCACGACCTGTTCGGGCAAAGCGGTGGAATCGACGATCATCGCGTTGATCCCGCCAGTCTCGGCGATCAGCGGCACGATCGGGCGCGCGTCGTCTTCCAAGAGCGAGCGGGCGATTTTTCGCGCGGTTGCGGTGGAACCGGTAAAGGCGACGCCCGCGATGCGCGGATCGGCGGTGAGCGCGGCGCCAACCTCAGGCCCTCCCGGCAGCAGGATCAGCGCATCGCTCGGCACGCCCGCTTGATGCGCCAGCGCCACCGCGCGCGCGGCGATGCGCGGGGTTTGCGGGGCGGGCTTGGCGACGACGGTGTTGCCCGTCACCAGCGCCGCGACGGTCTGGCCGAGGAAGATCGCCAGCGGGAAATTCCACGGCGCAATCGTCGCCCACACCCCGCGCCCGGCATAGCGCAACACGTTGCGCTCGCCCGTCGGCCCGGGCAGTTCGACCGGCTGCAACCCATCGCGCGCGGCGCGTGCGTAATACCGACAGAAATCGACCGCCTCGCGCACCTCTCCGAGCGCATCCGGGATCGTTTTGAACGCTTCCGACACGCAAATCGCCATCAATTCGTCGCGATGCGCCTCCAACAGATCGGCCAGCCGCTCCACGATCGCGCAGCGATCCTCAATCGACCGCCCAGCCCATGCGGGGAAGGCCGCGGCGGCAGTACCAACGGCCTTTTTCGCCTCTTCCTTCCTGCCTTTGTGGCTTTGTGCGAGATCATCTTTTTGCTCGGGCAAAGACACAAAGCCACGAAGAGAAGAAACCGTCTCGCCCAAGGTCGTACGATCCGCGAGGTCGACCCCGGCGGAGTTTTTGCGCTCCGCGCCGAACAGGTCGACCGGCAGCGGGATGCTCGGGTGCCGCGCACCGCCGACGGCAGCGATCTTCGCCACAGGGTCGGCCAGGATCTCGGCCTCGGTCAGCCGCTCGTCGGCGAGTTGATGGACGAAGGACGAATTCGCGCCATTCTCCAGCAAGCGCCGCACCAGATAGGCCAGCAGATCGCGATGCCCGCCAACCGGCGCATAGACGCGGCAGTGATAGCCCTGCTCGCGCACTAGCCGCTCATACAGCCCGTCGCCCATGCCGTGCAGCCGCTGGAATTCGAAGTCGCGGCTGTTGCCGGCCCATTCCATGATCGTCGCCACCGTCAGCGCATTGTGGCTGGCAAAGGCCGGGCGGATGTTGGGCGCATCGAGCATGTCGCGCGCCACCGCCAGATACGACACGTCGGTCGCCGCCTTGCGCGTGAACAAGGGATAATCGGACAGCCCCTCGACTTGCGCGCGCTTGATCTCGCTGTCCCAATAGGCCCCCTTCACCAGCCGCACGTTCATGATGCGGTCGAGCGCGCCCGCCCACGCGACGACTGGCCGCGCGCGCTTGCCATAAGCCTGCACCGCCATGCCGAAGCCGTCCCAGCCCTTCAGGCTCGGCAGCGCGGCGACCTTGCCGATGATGTCGAGGCTCATTTCCAGCCGCTCGCTCTCCTCGGCATCGACCGTCAGCGCGATACCCTTGCCCGCCGCTTGCACGGCCAGCGCCTCGAGCATTTCGGTCAGCGCCGGCACGCATTCCTCCCAGCGCGCGACTTCATAGCGCGGGTGCAGCGCCGACAGCTTGACCGAGATCGAATGCCCCGCCGCCGGATCGCGCCCGACCGCATCCACCGCATCGGTATAAGCGCGGAAATAGCGCTGCGCATCGTCATGCGTCCGCGCCGCCTCGCCCAGCATGTCGAAGCTCGCGGTAAAGCCCTTATGCTCGGGCTTTTTCATCCGCTTCATCGCTTCGTCGATGGTGCGGCCCATCACGAAAATCTCGCCCATCATCCGCATCGCAGCGCCCACCGCCTGGCGCACGAACGGCTCGCCTGCACGGGCAATCAGGCGGCGCAACGCACTTTGCGCCTGCCCCTCCCCCACCAAAGCGCGGCCGACCACCAGCCCCCAGGTCGCCGAATTGACCAAAGTCGAGTTGGATTTGCCGGTGTGCGCGCGCCAATCGGCATCGCCAAGCTTGTCGGCGATCAGCAGATCGGCGGTCTCGGGGTCGGGCACGCGCAGGAACGCCTCGGCCAGCGACAGCAGCGCGACGCCCTCGGACGAATTGAGCCGATATTCCTGCAGGAACTGGTTGACCCAGCCCTTCCCTTGCGCCGCGCGCAGGTCGGCGAGCAGCCCCAAAGCATGGCCCATCACCCGTTCGCGCGACTCGGGGGTGAGCGCGGCACGGTCCAACAGGGGCTTTAGAACATCGGGTTCGCTCGCGCGGTGGAGATTGCCCATGGATTTACGGGCGGTGGACGCTACGTCAAAGGTCATGTTCCGGTTTCCGGTCGGTGTGAGGCTTGCGCGCAGGCACGGCGGATGCCATTTGCTTGGCCGCGCCTATGCGACGAAATCAGCTTCAGGGGAATGCCGTGACGACCGTTACAGTCCAGGAAATGGCAGGCCGGATCGGCACCGAACAGGTGTCCGACTGGGTCGAGGTCAGCCAGGAAATGATCGACAAGTTCGCCGATGCGACTGGCGACCACCAGTTCATCCACGTCAACCCGGCAATGGCGGCGATGACCCCGTTCGGCGGCACCATCGCGCACGGCTTCCTCACGCTGTCGCTGATGCCGCTACTGTCGTCCAAGATCATCGACGGCGTCGAGATCGAAGGCGTCAAGATGGGCGTCAATTACGGGGGCAACAAGGTCCGCTTCCTGCAGCCCGTCCGCTCGGGCAAGCGCGTGCGCGGTCGTTTCAAGCTCTTGAGCTTCGACGAAAAGCGCCCCGGCCAGTGGCAGCAGACCAACGAATTCACGGTCGAGATCGAAGGCGAGGACAAGCCCGCAATGATCGCCGAATGGATCAGCCAGATTTTCGTTTGATGTAACCCATTTCCCCTCCCGCTCGCGGGAGGGGTTAGGGGAGGGCAATTCCGACGCTCTCCCCACGCCCTCCCCCAGCCCCTCCCGCAAGCGGGAGGGGAGGAAGAAGCAAAAGGAAGAAACCCCATGCGTTCCGCCGTCATCGTTTCCACCGCCCGCACCCCGATTGGCCGCGCTTACCGCGGTGCCTTCAACAACACCCCCGCGCCCACGCTTGCGGCACATTCGATCCGCGCTGCGGTCGAGCGCGCCGGCATCGAAGGCGGCCAGGTCGACGACCTCGTCTTCGGCTGCGCGCTGCAGCAGGGCCATCAGGGTGGCAATATCGCGCGCAACGCGTTGCTGCGCGCGGGGCTTCCCGTCACCGTGCCCGGCATGTCGGTCGATCGCCAGTGCGCCAGCGGCCTGATGGCGATCGCCACCGCCGCCAAGCAGATTATCACCGACAATATGGACATCACCGTCGGCGGCGGCGTGGAGAGCATCAGCCTCGTCCAGACCCCGCAAATGCGCGTCGCCGCCGACCCTGAGCTGATCGCGATGCACAAGGATGTCTATATGACGATGCTCGGCACCGCCGAGACCGTCGCCAAGCGCTACAATATCAGCCGCGACGTGTGCGATGAATATGCGCTCCAGTCGCAGCAGCGCACCGCCGCCGCACAGGCCGCCGGTTATTACGATGCCGAGATCATCCCGGTCACCGCCAACATGGCGATCACCAACAAGGAGACCAAGGAGGTCACCTATAAGGAAGTGACGCTGACCAAGGATGAAGGCAACCGCCCCGAGACCACGCTGGAGGGCCTGAAGGCGCTGCAGCCGGTGATGGGCCCGGGCATGAACGTGACGGCGGGCAACGCCTCGCAGCTGTCGGACGGCTCGTCCGCCTCGGTGCTGATGGAGGAAAAGGTCGCCGAGAAGCGCGGGCTGCAACCGCTCGGCCGCTATGTCGGCATGGCCGTGGCGGGCACCGAGCCCGACGAAATGGGCATCGGCCCGGTCTTCGCCATCCCCAAGCTGCTCGAACGCTTCAACCTGAAGATGGACGATATCGGCCTGTGGGAGCTGAACGAAGCGTTTGCGGTGCAAGTGCTGTATTGCCGCGACAAGCTCGGCATCCCCAACGACCTGCTCAACGTCAGCGGCGGCGCGATCTCGATCGGCCACCCTTACGGCATGACCGGCGCGCGCGGCACCGGCCACGCGCTGATCGAAGGCAAGCGCCGTGGCGCGAAGTACGTCGTAGTGACGATGTGCATCGGCGGCGGCCAGGGGGCTGCGGGGTTGTTTGAGGTGCTGTAAACGAGCCGCGCTTCGGCGGGGTTAGAAGAGGCGGCGCCGGGAAACCGGTGCCGCCTTTTTTTTGGCAGGAGATTTGGGACTAGATAACACCGCGACACCACTATTTCCCCGACCATTTCCCACGCAAGCGACAATAAGCTGGCGAAATGGGCGCTTGCCCGGAGTGCAAGTTAAATTTTCGCGATTGTGATCCCAAGGAATTCACTCAATATACGAACCCGCTCTTTTATACTGGAGGCGTCATTCGTCCCCTGCTGATTGAGGCGATCAAACTCCAAAAGATCGAAAGATGCTCCCTCATAATTTTTAACGGCGGCTTCTCGGTTATCCGCCAGCTTTTGACGGAAATCGAGCAGGCTTCGGCGGGTTAATTTCGCATCCTCGCCGTGAGCAATGGCGGATCGAAAAATAAGATAGTAAACAACTAGAATACCTTGAGCCAATAGCAATTCATCAGCATCAGTAAACTCTATCTCCATTCTATCAAGAACAGAACTTACCTCTGACTTCAAAAAATCGACATACAGCCTCCTTCCTTCTCTGTATTTACGCGCAAGTCCGTCAAGATACACTTTTTTCGTGTCTACAATCTGGTTAGTACTTTTCAAACTGTCTTCAACGAGCAAGAAACGTGCTGCCGATTCCCGATGCTGGTAGCGGTTATTCCTAAATTTAACACGATTAATGAAAAACTTGTGTTGAGAAACTTCCGCGATTGCGCGAACAACATCCCCTCCGATCGCATTTCTCTTCTCAGCAGCATTCAGAGGGACAGCCTCGTTCAAACGCGAAAACATATCCTCGATCAGATCTATATCATCTCCTTCAATCGAGACTGTAACGACTGGCAATACGAAGGAGTCAAATTTCACGCGAATTTTTGGATGCCGCTTAGCTATGTCCTCATAGCTAAGCCCGCCGAGATTAAGTTGCTGGTCGCGCTGATATTCAAAATCGGACGCAAGAGTAAACTCCCCATCCATAAACCCCCATATCGCTTCGAGGCGCTGGCGTCCGTCTATGACGGCAAAGCGAAACCCAGTTTCTGACAACGCCTCAGGACTCAAAGCATGAAAATAAATCTTCGGAAGATCATAGTCGTTAAGAATAGAGTCGATTAGCAAACGACGCTTCTCTGTCGTCCAAACACCCCCCATCCGCTGATATTCCGGATTCATATTAATCTCTGACCTCTCAGAGTATAATAGCATGATAGTGCTGTTTTTTAATGTAGAGGTATCAACATAGCTCATTGCATCATTTCCTTGAGGATCGCACCCACACTTGCGAGCTCGGGGAACAGACTAAATCGAGTCATTCCAAGCAACTTAAGCTCTCTTGCGAGCCGCTCTCTTGCCAAAAATGGGATTGTATATTTCGCAACGTGCGTGCCATCTCCAATGGTTTCAATGGGCACTTTCTTATTGTGATGAATAGTAAAAGTGCCCATTTGCGCCTGAATTCGCGCATTATTCCGTGTTGCGATTGTTGCGACGGGAAAAAGTTCAATCCGCGTGTTCTGCCTGAGACTATCAGTCGAATACGCTTGCAATTCCTCATCTTCAAATGAAGGAATGTACTGCCCCTCGACTTTATCCACGATATTAGCATGTTTGTTTAGGGCGGTCGGCCATAAGCACCAAAGCGCTGCATCAGTAGACGGCCTGTCGGCCCAGTCAGCGACCGCAAAATACATCGAAATGAGCGGACTCTCGCTCCAGTCAAGGAGCCTGGTTGGAACCCCATAATGCTGCATTAGGAACGTCCAGTCAAAAGATGACGAGGGACGACGATCGGCCAACATGGCCGCACTTTGACGAAAACGGTTTAGGAGCGTGGTCTCCGAGGTATCTGCGGCGGATCGCATAAAGCCCGGCAAGAGTTCCCACGCAGCATCAGCGTGCCCTCTAAACCAAATAGTCCCAGGATTAGCGCCTTGATCCGCCTGAAGAGCATCCAAAAATTCCGAAACGCTGCCGACCTGCCGCTCTATCATTTCCGCCCCAGTGCTTCGTATTATAACGAACAACACACTTTAAAGCAGGATTATATTACCAACCCATTTAGAGATACAATTGAAAATAAAATTTAAAATGCCAGCACAGTTCAATTTTCCTGATCGAAATAATTACGCAATAACTCTTCATCGAGGCGGCGTGATCGATGCTATCAGCACTCCAGAGCACAGAACCTTAATCTTCGCCACCCCCCAAGCCGCGCCCCCCTCACCCGTGCGTCTTCATCCATTCCTCGACCACCGGCGCCACCTTCGTCCGCCATTTGGAGCCATTGAAGATGCCGTAATGCCCGGCACCCTCGGCCATGTAATAGCGCTTCTTGTCCTCGGGCAGGCTGGTCGAGATCTTCAGCGCGGCCTTGGTCTGGCCCAACCCTGAAATATCGTCACGCTCGCCCTCGATCGCCAGGATCGCGATGTCGGTGATCGCTGCGGGGTCGACCACGCGGCCGCGGTGCGTCATCGTGCCCTTGGGCAGCGAATGGTCCTGGAACACCACGTCGATCGTCTGCAGGTAGAATTCGGCGGTCATGTCGCAGACCGAGCGATATTCCTCGTAGAAATCCTTGGTCGCCTCGGCTTCCAGATCCTCGCCCTGCACCAGATGTTTGAACATCTCATAATGCGACATCATGTGGTTGCCGAGGTTCATCGACATGAAGCCCGCGAGCTGCAGGAAGCCCGGATAGACGCGCCGCCCCGCGCCCGGATAGGTGCCGGGGATCGTCGCGATCACATTCTGGCTGAACCAGCTGTGCGGCCGCTCGGTCGCCAGCGTGTTGACCGCGGTCGGCGCTTCGCGCGTGTCGATCGGGCCGCCCATCATCGTCAGCGTCTTGGGGCGCGCCGGGTTGTTGTCGGCGCTCATCACGCAGGCGGCGGCGTAGCAGGGCACTGAGGGCTGGCACACGGCCAGCATATGCGTGCCGCCCTGCCCCTCATTGCTGCCGATCGTTTCCAAGAATTCGATCAGATAATCGACATAATCGTCGAGGTCGAACTTGCCGTCGGACAGCGGCACCAGCTTCGCGTCGCGCCAATCGGTGATGTAAACGTCCGCCACCGGCAGCATCCGCTCGACCGTACCGCGCAGCAGCGTGGCGTAATGGCCCGACATCGGCGCGACGATCAGCAGCTTGGGGCCGCCCTCGACGCCCTTGCGCTTGAAATGCAGCAACTGCCCGAAGGGTTTGCGAAGCGCGATCTCTTCGTGGATCTCGACCGTCTTGCCGTCGATCGTGGTGAAATCCAGCCCGAAGGCGGGCTTGCCGCGTGGAGCCGCGGCATGCGCGAACACCTCCAGCGCGGAGCTGAGGATCTGCCCCCCGCCGAAATAGGAAAAGGGGTTGGCGGGGTTGCTGAGCACCCCTGCGCTGAAGTCGGCCATCGCGCTGGCACCGGCCAACAACGATTTCTGCATTTCATAAGCGTTGTACAACATACCGGACTTTCTAGCAGACAAATCTTATCTTAGCATCAAAGCTTATGCCGCACCGCCGCATTCGGCAATCCTCGCTTTCAATTGAACGTTTCGCGGGCGGTCAGGATCCACGTTGAGGGCAAGCCCGGTCCCTGCTAGGCGCAACGGCTATGGCAGACCCCCAAAACGCTTCCCCCAGCGAACCCGCCCAACGCAAGCTTAGCAGTCTGGCCATGGTGTGGCGCTATGCCCGCCATTATCCGGTGCAATTGGGGATCGCGCTCGGCGCGTTGCTCGTCACCTCGGCGACGACGATCTATATTCCCTGGACGTTCAAGTCGGTGATCGATCGCGGCTTCTCGCATGGCAGCGACATGGCGCATGTCGACCGCACTTTTTATCTGCTGTTCGCGGTGGTGCTGGTGCTGGGGATCGCCACGGCGATCCGCTTCTATTTCGTGTCATGGCTGGGCGAACGCACCGTCGCCGACGTGCGCATTGCGGTGCAGAACAATCTGCTCAACCTGACGCCGCGCTGGTTCGAGGAGAACCGCCCGTCCGAAATCGCCTCGCGCCTCACCGCCGATACCGGCCAGATCGAAATGGCGGTCGGCACCACCGTGTCGGTCGCGCTGCGCAATGTCATCACCGGGATTGGCGGAATCGTTTCGCTGTTCGTGCTCGCGCCCAAACTGGCCGGCATGATCCTGATCGGCATTCCGCTGACGCTGGTGCCGATCATCGTGCTCGGCCGCCGCCTGCGCACGCATTCGCGCACCAGCCAGGACCGCATCGCCGACATCGGCGCGATGGCGGTCGAGGTGTTTTCGGCAATGAAGATCGTTCAGGCGTTCGGGCAGGAACGGCGTGAGGCGGCGCGCTTTGCCGATGCCGTGACGCGCAGCTTCGCCGCCGCCAAGCGCCGTATCTTCCTGCGCGCGCTCCTCACCGCCTTGTTCATCACGCTGATCTTCGGCGCGATCACCTTGCTGTTGTGGAGCACTGTCGCCGATGTCGCGGCTGGGCGGCTGTCGGCCGGATCGCTGACCGCGTTTCTGGCGACCTCGGTGCTGGTGAGCGGCGCGTTCGGGTCGCTGAGTGAAGTCTATGGCGATTTGCTGCGCGCTTCCGGTGCGGCCGAACGGCTGGCGGAATTGCTCGACGAGAAACCCGAAATCGCCGCCCCGGCCAAGCCGATCACGCTACCGCAGCCGCCGCGCGGGACGATCGAATTCGACCATGTCGAATTCCGTTACCCCACCCGGCCCGACGTGGCCGCGCTGCACGATTTCTCGCTGTCGGTCGCGCCGGGCGAGACGGTGGCGATCGTCGGCCCCTCGGGGGCGGGCAAGACCACTTTGTTCCAGTTGATCCAGCGTTTCTACGATCCTTCGACCGGCGCGGTGAAGATCGACGGCGTCGATTTGCGCACCGCCGACCCCGCCGAAGTGCGCGCACGCATCGCGATGGTGCCGCAGGAGACGGTGATCTTCGGTGCCTCGGCGCGCGACAATCTGCGCTATGGCCGCTGGGACGCGCGCGACGACGAACTCTGGGCCGCAGCCGAGGCCGCCAATGCCGCCGAATTCCTGCGCAAATTGCCCGAGGGGCTCGACACTTTCCTCGGCGAAGGCGGCGCGCGCCTATCGGGCGGCCAGCGCCAGCGCGTCGCAATCGCGCGCGCGCTGCTGCGCAACGCCCCGATCCTGCTGCTCGACGAAGCCACCAGCGCGCTCGACGCCGAGAGCGAACGCCTGGTCCAGGAAGCGCTCGAACGGCTGATGGCGGAGCGCACCACGCTCGTCATCGCCCACCGCCTCGCCACCGTCCGCGCGGCGGAACGCATCATCGTGATGAGCGACGGCCGCATCGTCGAACAAGGCTCACACGGCACGCTGGTCGAACAAAACGGCCTCTACGCCCGCCTCGCCAGCCTGCAATTCAGCGAAGCCGCCTGAACCGTGCGCTTCCCCTTCCGCTTGCGGGAGGGGCTGGGGGAGGGCATGATCCAGCCAAACCGCACGGAGCGACCGGCCCCTGCCCGACCGCTCCCGCCAAGCGGGAGGGGAGAAACATGCGCGATTTCGACATCATCGTTTTCGGGGCGACGGGCTTTACCGGCCGTCTGGTCGCCGAATATCTCGCGCACAGCGGTGCGCCGCGCTGGGCGATGGCCGGGCGCTCCGCCGCCAAGCTGGCCGAAGTGCGCGATCTGATCGGCGCGCCCGCCGACACGCCGCTCCTCACCGCCGATTCCGAAAATCCCGCCAGCCTGCGCGCGCTGTGCGAACGCACCCAGGTCGTGCTCACCACGGTCGGCCCGTACCAGCTCTATGGCAGCGATCTCGTCGCCGCCTGCGCCGAAACCGGCACCGCTTATGTCGACCTCTGCGGCGAGCCCGCCTGGATGCGCCACATGATCGACGCGCACCACGCCACCGCGCAGCGCAGCGGCGCGCGCATCGTCTTTTCCTGCGGCTTCGATTCGATCCCGTTCGATCTCGGCGTGCTGACGCTGCAGGAGGCCGCCCGCGCCAAGTTCGGCGCGCCCGTGACGCGCGTGAAGGGCCGTGTGCGCAAAATGCAGGGCGGCTTTTCCGGCGGCACCGCCGCCAGCCTGAAGGCAACGCTCGCCGCCGCCGCCAAGAACCCCTCGATCCTCGGCCTGCTCACCAACCCGTTCGCGCTCACACCGGGCTTTACCGGCCCGCATCAGCCAACCGGGCTGATCCCCGAATATGACCGCACGATCGAGGCGTGGGTCGCGCCCTTCATCATGGCACCGATCAACACCAAGAACGTCCACCGCACCAACTTCCTGCTGGGCGAACGCTTCGGGGCGGACTTCGTCTATGACGAGATGATGGTCGCGCCCGGCCTTGGCGAGATGGGCAAGGCGGCTGCCGAAGCGATCGCGCGGATAAACCCGCTCGCCAGCGCGCACGGCCCCAAGCCCGGCGAAGGCCCCTCCAAGGAAGAGCGCGACGCCGGTTTCTACGACCTGCTGTTCATCGGCGAGGGTGCGAAGGGCGAACGCATCGATTGCGTCGTCACCGGCGACAAGGATCCGGGCTACGGCTCGACCAGCAAGATGATCGCCGAAACCGCGCGCTGCCTGGTCGAGGATGTGGCGGGAGACGGTGGCATCTGGACGCCCGGCGCGCTCATGGGGCAAGTGCTGGCGGATCGGCTGCAGGCGAAAGCGGGGCTGACCTTCCGCTGCGGGTGAAGGCGCTCCACTCCCCTCACCGTTCGCCCTGAGCCCGTCGAAGGGCCCCTCTCCCCAAATGCCACGCCTGCGGTGAGAGGGAGCTTCGACACGCTAAGCCCGAACGGAGGAAGGTTTACCCCCGCGCCTGCACAAAAGCGGGAACCGGCCCGATATCCTTGCCCGCCGCGCGCGCGACGGCGGCCGCCTGGTTGATGAAGTCCCACACCCGCTTGCTGAACCCGGCGTCGGCCTTGCCCTCCCACGCGCCCATATCGGCATAGAGCCGCGCCGAGCCTTCCCACATCGCCGGGGTGGCAACGCGGCTGAACGGTTCGAGCAAGGTGAACCACTCGCGCACGAACGCCAGCGCCGCATCGCTGGCCGGGTCGAGCGGCAAGGCCGCCTCGATCCGGTCGCTCAGCGCCCGCCACTGCGCCAGATAATCGGGGGTCGAGACTTGCGGAGCCGCCCCCATGTGCGCGTGCCACTCGGCCTGTTCTTCGGGCGTGTAATAGCGGTCGATCACGTCCTTCCACGCTTTTGCCTGATCGTTCATGACTGTATCTCCATCGCGGATCAGCGAGCAAAGTGTCGCGGCATCGAGCGGCTCGCCTCGGTTGATGCGGGACAATGCGGAATCGATCAGGGTGATGGCGTCGCCAATCTCCTGCGCCTGAACGGCCAGCCGCTCGCGTTGCGCGCTCAGCAAGGCGGCCAGGTCGATCGGTTTGCGGTCGAACAACCGCTTGATGTCGCCCAGGGTCAACCCGGCCTTTTTGAGCGCGACGATTCGATGCACCCGCTCCAGCTCAGCCGGCCCGAACCAGCGGCGGCCCGACTGGGTACGCAGCGGCGACACCAGCCCACGCGCCTCATAAAAACGCAGCGCCCGCGCGGTCAGGCCGGTGCGGCGGACCACTTCATCAATGGCAAACGAATCATCCATGCCGCCCTTATGCCGGTTGACCTTGGGGCAACTTCAAGGGGTGATTTGGGCGGGAGGCATGTTCTTTGGGCGAGGCAAGCGATTTACGGCCTGAGCAACTATGTGCGGAAGCTGGATATTAAGCCGGATCGCTTCTGGAAAGCCAAATCCATCTACACCACAAGAACAAGATTACGTACTAGATGCAATTTTATACAAATAAATAACGTCTAAATGCATTGAAAATAATAATTTTATATCGAAAATACAATTTAATTGAATATAATTACGGCATATAATATGAAATTCTCATTTATAATCTTGATTTGCGCGTCCACCCTCCAAGCAGATAGCCTAGCGCAGTAACGGCCAAAGCTCCAACGAGCCATCTAAAATCTACACCAGATGCCTTGTCATGAATGACCGCCCAAACAACTAATATTAAAAGAGTTAAAGTAATTGTTGAAGCAACAATACTTCTAAGCCAATCTAAACCTCTGGTATGAATTTCCGTTGCATTGAAAGCTTTCATAAGCCAATTCGCGAACGGCTGAAAATTTTGAAAAAGTTGCAACTCTTTCAATAACTCATGCCCTACAACATAATGTGCATTATATACGGATCCGTCATACGTCCAAACCCTCCAAACTGTATACGGCCCCAAAACAGCCGGCCCCTCAACCTCAGCTCTTTGAGGCTCTTCTCCGGTTTGGCTAGCAACAAATTCTTCAATCTGCTTAAATGTCCAAGACATTTTCACCACCATTGCGAATTAAAATATTGCATTAATTTACATAAAAAATGAATTTACATGATAAATTACATTAGTCAACATATATGTATAAATACTCTGATAGATGATTATTTGCAATATTGTGTTATTTTAGTGCGAGCAACGTTCACTTTAGGAAAATCCGATATAGCTCACCCTCTAAGAAAATTGGCATCCGATTGGTTAACTGAGCAGGAGCCACAAGAGAATGGGTAAGTATCCCCCAAACCCTGTCCTACAAACGCCCCCTCCGCTATCCTGCCACCGCTCTTTGACAGAACCAGCCGTCCCCCTTCCCCGCACACCGGGAAGCGCAGCGATCGAAGTGGAAGTTACCCCTAACTTTCCCCTAACCTTCCGCCCCGAGCCCGCAACAATATCACGCACCCTCAACACCCTACCGCTTCTTCCCCTGATGCCGGATGTTCGCCGGTCGCCCGCGCCGCTTGATCACGCGCGCTGGCCCCTTGCCGCGCGTTTCGCGCTCGGGGGCGGCGCCGCGTCCCTCGACCATCTCGAAGCGCAAAGCGCCCGACACCGGGTTGGCCTCGGCCAGCCGCAGCGGCAGTTTCTGGCCGCTGGCGAAGACCGTGCCGCTATGTTCGCCGACCAGCGTGCGGCTCGCTTCGTCGAAGCGGAAATACTCGCCGCCCAGATCGCGCACCGGCATCAACCCGTCGCCGCCAATCCCCTCGACCGTCGCGAAGAAGCCGAAATTGGTCACGCCGGTGATGCGCGTCTCCAGCACTTCGCCGACCTTTTCACTCAGGAAAGCCGCGACATAGCGGTCGATCGTGTCGCGCTCGGCCTCCATCGCGCGGCGTTCGAGCATCGAGATGCTCTCGCCGATCCGCTCCATCGTCGCGGCTTCGCCTTCGGTCAGGCCGCCGGGGCCGAGCTCATACGCGGCGACCAGCGAGCGATGCACGATCAGATCGGCATAGCGCCGGATCGGCGAGGTGAAGTGGCCGTAACTGCCCAGCGCCAGCCCGAAATGCCCCATATTGGCCGACGCATAATAAGCCTGGGTCTGGGTGCGCAGCACTTGCTCCATGATCTGCGGGCGCGCGTCGCTGTCGATCACTTTGTCGAGGATCTGGTTGAAGGTCTTCGGCCGCACCACCTGGCCGAGCGCGAACTCGATGCCATAGGTTTTGAGATAGTCCTTCAGCGCAACCAGTTTCTCGCGGCTCGGCTGTTCGTGGACGCGGTACATGACCGGCGCCTTCTTCGCCTCCAGCGCCTTGGCTGCGGCGACGTTGGCGGCGATCATATAATCCTCGATCAACTTATGCGCATCGAGCCGCTCGCGCGGGGCGACCGACAGGATGCGGCCCTTCTCGTCGAGCACGACGCGGCGTTCGGGCAAGTCCAGATCGAGCGGCGCGCGCGCGGCGCGGGCCTTGGACAGCGCCTTCCAGCAGCCCCACAGCGGGAGGGGAGCATTGCCGCATCCACCATCGCCTGCGCATCCTCATAAGCGAGGTTCGCCGCGATCCGCACCACCGCACGGGTGAAGCGCCACGATTTCAGCGCGCCGCCTTTGCTCACCTGCAAATGGCAGACCAGCGCCGCGCGATCGACGCCTTCCTTCAGCGAGCACATCTCCGCCGACAGGCTTTCGGGCAGCATCGGCACCACCCGATCGGGGAAATAGACGCTGTTGCCGCGCCGCCGCGCCTCGCGGTCGAGGCTCGATCCGGGGCGGACGTAGAACGACACGTCGGCGATCGCGACGATCGCCTTCCACCCGCCGTCATTGGATGGGTCGTCATCGGGTGCGGCCCACACCGCATCGTCATGGTCGCGCGCATCGGCCGGATCGATCGCGACGATCGGCAGATGGCGGAGGTCTTCGCGTTTGTCCCCCAAAGGCAACGCCGCCACACGCACCGCTTCCTCCAGCGTCTCCGCCGAGAACACGTCGGGAATCCCCAGCTTGTGGATCGCGATCAGCGAGAAGCTGCGCGGCGCGAACGGGTCGCCCAACACTTGCGTCACGCGCACGGTGATGCGCGGCGGGCGCCCGGCTTTTTCGGCCAGCACCAGATCGCCGACCTGCGCTGCGCCCGCATCGGACACCTGGAATTCGCGGCGTTCCTTCTTCTCCACCCCCTGCAGCCACAGCGTCGCGCCCTCCTGCCGCAGCACGCCGAGCACGAGTTCCTCGCCCTTGGGCAGCGTCTTCATCGGGTGCGCGATCCAGCCCTTGCCCGCTTCCTCGGTGCGCGCAAGGATGCGGTCGCCCACACCCAGCGCGCCTTGCTTGCGCTCGCGCACGCGCAGCTTTGGCGCGGGCGTTTCGGCCTCCCAGCGTTCGGGCACGGCCCAGGCGGTGCCGCTATCGTCGACATCGGCAATGCGCAGCACCGTCACCTTGGGCAAGCCGCCAAGTTTGTGGAAGGCGCGGCCGGGGGCGCTGTCGATCAACCCCTCATCGGCCATGTCCTTCAGCAGCGCCTTCAGCAGGATCTTGTCCTGCGCGGTCAGCCCGAAGGCGCGCGCAATCTCGCGCTTGCCCGCCGGGGTCGGCGAGGCGGAGATGAAATCGAGGATCTGCTCGCGGGTCGGCAGGCCGGGCGTGCGCTTTATCGGTTTGGGCATCGGCCTAGCGATACGCCACACGCGGCCAAACGGCAAAGGGCCCGCCACCCCGCAGGATGACGGGCCCTTGCCCCCCGACCGCTGTCGTTCAGAACTTGCCGCGCAGCGTCACGCCGTAGGTGCGCGGCTCGGCCAGAAATGCCGAAATTGTCTGGTTCGCCGTGCCGCCAAAGGCCTGGACGTTGGCGACGCTGTTCGATCCCTGGAAGGGCGTGCTGAACGCGACCTGCTCATATTGCGTATTGGTCAAATTCTGCGCCCACAGTTCGATCGCCCACTGCTCCTTGGGGCCACGGATGCCGACGCGGGCATTGACCGTGGTGAAGCCGTCCTGCTTCTTTTCCGGGAACAGGTCGGAGCCGGTGTTATAATCGCTGGTGGTACGCTGATCGACATAGATCAACCCCGACAGGCCCGAACTGCCCAAACGCGGCGTCCAGGCGATGCTGCTGGTCACGACATTGCGCGGCGCGTTGGACAAGGCCTGCCCCGGCAACAGGAACAACGCTGGGTCCAAGGGTGCCCCGGTATTGCGCCCGACCAAATTGTTGCGGAACTTGGTATCGGCCAGCGTATAGCCGGCGGTGAACGCCACGTTGCGGGTCGGGTAGATCGCCGCCTCGACTTCCACACCGCGCGTCCGCACGCCGGGCCGGACATTGTTGGGATCGCACGCCCCGGTCGACGCCGATGCATCGCGGTCCGCGCCCGCCAGATCGGTCGAGCAGGAGTCGATATTCTGCACCAGGAACACCGAACCGTTGAAGGTGTTGAGCTGGAAGTCCTTAAAGTCCTGCTGGAACGCCGCGACGTTCAGGTTGAAGCGGCGGCTGGTATATTTCACGCCGACTTCATAGGCGTTTACCTTCTCGGCATCGAACTGGAGGTTCGCCGTACCAAAGCCAGCGCCGCGCCCGCCAAACTGGCGCGGATCGGTCGGCGAGAAGATCGGCTGGCCCAGCGCCGAACGGTCGAGGTTGAAGCCGCCCGCCTTATAGCCGCGCGAATAGCTGGCATAGGTCAGCACGCCCGTAGTCGGCTTCCACGACAGCACCGCCGTGCCCGTGAACTCGCCTTCCTTGCGCTTGTCGCTGAGCTTCAAGGCATTGAGCGCCGAACTGGAATTGCCTTGGCACGTCAAATTGACAACGCCCGCTGCCAGCGATTGCAGCGAGGCCGGCAACGCTGCCGCACCTCCGGTCAGGAACGGGGCGAAGAACGCCTGCTGGGCCGGGCAGACGGTGTTGGTGTTGTTGAAATCGGCGCGGAACGTCTTCTCTTCATGCGTGTAGCGCAGGCCCAACGTCAGATCGAGCGTCGGGGTGATGTGCACGATATTGTGCGTGAAAAAGGCGAAGTTGCGGCTGCGCTGATAGTAATTGGCGTTGTTGTCGCCGACATTGTTGACCGTGCTGAGCGTGTTGAGCCCGTTGATGAAGATCGGTGCAGCCGCCCCGAACGCCCCGGTCAACGTGGCGATACCGGTCGGGCTGAGACAGCCCGGTGCGCTGGGGTTACGCAGAACTGCAGCGGCGTTGATCGTCGCGACCAGACGGCACGCGGCAAACGCCCCATATTGCGAGCCGAATTTGAGGTTGTCGCGAACCGTTAGATCTTCATTGGAGAAATAGCCGCCAACGAGCCAGTCGAGCCGATCCTTGAACAGCGATCCCTGCAGTCGAAGCTCTTGCGAAAACGTCTTGAACTGGCGGAAGGAATTGCCGTCCGCAGCGCGATACAGCAAATCGATGTTGCTGTAATCGACGTCGCCGGGGGCCTCTGCCTTATACTCGCGATAGGCGGTGATCGACGTCAACGCGACATCACCGATCTTCCAGTTGATTTCGCCGGAGATGCCGCCATCGGTGGTCTTGCCACGGAAGCTGCGGCCCGGCGTATCGGAGGTCAGGCGGTTATAGGGCGTCATGTTCGCCGGATAAACGCCGCCCGGAAACACCGCGCCCATGCTGGTCATCACGTCGGTGATGCGGTTGGTCCGGCTGGCATAATCATGTTCGGGGTTGGTCCCCGCCGCACCCGGCGTCGGATCATAGGTTTCCACCGTCGAAACATAGACGGCGGCGCAGCAGGATTCGACGCGGTGCGTATAATCCCCGATCAAACGCACCGACAGGTCTGCGGTGGGTTGATAGAGCAACTGCCCGCGTACGAAATAGCGATCGCGATTGTTGAGCCGCTGGCCCGTCACCGCATCGGTGTAGAAGCCGTCGCGCTTCGAATACACGCCATCGAGCCGCGCGGCGATCGTTTCGGTGATCGGGCCCGTGATGCTGCCCGAGGCGCGTACCGCATTGTAATTGCCATAGGTCAGCTCGCCATTGGCCCCAAAGGTAAAGCTCGGAGCCTTGGTGATGATGTTGAGCAAGCCCGCGCTGGCATTGCGCCCGAACAGCGTTCCCTGCGGACCGCGCAGCACTTCGATCCGGTCGATTTCACCGAGATCGTTGAGGCCAGCCCCGGTGCGGCTGCGATAGACGCCGTCGATGAAAGTCGCGACCGAGCTTTCCAGGCCGGGATTGTCGCCCACCGTGCCGATGCCGCGGATGCGCGCAGAACCGTTCGCTTCCGATCCGGTCGAAGACACGAGCAAGGATGGTGCGAGCTGGTTAAGCTGGCGGATGTCGTTCGCGCCTGAATTGGACAGCGACGCCGACGAAACCGCCGACACCGCCAGCGGCACGTCCGACAGCAGCGAATTGCGGCGCGTCGCCGTCACGATGATGTCGCGGGTGGGTTCGTCCGCCGTATCGGCCGCCGCCGGAGCCTTGGCGGCTTCCGGCGACGACGACGGCACCCCGGTTGCAGGCGCGGTCTGCGCCGATGCTGGCATGGCAATCCCAAGCGCAAGCGCGGACATGGCACATGCAGACAACAAGGCGTTCGTCATATCTCTCTCCCCGAAGGACCAGAACACTAATCGGTTCCGTACCCTATCATCGAATTTACCCGAGAACGGGGCCGCGTCAAGCGCGGATACGTCGCAAATGACCGGCAACGTATAGGAGTTTTACGGACTTGCGACAAAAATGACACGACCGAAACGGCCAGAACGCAGCTTCGAAAATGGGTCGCTCATGGTGCAATTGCGAAAGGGGAGCGGATCCCGATCAGTATCCGTTCAACCGGGCAAAGCGCTCCCGGTGAAAAGCGGCATTGCCCCACATCGTCTCCAAGATACGCGCGCGCTTGATGTAGAAGCCTGCATCATGCTCATCGGTCATGCCGATGCCGCCGTGCAGTTGAATCATCTCCCGGCTGACGAGGTGGAGCGTATCGCCCGCCACCGCCTTGGCCAGGCTGACCGCCTGGTCGACATCCGACCGCCCCGCATCGATCGCCTCCAACGCCCCTTCGACTGCCGACCGCATCAATTCGAGCTCGGTAAACATCTTTGCCATGCGGTGCTGCAGCGCCTGGAAGGTCGAGAGCACCTGCCCGAATTGCACGCGCGTCTTCAAATAATCGTTGGTGGTGTTGAAGGCCTGCACAGCCAGGCCCAGCATTTCGGCGCACACCGCCGCAGTCGCGCGATCGACCACGCGCGCGGTGAGCGCGGTATCGCCGAGCCGTTCGGCGGGCGCGTCGGCGAAGGTGATCTGCGCGTGGCTGCGCGAATCCGTCATATGGCGTGGAGAGCGGGTCACGCCGACATCGCCGGAGACAAGATACAGCCCATCATCGGCGGCAACGACAAAGACGCCCGCGCTATCGCCTTCGGCGACGAACGCCTTGGTCCCGCTCAGCCTTCCGTCGACCACCTTGGTCGCGACCTTGGCCGGATCATGCACCGGCCCCTCATCGACCGCGAGCGTGGCGACCACCGCGCCGCTGGCAATGCGCGGCAACCATTCGGCCTTCGCCGTCTCGGATTCGCCCAAGACGATTGCGCTCGCCGCCGCCGACGTCGCTGCCAGTGGCGACGCCGCCAGATTGCGACCAAGCTGTTCCAGCACGAGGCCAAGCGACAGATAGCCAAAGGCAGTCCCGCCAAAAGCCTCGGGAATGACGATACCGGCCACCCCCATTTCGGACAGCGCTTGCCACGCCGCCGCATCATAACCCGCGCTCGGTGCGGCCGCGCGCATCTTGCGGAAGGCGGTCACGGGCGATTCATTGTCGGACCACTCGCGCACCATGTCGCGGAGCATCGTTTGTTCGTCGTTGAGTACGGCCATCTCGCGGTCCCCGTTTTGTGATGGGTGAAACGGGGGAGGATGGCTTCTGCCGTCCTTCACCCCGCCCCTCTCCGGCCCGCCGCAGTTGCGGCAGCCTATCTGGAATTACTGGTGATCGAGCATCCCGAGGATGCGCTTCGAAATCACGTTGTTCTGGATCTCGGTCGACCCGCCATAGATCGACACCGCCTTGCCCCACAGCCAGGTGCGCGTCTGGGTCAGTTCGTCCTCACTGAAGCCCTCGCCCTCCCAGCCCAGCCCGGCCATGCCCATGATCTCGATCGACAGCTCCGCGCGTTCCTGCGTGATGCGCGCGCCGACATTCTTCATGATCGAGGTCGCCGCCGACGGCCCCTGGTTCGACTTGGCTTCCAGCGCGGCACGGCGCAGCGTCAGCGCGAAGGCGCGGCTGTCCATCTCATGCCGCACGATGCGCATGCGCAAATCGCTGTCGGGCACGCGGCCCTGCTCATCCGCGCCGCGATATTCCTTGGCCAGCGCCCCCATCGCCTTGCCCGCGAACAGCCGCGAGGCACCGCCGCCGCCCGACAGGCTGTTACGCTCATGCTGGAGCAGCCGCGTGCCGATCTCCCAGCCCTGCCCCTCGCGCCCCACGAGATTTTCCTTGGGCACCTTCACATTGGTGAAGAAGGTTTCGCAAAACGGCGACTGGCCCGAAATCATGCGAATCGGCTTCACCTCGACGCCGGGCGAAGTCATGTCGAGCAGCAGGAAGCTGATGCCGCCGTGCTTTTGCGATTTGTCGGTGCGCACCAGCGCGAAGCATTTGTCGGCCCACTGCCCGCCCGACGTCCAGGTCTTTTGCCCGTTGACGATATAATGGTCGCCCGCGTCCTCGGCGAAGGTCTGCACATTGGCGAGGTCCGACCCGGCATTGGGCTCGGAATAGCCCTGGCACCAGCGCACCTCACCCTTGGCGATAGCCGGGATATGTTCGTGCTTCTGCGCCTCGCTGCCATATTCGAGCAGCGTCGGGCCGAACATCATCACGCCCATGCCGCCAATCGGGTTCCACGCGCCAATCCGCGCCATTTCCTCCTGCAGGACGCGGATTTCGGCCTTGTCGAGCCCACCGCCGCCATAAGCCTTGGGCCAGCCGGGAACACCCCAGCCCTTTTCGCCCATTGCGGCCTTCCAGGCGATTTCATCTGCGGACAGTTCGGTTGGGCCTTCGAGCGCGGACAGGGCATTGTCCTTGCCCTTGAGCGCAGGCGGGAAGTTGGCGGCAAGCCAGGCGCGGGCCGTCTGGCGGAACTCGTCAAGCGCGGTCGCTGGAGCGTCGAGTTCGGGCGCAGTCGCCATAAAACCTGTCCTTGCTGATAAAATCTGAAGATTGGGTATGGCGAAGCGATGCCACAGAATGGGCGTCGTGAAAAGCGTTATTGGGCGCGTTGCAGCGATCGCCCGTTCGGTAAGGCGGCACCGGGCCGCGACGCTTCAGGCCGCAATCGGCACCGGCATTGTTGCCCGGCGCAGTTGCGGACGCGTAGCGGCTCCCCATCTCCCGCGTGACGCAAGAGGAGCTTGGCGCATGATCGACCTGCATTACTGGCCCACGCCGAACGGCCACAAAATCACGCTATTTCTGGAGGAGGCCGGGGTCGAGTATCGCATCATTCCGGTCAACATCGGCGCAGGCGACCAATTCCAGCCGGATTTCCTGAAGATCGCGCCCAACAACCGTATGCCCGCAATCATCGATCACGACCCCGCCGATGGTGGCGAGCCGATCGCGATCTTCGAATCGGGGGCGATCCTGCTCTATCTGGCCGACAAATATGGCGCGTTCATCGGCGCGGACTTGCGCAGCCGCACCGAGACGATTCAGTGGCTGATGTGGCAGATGGGTGGATTGGGGCCGATGCTCGGGCAGAACCATCACTTCAGCGGCTATGCCCCTGAAAAAATTCCTTATGCGATCGATCGTTATGTCAAGGAAACCAATCGCTTATACGGCGTTCTCGATCGCCGCCTGGCCGACCGGGATTTCATCACCGGCGAATATTCGATCGCCGACATGGCCTGCTACCCCTGGATCGTGCCGTATGAACGCCAGGGCCAAAATCTCGGCGATTTCCCGAACGTGAAGCGCTGGTTCGAGGCGATCGCCGCACGCCCGCACACGATCGCCGCTTATGCCAAGGGGGTCGCGATCAGCGACAACAAGCCGATGACCGAGGAGGCGAAGAAGATCCTGTTTGGGCAGACGGCAAAGGTACTGGGGTAACGACTCCTCCCCGCGTCGGGGAGAGGGGGACCATGAGCATTGAGCGAGTGGTGGAGGGGGCGTGCCGCGGGCGGAACTCCCGTGGAGCCCCCTCCACCACCCGACTGACGAAGCCCCCCCTCCCCGTTCCGGGGAGGATCGATCGTTCGAACATCGCGTATGGTGTTTCCCTCTCTCTTGTTCTAGCGAATCGAAGATCGGGATTTGCTGAGAAGGGACATGATGACCGCTGCCGAAATGCTCGCGAGTGACTTTGCGACCTTGCCCGACCTGATCCGTGCGCACGCCGCGGAGCAGGGGGACAAGGTCGCCCTGGCCGAAGCCGACGGCGAGCTGGATTATGCCAGTCTCGACGCGCTGGTCGACCGCGTCGCCGCCGCGCTTCAGCGTGATGGCGTGCGGCAGGGCGACGCCGTCGCGATCGTCGCCGCCGCCAGCATCGATTATGTCGCGATCTTCCTCGGCGCGCTCCGGGCCGGGTGCGTGGCGACCCCGCTCGCGCCATCGGGGACGCCCGATAGCATCGTTGCGATGATCGCCGATTGCGCGGCCCCCATCACCTTCGTCGACGCCGAGGCGGCAAGCGCATTGGGCGGACACCATATTCCCGGCAAGCTCGTCCATCTGAAATCGCTGGGATCGTGGCTCGCCCCGGTCGGCGCGCGGCCGACACCGGTCACGATCGCGCCCGAGGATGGCTTCAACATCATCTACTCGTCGGGCACCACCGGCGTCCCCAAGGGGATCGTACAAAGCCACGCGATGCGCTGGGCACATATCAACCGCAACGAGGCCGCCGGGTTCGCCGACGCGGTGACGATGATCGCGACGCCGCTATATTCCAACACCACTTTGGTCAGCGTGCTGCCCACGCTCGGCTGGGGCGGCACTGTGGTGTTGCTGAAGAAGTTCGACGCGCGCGGCTATCTGACGCTCGCCGAACGCCACCGCGCCACGCACACCATGCTGGTGCCGGTGCAATATCAGCGGATCATGGCACTGCCCGATTTCGATCGCTTCGATCTGTCGAGCTTCCGCTTCAAGACCTGCACCTCCGCCCCGTTCCCGCCGGCACTGAAGGCCGATGTCGTCGCGCGCTGGCCGGGGCTGCTGGTCGAATATTACGGCATGACCGAGGGCGGCGGCACCTGCCTGCTGATCGCCAACGCCTTTCCCGACAAGCTCCACACCGTCGGCCGCCCGGTCGAGGGCCACGACATCCGCCTGATCGACGATGACGGTCGCGAGGTGCCGCAGGGCGAAATGGGTGAGGTGGTCGGCCGCAGCCCGGCGATGATGACCGCCTATCACGGCCGCAAGGACGCCACCGCCGCTGCGGAATGGTTCGATGCCGATGGCAACCGCTTTATCCGCCACGGCGATGTCGGGCGCTTCGATGCCGACGGCTTCCTGACCCTGCTCGACCGCAAGAAGGACCTGATTATCTCGGGCGGCTTCAACATCTATCCAACCGATCTTGAGGCGGTGCTTGCCCGCCACCCTGCCGTCGCCGATTGCAGCGTCATCGGCGTGCCGAGTGAGAAATGGGGGGAAAGCCCGGTCGGCTTTTACGTGCCGCACACCGGGGTCGACGCCAACATCGCCGAGATCCTCGACTGGACCAATGCGCAACTTGGCAAGACCCAGCGTCTGGCGGCACTCCACGCGATTGCCGAACTCCCGCGCAGCGCGATCGGCAAGGTGCTCAAACGCGAGTTGCGCGATCGCTTGGCGGAGCACGCGCTGTGACCCCGATCCACCAGATTCTCTCCACCGCGCAGCCGGTCGAAGGCGGCTTCCGCACCGAAATTCCCTCCGACTGGCTGCAAGGGCGCACCGCTTATGGCGGCCTGTCGAGCGCGCTGGCGCTACACGCCGCGCAAGGTATCGAACCCGATCTGCCACCGCTGCGGTCGGCGCAAGTCTCCTTCATCGGGCCGCTGGCGGGCGCGGTCACGGTCATCGCGACCAAATTGCGCCGCGGCCGCACCGCCGCCTTCATCCAGGCCGATATCGTGTCCGAAGCGGGGCTCGGCTATCGCGCAATCTTCGTCTTCATGGCCGAACAGCCCTCGCGCATTGCGCTCAGCGGTGGATTGCAGCGTGCGGTCACCCCGCCTGCTCCAGACGCCACGCTCTACACGGGCCCCGACGGCTTTTTCACCGGCAATTTCAACTTCCTCGACCTGAAGGATCAGGCGCCGGGCGAAGCCGAATGGCTGCGCTGGGCGCGGTTGCGCGATGCGTCGGGGATCGACCCGATGGTCGAGGTGCTGGCGCTGGCCGACGCGCTACCGCCCGCCGCGTTCAAACTGCTCGGCAAGCAGCCCGCGCCGCTCAGTTCCCTGACGTGGATCGTCAACCTGCTGACGCCCGCCCCCGCCACCCGCGATGGCTGGTGGTTGCTCGCGGCCGAATCGGCCCACGCGGTCAATGGCGGATCGAGCCAGACGATGATGCTGTGGAATGCCGACGGCACCCCCATTGCCCAGGGGATGCAAAGCGTCGCCATCTTCGCGTGACCGCCGGGCGTGGTTGCCACGCCTTGCGACATTTTGCGACACTTTGCCCCCATCCCCGGGATAGTGGCGCGACAGATGCCACGGCATAACCGCGCAACCGACACGCCATCGCCAAGGCAGCATCAGGAGACCAGCCGATGAGGTTCACCCGCATTCTTACTGCAGCCGCAGTTGCCGCGCTTGCGACCGCTGCGGCCGTTGCACAGGGCGGTGGCATGACGCAGGCGGACACCAATGGCGATGGCATGATCTCCAAGGCCGAAGCCACGGCGCAAGCGAATGCGCGGTTCGACGCGATGGATACCAATAAGGACGGCTTCCTCTCGGCCGACGAGCAGACGGGTCCGGCGGCGCGATTGCTGGCGCGCGCCGATACCGATGGCGACGGCAAGATCTCGCGCGCCGAATATCTTGCGCAAGCCGACAAGCGTTTCGCGCGCATCGACGCCAATGGCGATGGCCAGATCACCAGGGACGAATTGGCCGCCTGGACCGACCGCGCGCGCAAGGCGGTGATGCAGCGCCGCAGCGACCCTGCGGATGCGATCGCGCCCGCGCCAACCCCTTCCCCCAATCCGGGCCAATAATCCCCAGGCCCGGCCGCCGGGCGAGCATGCCCCCCGCTCGCCCGGCACCTTTTTCCAAGTGGATCGCGTCATGCTAAACACCGACACCATGGGGGAAACGCCGCATCTGTTGCTGGTTGACGACGAACGCTCGATCCGCGAGCCGCTCGCGCAGTTCCTGACGCGGCAGGGCTTTCGCGTGACGCAAGCAGGCGACGCCGAGGGCGCGCGCGCGCGGATGACAGCCTACGCGATCGACCTCGTCATTCTCGATATCATGATGCCCGGTGAGGACGGCCTGTCGCTCACGCGCCATATTCGCGAGAGCGGCGAAATCCCCGTCATCCTCCTCACCGCCCGCACCGAGGAAACCGACCGCATCGTCGGACTCGAAATGGGCGCGGACGATTATGTGGTGAAGCCGTTTTCGCCACGTGAACTGGCGGCGCGCGTCAAGGTTATCCTGCGCCGTGCCGCCGCGGGCGGCGTGCGCCAACACGCGCCCGAGACCGGATCCTTCGCCTTTGCCGGATGGGTGCTGAAATCGGGCGAGCGTACTCTGGTCGATCGCGACGGCGTGTCGGTGCCGTTGTCGACCGGCGAATATAATTTGCTGCACGCGCTGGTCACGCGCCCGCGTCAGGTGCTGACTCGCGACCAGTTGCTCGATCTCACGCAAGGGCGCGAGGCGGCCGCATTCGACCGCGCGATCGACAACCAGGTCAGCCGCCTGCGCCGCAAGATCGAGGCCGATCCCAAGGCTCCCGAACTGATCAAGACCGTATGGGGCGGCGGCTATACGCTGGCCGCCGAAGTGACCCGGCTGTGACGACGGCGCGCCCTTGAAGCTCCTCCCGCGCAATCTCTCCGGCCAGATGGCGCTGCTGATCGCGGTGGCGCTGTTCGTCGCGCAGGCGATCAATTTCGGCTTATTGCTGCAGGAACGGCGTCAGGCACGGCTCGATCAGGCAACCGGGCCCGCCGTCACCCGCATCGTCGATGCCGACGAACGCATTGCGGCGGGCAAGAAGATCGGCGGCGGCGGATCGTGGAGCCGCACCCGCGTGCTGGCGGCCTCCCCGATCCCGGCCGGGGCGGAGCGGCTGGGCGATATCGAACAAGCGTTGCGCGCCGCGCTCACTGACGCTGGCGTCAAGGTAAACCGGATCGAAACGCAAGTGTTGCCGATCTCGCCGAACGATCCGCGTCTGCGCTATGTCAGCCAGTCCCGCATCGAACGCCTGCTCCGTGCGGGGGCGGAGCTCGTCGTCGCGGTCCAGCGGCCCGACGGGCAGTGGATTGCGCTCAACATCGGCTGGACGCGCAGCGATTCGACGATCCTGTGGCGGCTGTTCGCACAGACGGCGATTCTCTACGGCGTAGTGCTGGTGCCGTTGCTCTGGGCGGGACGCCGCATATCGCGCCCGCTACGCCGCCTGGCCACCGCCGCACGCGACTTCCACCCTAGTACCGCGACCGAACCGATCGTCGAGAGCGGTCCGCAGGACGTGCGCGACGTGATCGTGGCGTTCAACGCATTGCGGCTGCGCGTGACTGCCATGCTGGAGGAAAAAGATCGCATGCTCGGGGCGATCGGGCACGATCTACGTACCCCGTTGGCGGCGCTGCGCGTGCGGATCGAATCGGTCGAGGACGACACCGATCGCGCGAAAATGGCCGATACCATCGCCGAGATGAACCGCACGCTCGACGACATTCTGTCGCTCGCCAGGCTGGGTCGCCCGAGCGAACCGCCGACCGAGGTCGATCTGGCGGCATTGGTCGATGCCGTGGTCGAAGATTTTCGCGATCTTGGCCATTCGGTCGGCTTCGAAGAGGCCGATCGCCTGCAAGTGCGGCTGCGCCCCTCGCCCATGCGGCGCGCGCTGCGCAACCTGATCGAGAATGCGCTGAAATATGGCAAGTCGGCCGAGGTCACGCTCACCGCGACCCCGCACGAAGTGGTGATCGCGGTGTGCGATCGTGGCCCGGGCATCCCCGCCGATCGGCTGGGCGACGTGTTCGAAGCGTTCACCCGGCTGGAAACCTCCCGCAACAAGGAAACCGGCGGCATCGGGCTGGGCCTCGCACTTGCCCGCGCGATCGTGCGCGAGGCGGGCGGCGACATCACTTTGGAGAACCGCGACGGCGGCGGTCTGATCGCGCGGATTACGCTGGCCCGGTAACCGCGCGCGGCCAGACCTGCCCGAAGCGTTAGCCCGCCAGGCGCTTCCGGTTTGCGCGCACCGTGCGAGAATAGTGCCGGATGATCTTCTTGGTCGCCGTCGCAGGTGTAGTGCCCAAGCGGCCCGTCATCATCGCCATTTGCAGTTGCAGCGCCGCCGTCATCTTCTCATCGATCATGCGATGCGCCTCGGCATCGCTGGCGGCGTTGCCGTTGGGACCCGCCATCACCCGCTGCCAGGTGCGCAGCCCGATCACGGCCGAGGCCTCCAGCCCCAAGGTCCAGGCGTCCATCCCGATACCGAGCCAGGGATTGCCCATTGGGCCGAGCTTGCGGTTACGAGTCATCGGTCGCGGTCCTTGGTCGAATCTTTTCGGAAATCCACTCTGCCAACGCTTCTAGCCGTGATTCGCTGCCCACCTGCGAGCGTGCCGGGAAAGCCCGGCTCACGCCACCCCGATAATTTCGACCGCCTCGGCCTTACCGGCAAAATCGACCCGCTCTCCCACCTCCGCGCCGATCAGCGCGCGCGCCAGCGGTGCCTGGAAGCCGATGCGGCCCTCCGCCGGATCGGCCTCGTCGCCACCGACGATTTCGACCGTGCGGTCGGCACCGGCCAGGTGGTACGTCACGCGACTGCCGATACCGATCACGCCAGCAGGCGGCGCGGGTACGACTTCAGCGGTGGTCTGGCGCGTATGCCAATAGCGCAACTCGCGCAGCACCGCGTCGCGATCGACCGCCGCCGCATCGGCCAATGCCGCTTCGAGTTCGTTCACCTTGGCCCCGATCAGCGCCAGCCCACGCGGCGTGACCAGATTCGGCCCGGGCGCGATCGGCCGTTCGAACTTGGGCTCCAGATGTTCCTCGTCGCTTTCGCGACGGAAGGCGACGCTCATTCCGCTTCCTCTCGTGTTTGTTGTATAACGCGCTGCCGGACACTTGGGTGCAACGCAACAATCTGCTAGGCGCTGCCGATGCTGAATATCAATGGTATCACGGTGCGCCTCGGTGGGCGCGCGATCCTCGACGGTGCGAGCGCGGCCCTGCCCCCCAAGAGCCGGGTCGGCCTGATCGGGCGCAATGGTGCTGGCAAGTCCACGCTGATGAAGGTGATGATCGGCCAGCTCGAACCCGATCTCGGCGAGATCGAGATGCCGCGCGGCACCCGCATCGGCTATATCGCGCAGGAAGCGCCGAGCGGCACCACCACCCCGATCGAAGCCGTGCTCGCCGCCGATACCGAGCGCGCCGCGCTGCTGACCGAGGCCGAAACCTGCCAGGACCCGGATCGTCTCGGAGCCGTCTATGACCGGCTGACCGCGATCGACGCCTACACCGCCCCCGCGCGCGCCGCGCGCATTCTGGTCGGCCTTGGCTTTGACGAGGAAATGCAGGGCCGCCCGCTCGATTCCTATTCGGGCGGCTGGAAGATGCGCGTCGCGCTCGCTTCCCTGCTCTTTTCCGAACCCGATCTGCTGCTGCTCGACGAGCCCTCGAACCATCTCGATCTCGAAGCGACGCTGTGGCTCGAGAATTTCCTGAAAAGCTATCCGGCGATGATGGTCGTCATCAGCCACGAGCGCGATCTGCTCAACAATGTCGTCGACACGATCCTCCATCTCGAAGGCGGCAAGGTCCATCTTTACACCGGCGGCTATGACAGCTTCGAGCGCCAGCGTGCCGAGCGCGTCGCCCAGCTCGCCGCCGCCAAGGCCGCGCAGGATTCGCAGCGTGCCAAATTGAGCGAATATATCGCCAAGAACAGCGCCCGTGCCTCGACCGCCAAGCAGGCGCAGAGCCGCCAGAAGATGCTGGCGAAGATGCAGCCGATCGCGTCGATGGTCGAAGATCCGACGCTGTCGTTCGAATTCCCGAGCCCTGAAGAACTACGCCCGCCGCTGATCACGCTCGACATGGCAGCGGTCGGCTATGCCGACAAGCCGATCCTGCAGCGCCTCAATCTGCGGCTCGATCCCGATGATCGCGTCGCGCTGCTGGGCCGCAACGGCAACGGCAAGACTACGCTCGCCCGCCTGCTCGCCGCACAATTGCCGACGATGGACGGCGCGATGAACGCCAGCGGCAAGATGCGCGTCGGCTATTTCACCCAATATCAGGTCGAGGAACTCGACGGCGACGATACCCCGCTCGAACATATGACCCGCATGATGTCGGGCAAGACACCGGGTGCGGTGCGCGCGCAGCTCGGGCGCTTCGGCTTCTCGGGCGTCAAGGCGACGCAGAAGGTCGGCAAGCTTTCGGGCGGCGAACGCGCCCGCCTCGCGCTCGCACTGATCACGCGCGACGCGCCGCACATGCTGATCCTCGACGAGCCGACGAACCATTTGGACGTCGATGCGCGCGAAGCGCTGGTGCAGGCGCTCAATGCCTATGACGGCGCGGTCATCCTGGTCAGCCACGATCGCCACATGGTCGAACTCACCGCCGACCGGCTCGTGCTGGTCGATGGCGGCACCGCGAAGGAATATGCCGGCAGCATGGAGGATTATATCGCCTTCGTGCTGGCAGGCGATGGCGGTGGCGAAGGTGCCAAGGCCAAGGCCGCGAAGAAGGACGACAAGCCGCAACTGAGCGCCGCTGCGGTCGCCCTGCAAAAGCGCGCGCATGAGGCTGAGGCTTTGGTCGCCAAGCTCACCAAGCAGCTGGGTGCGATCGACCGCGCGATGCTCGATCCAAGCACCGCCGAGGCGTGGCTCGCGCGGCTAAGTCCGGCCGACTTGACCAAGCAGCACGCGCAGATTTCGAAAAAGCTGGAGGCCGCCGAGGCCGTGTGGTTCGAGATCAGCGAAACGCTGGAGCTGGCCGCAGCGTAACGTAGATGGTGCGGGTGGTCGGGGTCGAACCGACACTCCTTGCGGAACGGGATTTTGAGTCCCGCGCGTCTACCAATTTCACCACACCCGCAGCGTGGACGGTGCTGTTAGCCGCGACCGCGCCGGACATCAACCCCACATGCGCAGAAGCCAGCCCACCAAGATCAATACCGCGCAGATTGACAGCACCGCCGCCAGAATCGCCGGGACAGCGCTCTGTATTGCACGGCTCTCCAGACCGGGGGCCGCATCGCGTTCCGGCAATCGCTCAGCGAGATAGTGCGCGCGAACCGCCTCGGCGATCCAGGGCTCGGTCAAGCCGACGTGGCGTGCATAGGTGCGGGCAAAACCGACGGCGTAAAGCGCCGCGTGAAAAACGCGATAATCGGCGCGCTCGATCGCCTCGAGGTGGCGCTCGGGAATTCGCGTATGGCGGGACACATCGCGGAGCGACTCGCCCATCGCCTCGCGCGCGCTCTGCAACGCGGCACCTGGAAACGACTCGCGCCTGACAGGCGGCGCGACGTCGATTGAGACAAGGTCCGCTCCCCCGTACGCTTCGCCGTGTCCCGCCATACAATTCCCCCGCCCAATGGAATCGTTACGGCCCCATTTGAAATATTACACCCTATGGTTACCCAGTTTGATAAACATCACATGCGTCATTTGAGCAAATCGGGTAAGAGCCGTTCGCACAGGGCGGTGGGGAGCGATCGGATCGGTGCAACATTTGCAGTGGGAAGTTGCGGCGCGGCCGGGGAGCCGCATGATCGGTCGCATTGTCAGCCAGATGCAATTGGCGTCTGGACTGGATGTGGTCCGCGTTCTGGAAGAGCATCTCCAGCGAAAAATCCCGTTCGATCGAGCGATTTTCCTGCTAATGATCTTGCGCGGCAGTAGCGGCCTTCGCGCTTTCTGTAACGGTCTGGCGTCGACCGCGCCTTCGGTCGTGGACGGCATCAGTATCAATGCGGTCGCAATGTCGCTCAATCGACCGTTCGAGACGGTACGACGGCACGTCCACGCCTTGATCGACGACGGGATTTGCCAGCGCGTCGATCACGGCGTGAGCGTTCGGAGCGAGACGCTGGCCCTGCCCGCCTTTGCGACCTTGCTGCGTTCGCTGCACGACCACATGGTCAGTGTCATCGAAGATCTGTCACAGATGGGCGTTCCCCTGCCGCCAAATCATGTCGATCGTTTCTATGATCCGAACGCTACCATTGCAGCGGCGATCGACCTGGTGCTTGCGCCGTTCGATTACATTCGGGACGCGCATGCAAGCTGGCTCGAGCTTGTGGTCGTGCACACCGTGGCAACCGCCGGTGCGCGCAAGATCACGCGCGACCCGGAACTGAGCCGCCGCTATGGGGAAGCCGATACCGCTCCGCCCGAGGATTTGCGCGAGCCCATCGCCATCACCGTACTCGCCCGTACCTTACGCATGAGCTATTCGACGGTCCGGCGGGAGGTCGAAAGTGCGGTCGCATCGGGAAAGCTGACGCGTGCCGGACACGGCGTCCTGGCCACCGACGCATATCTGAGGTCGGCCGCGATCGTCCAGGCCGGAGCGCGTGCCACCGCGCACTGCGCACACGTCTTGCGGAGGCTGGGTCCAGGCGGATTTCGCTTCGATAATCCGACGCACTGCTATCTCGACGGCAAGCCGGCGTTCCTCACCTTCGACTGAGCCCGACTAATTGCGAGGTGCCTGACGGCGATAGCTTAGCGCCTCGGCAACATGAATGCGCCCGACCGTCTCGGCACCGGCCAAGTCGGCAATCGTCCGCGCAACCCGCAGGATGCGCGTATAGCCCCTTGCCGACAAACGCATCGCTTCCGACGCTTGCGCCAGCAGCGTGCATCCTGCCGCATCGGGAGTGGCGACGGCGTCGAGCAAAGCGCCGTCCGCATCGGCGTTGGTGCGCGCCGCATGGTCAGCATAGCGCGTTCGCTGCACCGCCCGCGCCGCCGCGACACGCCCCGCGACCTCGGCCGAGCCTTCGCTTGGCGGCGGCAACACCAGATCGGCGGCGCTCACGGCCTGCACCTCGATATGCAGATCGATGCGGTCGAGCAGCGGCCCCGAGACCTTCGCCTGATAGTCGGCTGCACAGCGCGGCGCGCGCGAACAGGCAAGCGCCGCGTCGCCCAGATGACCGCAACGACACGGGTTCATCGCCGCGATCAATTGCACCCGCGCCGGGAAAGTGACGTGGGCATTGGCACGTGCGACGCTGACGGTCCCGGCTTCCAGCGGCTGGCGCAGCGAATCGAGCACGGCGCGCTGAAATTCCGGTAGTTCGTCCAGAAACAGCACGCCCAGATGCGCGAGGCTGACCTCGCCCGGTTTGACCTTCAACCCGCCGCCGACCAGCGCCGCCATCGACGCGGAATGATGCGGCGCGCGGTACGGCCGCTGGCGAGTCAGCCGCCCACCGGTCAGCGTCCCCGCGACGCTCGCCACCATCGACACCTCGAGCGCCTCGCTCGCATCGAGCGGCGGCAGAATTCCCGGCAGGCACGATGCCATCAGCGATTTGCCCGCGCCCGGCGGCCCCACCATCAGCAGATTATGTCCGCCCGCCGCCGCGATTTCGAGCGCACGCTTGGCCGTCTCCTGCCCTTTAACCTGGCGCAGATCGGGCCCGTGGCCGACATCGTCCGCGTCGCCGGGCAACGGCTCGCTCAGCAGGCCATGCCCCTTGAAATGGTTGATCAGCGACAGGATGTCGGGTGCCGCCAGCACCCCCTGCCCCGCCCAGGCCGCTTCCGAGCCCTGCGCCGCCGGGCACACCAGCCCCATCCCGCGTTCCGACGCATGCAGCGCCGCCAGCAACACCCCCGGCGACGGCGCGATTCGCGCGTCGAGCCCGAGTTCGCCCACCACGACATAATCGCTCAGCGTCTCCGCATCGACCACGCCCATTGCGCCCAGCAGCGCCAGCGCGATCGGCAAATCGAAATGCGATCCTTCCTTGGGCAAATCCGCCGGGGACAGGTTGACCACGATCCGCTTGGGCGGCAGCGCCAGCCCCATCGCCGCAATCGCCCCGCGCACCCGCTCGCGGCTTTCCGCCACCGCTTTGTCGCCCAGTCCAACGACGTTGAAGGCGGGTAAGCCCGGGATCAACTGCACCTGCACCTCGACCGCGCGCGCCTCGAGGCCGAGATACGCCACCGTGGATACGCTTGCTGCCATCTGTGATCCCCCCGGACGCCGCTGGAGCATACCGGGTTTTCCGGCAGAGGGAACAGCGCCGGGCGGCGTCTTGCGCAAACAAGACACCGGCCCCACATGCCTGTCGATGATGACGTCCCGTAATCCGCTGGTCCGCACGGGCCTTGTTTCCGGTGGCGTGGTGCTGGTGATTCTCTCGCCGATCGTCGGCGCGATTCCGGGGCCAGGCGGCATCTTCGTGTTTGCCGCCGGCCTCGCGCTGGTGCTGCAAAACTCGCACCGCGCCAAAAAGCATTTCGTCACCGCCAAGCGCCGCTGGCCCAGGCTCGGCCATTATGCCGATATGGGATTGCGCCGCCAAAGCGCCGCACGCCGCCGCGCGCGCGACCGGGAAGCGCGGGAAGACGGCCCGCCCGCCAGCTTTCGCGCGCGGCTCGCCGAGATCCTCGCACCACCAACCAACGATCGCACACGTTGACTTTCCGGCACGTCCTCGGTAAGCGCGCACCTTCAAGGCCGTCCTCGTGGCGGCCATTTTCTATTTCGACGTGCCCCGTGCAGAATTTTAGGGAATGAACGATGAAGCGGACCTTTCAGCCGAGCAATCTGGTGCGCGCACGCCGCCACGGGTTCCGCTCGCGCATGGCGACCCCGGGCGGTCGCAACGTGATTCGCGCGCGCCGCAACCGCGGCCGCAAGAAGCTCTCGGCGTAAGCGTACCCGTCGGCCCTGCCGACCTACGCACGCTCACCCGCCGCGCGGATTTTCTCGCGGCGAATGCGGGAAAGCGCGCACCCATGCCGGGATTCGTCCTGCAAGTGCGCCCCCGCGGTGATGGCGATCCCGCCATGCGGGTCGGCTACACCGTCACCAAGAAAATCGGCAACGCCGTGGTTCGCAATCGCATGAAACGGCGGTTGCGGGCCTTGGCGCGCGAGCTGCTGCCCGAAAAGGGCGTGCCCGGTGCCGACCATGTGCTGATCGGCCGCAACGGCGGAATCGAGCGCGATTTCGCCACATTGCGGGCCGAACTCACCAAAGCATTGGCGAAGGCGGCACGGTGAAGGATCACCCCACTCCGTTCGTGCTGAGCTTGTGGAAGCACAGCTCGCTACACGCATCGACGCTCGTGCGGCTGGGGCCCTTCGACAGGCTCAGGGCGAACGGTCATACCGACGCCTCGCCGTGCTGACTCGCCTCCTCATCCTGCTGGTACGCGGCTGGCAAATTGGCCCCTCGGCGGTATTGCCGCCATCGTGCCGCTACACCCCAAGCTGTTCCGCCTATGCAATCACCGCGCTTCGCCGCTATGGCGCAGTGAAAGGCGGGTGGTTGGCAACCAAGCGAATCGCGCGGTGCCATCCCTGGGGCGGGTACGGACCCGATCCAGTGCCCTGATCGAACGGAAGACACCCGCGTGAAAGAAGATACCCGGAATTTCATCCTGTTCGCGGTGCTGGCCGCGATCATTCTGCTGGGCGGCAATTTCCTGTCGGCTCGCTATTTCCCGCATGTCGCCAACCCGCCCGCGACCAAGCTGGTCGATGGCAAGAGCCAGGTTGTCCCTCCGCCCAGCGGAAGCCCGGCCGCGACGACCCCGGCGCAGGTTCGCGATCTGGAAATCGTTCGCCGCGAAACCCCGCGTGTGGCGATCCAGACCGCCGATCTGCAAGGCTCGATCAACCTGAAGGGCGCGCGGATCGATGATCTGACGCTGACCAAATACAAGCAGACGATCGACAAGAATTCCCCGCCGATCCGCCTGCTGTCGCCGCGCGGCACCAAGGATGCGTATTTCGCGGGCTTCGGCTGGAATGGTGACGGCGTCACCGTCCCCAATGGCGATACCGTCTTCACCGCCAATGGCACGACGCTGACCTCCAATACGCCGGTCACGCTCTATTGGGACAACAAGCAGGGCCAGCGCTTCGCGCTGACCTTCGCGGTCGATGCCAAATATATGTTCACGGTGCGCCAGACCGTCGCCAATGCCGGCCCCGCGCCGATTTCGCTGCGCCCCTATGCGCTCGTCTCGCGCGCCGGCGTCGGCACCGAGGCCGATACCTGGACCAACCATATCGGCCCGATCGGCGTGTTCGACAAAGGTGCCACCTATGACATCACCTTTGACAATCTGAAGGGCAAGGAAGCGAGCTTCCTCGGCAAGATCTGGGGCAATTCGGCCAAGGCTGGCGAGAATTTCTTCAATTCCACCGGCGGCTGGCTCGGCTTCGGCGACAAATACTTCCTCGCCGCCGTCATCCCCGATCACGGCGCGCCGGTTCGGGCGGGCTTCCACGCTGCAAACGGCGACGTGTTCCAGGGCGATTTCACGCTCGCCCCGCGCGTCGTCGCACCGGGCAAGGCGCTCGTCTCGACCGCCAAATTCTTCGCCGGTGCCAAGGAAACCAACACGCTCGACCGGTATGAGGATCGCCTCGGCATCCAGCATTTCGGCAAGGCGATCGATTGGGGCTGGTTCGAGATCGTCGAAAAGCCGATCTTCAAATATCTCGACTGGTTGTTCCGCATGATCGGCAACTTCGGCGTCGCGATCATCCTGCTCACCGTCACCATCCGCACTTTGATCTTCCCCGTCGCGCAGCGTCAGTTCGCCTCGATGGCCGCCATGAAGGCGATCCAGCCGAAGATGAAGGCGATCCAGGAAAAGTATAAGGACGACAAGGCCCGCGCCCAGCAGGAAGTGATGGCGCTGTACAAGGCCGAAAAGGTCAACCCGCTCGCGGGCTGCCTGCCGACCCTGATCCAGATCCCGATCATGTATTCGCTGTACAAGGTGCTGCTGCTGACGATCGAAATGCGGCATCAGCCGTTCGTCGGCTGGATCCACGATCTGTCGGCACCCGACCCTGCGACGATCCTCAACCTGTTCGGCTATCTGCCCTATCACCTGCCGTCGTTCCTCGCGATCGGCGTGGTGCCGGTGCTGCTCGGCGTGTCGATGTTCTTCCAGTTCAAGCTGAACCCGGCACCGATGGACGAAGCGCAAAAGCAGGTCTTCGCGATCATGCCGTGGATGCTGATGTTCGTGATGGCCCCGTTCGCGGTCGGCCTGCAGGTCTACTGGATCACCTCCAACCTGTGGACCGTCGCGCAGCAGCGCCTGCTCTACGCCCGCCATCCCGGCCTCAAAGAACCGGCGGTGAAGAAGTGAGTTTCGAGCCGGAAGACATTGAAGCCGCGCGCAAGCTCTTCGCCGGGCCGATCGCGTTCCTCAAATCGGCGCCGACGATCGAGTTCCTGCCCGATGCGGTGGTGCCCGAAGTGGCGTTTGCCGGGCGCTCCAACGTCGGCAAATCGTCGCTGCTCAATGCGCTGACCGGGCGCAATGCGCTCGCGCGCACCTCGAACACGCCGGGCCGCACGCAGGAATTGAACTTCTTCGACGTCGGCAACCCGCTGGCGTTCCGCTTGGTCGACATGCCCGGCTACGGCTTTGCCAAGGCACCCAAGGACATGGTCAAGAAGTGGCGCTTCATGGTCAATGATTTCCTGCGCGGGCGCGACGTGCTCAAGCGCGCGCTGGTGCTGATCGACGCGCGCCACGGCATCAAGGATGTCGACCGCGACATCCTCGAAATGCTCGACAAGGCGGCGGTCAGCTACCGCATGGTCATCACCAAGGCCGACAAGATCAAGGCGAGCGAACTGGCCGAGGTCACCCAGGCCACCGCCGACGAAGCGCGCAAGCGCCCGGCGGCGCACCCCGAGATTCTGGTGACGTCGAGCGAAACCGGCCTCGGCATCCCCGAACTGCGCGCGGCGGTGATCGAGGCGGTCACCAGCTAAGCGGGGTTTCGGCGCACGTTGGCGATCACCCACATCTGCGCTACAGTGACTCTTATGACTCGTCCGATGCGCCCCGCTCTGCTGCTCCTTTCCGCCGCTGCGGGTTTGCCGACGGCAGGCTTCGCCCAGCAGCAAGCGACCGTGCCGGCTACTCCTGCTGTGGCTGCAGCGGCGGCACCGTCTTCGGGCGACACGATCCGGCTGTCCGACAAGGAACGCGACGCCATCCTCAACAGCAACACCGTGGAAAGCGCCGCCGCCGCCCGCGGCGAGCGCCTCCCAGGCACCGGTCCCGGCATTCACGGCGAAATCGGCGCGATGATCGGATCGAACGGCACGCGCGGCATCTACGGCACCGCCGCGATCCCGCTCGGCGACAATGCCGGTGCGGTCGTGTCGTTCGAGAGCAGCCAATATAACTGGCCCCGCCGCTCGCGCTGACCGCCTGCGCAGGGGCGCAACGCCTTTCCATAAAGCCCTTCCCAGGCGAAAGCCGGGGTCCAGGCGAGGAACGGCACAGGGCGAGCGCTAAAGCGGGATGACGTTACTTCGATCCGGGGAAGCCCCTCCCCTTCAGGGGAGGGGTTGGGGTGGGGCCTCTCCCCGCGTGCGCCGGTCTCGGTGAGACGGATAGGCCCCACCCCCAACCCCTCCCCTGAAGGGGAGGGGAGTCCGTCAAACGTCATCACACTCTAGCGCTTGATAAGTTCCACCTTCGCAACTGGGCCCCGGCCTTCGCCGGGGAAGCACGTTTTGAGCGCGCGCTGATCGAACCTTACGAAAGCGTTGTCCTACACGCGGGAAGTATGAAAATCTCGCCCCGCATGCTCTTTCTCATCGTTGCCGCCATCGACCGTACTCGGTTCATCGACAGCAAGACGAGATTGGTCGCACTCCGCCTATAACGCGCCCTTACCTTCGTTACCTTCCGAGTCGGGCGCACCGGATCACCGCTCGATATAGGTCGCCGCATATTCGACCGGGAAATTCACCGATCGCGCGATGAAGCAATGCGCGTGGATGCGCGCGTGGATCGCATCCGCCACCGCCAGATCGCTCCCCGCGAGCAGCTCGATCCGCGGCCGCAGCACCGCCTTCACGAACCGCCCCGTCCCATCGGGCGCGCTTTCGCCGATGCCGAGCGGGTCGTCGGTATAGGCGGTCACCACCACCCCGGCGACGCTCGCCAGATGCAGATACCACAGCATGTGACAGCCCGAGAGCGTCGCCAGCAGCAAATCCTCGGGGTTGGGCAGGCCCGGATCGCCGCCCAGCAACGGATCGTTCGAGCACTCGATCACCGGCTTGCCCGGCGTCACGATCTGCCACGTCCGGTCATAGCCGCGATACTGCCGCGTCCCCTCGCCGCGATTGCCGGTCCAGGCGATCCGCGCGGTGTACTGGTGCTCGGACATATTACCCTTCGATGATGTGCGGCACGAAGCGCGCGGTGTTGCCGGTGATCGGCCCGTCCTCGCGAATGCCCATCCCCGCCGGCGCGCCATCGACGATCCATGCGCCCAGCACCGGGCGCTGCTCGCCGCTGCCGGGCAGATCGTACAGCGCCTGATAGACGAAGCCTTCCTCGCCATAATCGCCGCCGGTCTCGGCCAGCGTCGCCCCGCCCTTCACAAGCGTGACATTGGCCCCCTCGCGCGCCAGCAACGGCTTGCGGACATGGTCGCCGACAAGCGGTGCCCGCCGCGTCTCCAGCAAATTGGGGTGCCCCGGATACAGCTCCCACAGCACCGCCAGGATCGCCTTGTTGCTCCACAACATCTTCCAGATCGGCTCGATCCACAAAGTGCTGCTCAGGCTCTCGATCAGCTCGCCGCCGAACGGCTCGTTGACCAGCCATTCCCACGGATAGAGATGGAAGATCGCGTCGATCGGCATGTTGTCGAGATCGACGAAGCGCCGACCCGCACTATCCCAGCCCAGATCCTTCAGCTCGATCAGCCGCGTGTCGACCCCCGCCGCGCGCGCGGTGTCGGCGAGATAGGCGGTGGTCACGCTATCCTCCCCCGCCGCATCCGCGATATGCGCCAGATAGAGCGCGCTGCTCCCCGGCGGCGGCGCGATGTCGCGCCATTTGGCGATCAGCGCCTCGTGCAGGCTGTTATACTGGTCATGGCTTGGGAAGACCGCTTCCTTCCAGTCCCACTGGATCACCGCCGCCTCGATCAGCGAGGTCGGCGTGTCGCAATTGAACTCGAACAGCCTGGGCGGACCAGACCCGTCATAGCCCAGGTCGAACCGCCCGAAATTGAGCGCCGGTGGCTCGGCATTCCAGGAATCGTAAATCGCATTGTGGCAGAAAGCGGGAATGCCGAAATCGCCGAGCAATTCGCGGTCGAGCACATGCTGCCCGGCGGCGAGGAACATCTCGTACAGCTCGGCACTGGCGCGCTCGATCGTCTCGATCTCGGCCAGCGAAAAGCGATAGCAGGCGCTTTCGTCCCAATAAGGCTGGCCGCCAACGCTATGCCAGACGAGGCCAAGCTCCTCGACCCGCGCCTGCCAGTCGCGGCGCGGGCTGCAATCGGTGCGGCGCATCACTCGCCCGCCCCGCCGCCGAAACCGCGTGCGCTCATCCCGAAGCCGCCGCGCGACACCGTCGCCGAGGAGGCGCGCGCATAGCCGACGCCCGCGCGTGGCGTGGTGTAACCGCCCGAAAGCGCCTCGCCCATCGCGGGCACGCGGCCGCCACGCCCGATATAATACCAGCCGCCGGCACCGCCGCCAGTCCGCCCGTTGGTGCCGCGCGCGCAATAAGCATCATCGACGCGCACGCCCGCGGCATCGCGGCACACCGCGACATCAGACTTGGCGACATCGGAAGACGGGCTGCACGCCCCCACCAGCAACGCTGTCGCCACCGCGCTGGTGATCGGCAACACCCTCGGATCGAATGTGCGCTTGGCCATGGCTTTCTCCCCCCTCGGCGAACGCTATAGAGCGGAAAATGCGGCAGGAATAGCGGAACCCGGCTTACGCCGCCTTGCCCTCGACCAGCGCCAGGAACGGCTTGGCGAGGCCATGATACAGCCGCTCGCGGCAGACAAAGGCGCTTGCCCCGTCGGCGATCAGCGCGGTCGCGAACAGCGGCAGGATCAGCCCGCGTGCCGCCGTCGCCTCCATCACGATAATCACGGCGGTCAGCGGCGCACGCACCACGCCGACGAAATAGGCGGTCATGCCCAGCAGCACCACCGCCCCTGCGGGCTGGTTATGGAACACCCCGGCCAGCAAATTGCCGAACCCCGCCCCCACCGCCAGCGACGGCGCGAAGATGCCGCCCGGCGCGCCGCTCAGCGTCGTCGCCAGCGCGGCGAGGAACTTGGCCGGGCCGAACCAGTCCGACTGGCCATGCCCCTCGACCAGCAACCGCGTCGCGCCATAGCCCGTGCCCCAGGTCGCGCCGCCGGTCGCAATGCCAAGCACCGCCACCGTCAGCCCGCATCCGGCCGCGAACAGGATCGGATGCGCCCGCGCCGCCGCGATCGGCCGCCAACGCGCACCCGCAAACCCCAGCACCAGCCGCGAGAACAGCCCGCCCGCAGCGCCGCCCAGCACGCCCGCCACGGGCGTGATCATCAGCACCGCCGACACGCCCAGCGTCTCGCGCATCGCGCCGAAATAGACATAGTCCCCAGCAATGCCGAGGCTGACCAGCCCGGCGATCATCACCGCGCCCATCACCAGCACCGCGACGCGCTGTTCATAAGCCGCCGCCAGTTCCTCGATCGCAAAGGCGACGCCGGCGAGCGGCGTATTGAACGCCGCCGCCACGCCCGCCGCGCCGCCCGCGATCAGCACGCCCGCGGTGATCGGCACGCGCAGATAGCGATGCACCTTGACCATGATCGCCGCGCTGATCTGCACCGTCGGCCCCTCGCGCCCGACCGAGGCCCCGCCGAGCAGCATCACCACCGTCAGCACGAATTTGACGCTCGCCGTCCACAGCGACACCAGCGCGTTGCTCGGCGGTGTATCGGGCGCGCGACTGGCGGCGATCACCTGCGGAATGCCCGATCCGCGCGCATAAGGCGCGCTCCGCCGCGTCACCCACACCACCGCGGCGAACAGCGCCGGGGTCAGCAGCAGCGGTGCATAAGGCCAGTGCGCGATCAGCGTCGCAAAGGCCCCCTGCGCACGATCGCTGATCGCGGCGAAAGCGAGCGCCACCAGCCCCAGCAGCACCGCGCCCACACCCGTCGCCAACCGCCGTCGCGCCCGCAGCAATTCCGCACCGGCATGGCGCGCACCGCGCCGTCGCCACACGATCGAAACCAGCCGGACGAGATAGGGGGCATTGCGATTCATGCCCGCGTTCATGCGCGATCACTTTGCGTGATACCACCCCGTATCGGCGGCATCGCAGATCGTGCGACACCACCGATACGGGGCTCTTCCTGGTCTTCAAGCCGTCTTAGTGACGGACCCACGCCCCCTGTTGCAATGCGGCTTGCGTCGCCACCGGACGACGCTGACCGTTGGTGAGTGCGCGCGATCCTGCCCCCGGTTTTGCGGACGTGTCGACCTTGAACTGCGACGCTTGCGCACTCAGCGACACCACTTCGGTCGACAGGTTGCGCGCGGCGGCCGACGTTTCCTCAACCATCGCCGCATTCTGTTGAGTCGAACGGTCCATTTCGTTGATTGCCGCGCTGATCTCGGTGATCGCCGACGATTGCGCCTGGCTGTCCGATGCCATCGAGCCGAGCAGCTTATGCACCGCATCGACATCGCCAGCGATGTTCGCCAGCGCCACATCGACCCGCTCGACCGCCTTCACCGCCGTCACAATCTCGGTTTGCGTCACGGTCAGTTGGTCACGCGCGCGCTTCGCTTCCTCCTCGGCACGCATGGCGAGCGCGCTCACCAGATCGGCAACGACGGCGAAGCCCCGGCCCGCGTCGCCGGCACGCCCCGCCTCAACCGCTGCGTTCATCGCCAGCACCCGCGTCTGGAAAGCGATCTTGTCGAGGCCCTCAATGACGCTGTCGATTCCCTCCGCGCTATGGCTCACCCGGCCCATCGCCTGCACCGCCTCGTCTGCGGTTTCGCGGCCACCGCCGACCGTCGCAATCGCTTGATCGGCCCGCGCGACCGTCTGTCCGGAGGCGACCGCGGTCGCCTTGAGACGATTGTCCATCTGGGCAATCGCGGCAGAGGTTTCCTCAAGGCTTGCCGCATTGCTTTCGGTACGCCGCGCCAGGTCTTCCGATGCCTGAGCAATCTCGCCCGATCCCGTCAGGATGCCCGCCGTGCTTTCCCCCACCGCGCCGATCAGCGTACGCAGATTCAACAGGGCCGAATTGAAGTTGTTCTTCAACTCGTCAAATTCCGGGGCGAACGTTGTGGTAATGTCGACCGTCAAATCGCCGCGCGACAAACCTCCAAGGTTGGTTAATAGCGTGTCGACGACCAGAAGCGATTTCGCTTGCTCCTCTGCGCGCCGCGTGATGCTGGTTTTGAGATCGCCCTGCATCTTCCGCAAGGATTCGGCCAGGGTGCCAACCTCATCGACCTGTTGGATGTGCAGCGTTTGATCGAGCTGTTCTCGCGCGATGCCATCGGCAAACTCGGCGCATTCGCGGATCGGGCGGGCAATACGGGCAGCGGCCAGGGAAATCGCGAAGATCGCAGCGACGGCTACGCCGAGGCCAAGCACAAGCTGCCAGACGACCCCCGAGATCGCACGTGAACCGAGCGTAGCGCTAAGCGTATCGGCCTGCGCCAGAACCAGAGCACGTGGCACCGAGATGACCACCGACCATGGGGTCGTACTGCGCCCGAGATGGATCGGCGAATAGACGTCGATATTGGTCTGCTTCGCGTCGTCAAGCACCTTGGCCTCACCCGATCGTACGATCCCTTCCAATTGCGACCAACGCGGATCGACCGACGCGGCCGGCTTTCCGATCGAGGACGGGTCGGCGCTGTTTGCGGCGATCAGGCCGGTATCGCTGACAATCAGCATCACGCCCTTGCCCGAAAACAGCGAGCTATTGGTCTTGATCGCCAATTTCTGCAGAAAATCGAGATCGTAATCCGCACCGGCAACGCCCACGAACTTGCCGCCGACCGAGATCGGCACCGACATCGTCGCCAGAAATACGCGCTTGCCCTGCACCGTATAGGGCAACGGGCCAAGGATGCTTTCCTGATTGTTGGTGCGCGGCCCAAGATACCAGCCACCTTTGACCAGCCCGTTGGGATGGCGCTCGGCGCTGTTATATTCGACCAGCGGCTGGATCGCGACGCTGCCATTGGCCGCACGCGTCCAATAGGGCAGATAGCGTCCGCTATCGTCCGACCCCTTGGCGCGATTATTGACGAACGCTGCGTCCGCGCCGTCGATCGCATTCGGCTCCCATGCCGAATAGGTGCCGTTGAAGCCGGGGTTTTGTTCCAGAACCCTCCGCATGATCGCGTTGAACTGGTCGCGCCGCGCGCCGCTCGGCGTGCTGCCAACCAGTACCGCGAAGGACTGAGCAGTCGTTCGGGCCGCATCGAATGCAACGTTCAATGCGCCCTTCACGGTGTCCGCCTCGACCGCCGCTCGATTTTGCAGCGTATCCTTGGCCTGGCTGCTGACAATCCCGCCCACTTCGCTGCTGACATACAGATGCGAGGTGAGCGATGAAATCGCGCTGATCGCAACAAGAATTATGACAGTTATTCCCAAACACAGCCCGGAGATTGTCGCGATCTTTCGCTGTAAGGAACGAATCGAGTCGAGGCGTTTCATCAAATTCATTGCGTCTTCCAATTTGCGACGAATTAACGCCAAGCGACAGGAGACGCGGCACGACAAAGCGAAACGTCAGTTCTATCATAGGAAATTCGACGACGGATCTTCGGTACGGCCGAACAATATTTGCCCCTCGTCTCCGGAGTCAGCCCGGGCGATCGGCATCACCATCGCCCGGGTTCCCGTCGCCATGTTGCACCCCGCGCGCGCCTCGCTTAGGCAGGGCCCCATGAAACTGATCATCGGCAACAAGGCCTATTCCTCCTGGTCGCTGCGCGGCTGGCTTGCGTGCAAGCAATCGGGCCTGCTGTTCGAGGAAGCGGTCGTGCCGCTGTACGATGCCGAATGGGACAAGCGCCGCGAGGGCGACGAATTCGCGCCCTCCTCGGGCAAGGTGCCGATCCTGTGGGATGGCGATGCGGTGGTGTGGGACAGCCTCGCCATCGTCGAATATCTCGCGGAAAAGACCAGCCGCGACCTGTTCTGGCCGGAGGACACCGCCGCGCGCGCGATGGCGCGGTCGATGGCGGCGGAAATGCACTCCAGCTTCACCGCGCTGCGCCGCAAGCACAGCATGAACGTCCGCCAGATCTTCCCGCCGCAACGCCCGGATGAGGACGTTCTGGCCGATCTCGGGCGGATCATGGAGCTATGGGCGCAGGCCCGCGCGCGCTTTGGTGGCGACGGCGATTTCCTCTTCGGCGCGTTCGGGGCAGCGGACATCATGTACGCGCCTGTCGTCACCCGAATCGTCACCTATTCGCTCCCCGTCGCACGCTTTGCGACGTCCTATATGGACGCGGTGCTGCATCACCCCTTTATGCAGGACTGGATCGCCTCGGCGCAGGAAGAGGAATGGGTGATCGAGCAGTTCGAACAACCCGCAACCCGGGCCTGACGATCACGGCACGCGCGTCGTCGGGTAGGGCGTGCCGTCCTTATGCTCATAGCCCTGGGCGGTGAAGCGCAGGTCGATATCGGGATACTCGCCGCCGAGCAGCCGCTCACCCACCCCGATCGCGACGAACACGCAATCGTGCTCGGTTCGGTTCTGCAAATGATGCCCGTCGTGCACCCCGGCCGGGAAAGTCGCGATGTCGCCGGCGCGCAGTAGCGTCTCGCCGCCATCCTCGATCAGCACCGCCTCGCCCGACAGCATCACCACCATCTCGTCCTCGTCATCATGCCAGTGGCGCTGCGATGACCAGGCACCGGGTTTGAGTGTAACATGACTCGCCCCGAAGCTTTTCAATCCCGCCACCGGCGCGAGCCGACGATACCAGCGCTCCGCCACCGGCGCATCAAACGGTGGCGGATAGCCGGTCGCATTGGTTTGCGGGATTGTGTCGAGATCGAGCTTGGGCAATGTCGCCTCCCATGAACGATAGTCTTTTGCCCGATCCGCTCGACCTCGCCAAGGCGCTGCTCGCTTGCGAAAGCATTACGCCCGCCCACGGCGCGGTGTTCGATGTGCTGGAGGCAGCGTTGCTGCCGCTCGGTTTCACGGTTGACCGCTCCATCGTTGGTTCCGCGCCCGACGGACCGGTCGAAAACCTGCTGGCGACGCGCGGCGGGCGTGGCACGCACCTGGCCTTTGCCGGGCATCTCGACGTCGTGCCGCCGGGCGAAGGGTGGACCAGCGGCGCGTTCGCTCCTGAAGTGCGCGGCGGGCTGCTGCACGGGCGCGGCGCGGTCGACATGAAGGGGGCGATCGCAGCCTTCGTCGCAGCAATCCCGGTCGAGCCCGGCATTCCGCTCAGTCTCATCATCACCGGCGATGAGGAAGGGCCCGCCATTTTCGGCACGCGCGCACTGATCGAACGAATGGCGGAAAACGGCGTCCGGCCCGATTTGTGCTTGGTCGGCGAGCCGACCTCGACCGCGCGGCTGGGCGATACCCTTAAGATCGGGCGACGCGGATCAGTCAACATCTGGATCGGGGTGCCGGGCAAGCAAGGCCATGTCGCCTATCCGCACCTGGCCGACAATCCGATCCCGCGCCTGGTCGCGATGCTCGCGGAAATCGACGCGATCGTGCTCGATGCCGGTAACGCGTGGTTTCAGCCTTCCAACATCGAGGTGACCGACATCACCGTCGGCAACCCCGCCACCAACGTCATCCCGGCGCGGGCCGAGGCGCGGCTCAGCATCCGCTTCAACGACGAACAGCGCGGCGTCGATCTCGCCGACCGGATCGAGGCGATCGTCAAGCGCCACGATCCCGCCGCCACGATGGTTGCACGCATTTCGGGCGAAGCGTTCCTCACCGCGCCCGGCCCCTTCTCAGACCTGATCGGCGATGCGATCGCGGCGCATACCGGTGCCCGCCCCGAACTTTCCACCACCGGCGGCACCTCCGACGCGCGCTTCCTGTCGGCGCTGTGCCCGACGGTGGAATTCGGCCTGCTCAACGCGACGATGCACAAACTCGATGAAGCGGTAGCACTCGACGATCTGCTCGCGCTGAGCCGAATCTACCGCGACATAATCGTGCGCGTCGCCGCGCTCTAAGCGATTCAAACGACTCAAAATTCCCCGCGACTCGTGGTGAGTCCTCGGTTTGTGTGGACGCGAGTCCGCAGAATGGGTAAGCTCGGGCTTAACCATAACGGCACGCGGGCATGGCGATCGACCCCTGGTTCCCAATTGCAATCGTCTGCAGCCTGGCAGGATACGGATCGTATCTCGCCGGGCTGCGACGGCAATTGGTACAACCCAATCGCGCCTCCTGGCTGATCTGGACGGCAGCGACGGCGGTCGAGGCCGCCACCTATGCGGCAGTCAACCCAGCGGCGCTGCAAGGCTGGGTGTTCGCGCTCTCCACGCTCGCGTGTCTGGTGGTGACGATCGGGATCTGGCGGCGTTCGGTGTGGAGCGCGCCGTCGCGCGGCGAAGTGGCCTGCACCGCCGCGTGCCTCGCCGCGCTGCTAGTGTGGATCGTGTCGCGCAATGCCTTTTGGGCGCACATGTTGGTGGTCGCCGCCGTCCCCGTCAGCTTCTGGCCGACCTGGCAAAGCGTGATGGAAGACCGCACGCGCGAACGCTCACCCGCATGGGGACTGTGGACGATCGGCGATCTGGCGACCTTGCTGGTGGCGACGCGCAATGGCGACCAACATGCCGGGGAATATGTCTATATCCTGGTCGAACTGCTCTGCCACGCCAGCGTGTGGTTCATGGTCGGGCTGGCGACGATCAACCCGCTGCGCTCGCTCGGTTTCCGCGACGGGCGCTTCTACGTGCTGGACGCTTATGCCCCCACCGCCAATCTGTTCGCGGTCGGCGAGACGCATCTGGGCAAGGCGGTCTATGCCGCGCAAGGCTTTGCCGAAGGCGACGAGATCATCCGCTTCACCGGTCGCCGCTTCCGCGCAGATCGCGTGCCGAGCCTGATGCGCGGATCGAGCGACCGCTTCGTCCAGGTAACCCCCGAACATTATATGGGTCCCTCTGGCCGTATCGACGATCTCATCAACCATAGCTGTTCGCCCAATGCCGGGCTGCGCTTTGGCGGCACCAGCGTCGTGCTGGTCGCGACCCGCAACATCGCGCCCGGCGAAGAAATCGCCTGGGATTATTCGACCACGCTCGCCGAATCGAACTGGCACATGATCTGCCAGTGCCGCAGCCCGGAATGCCGCCGCGTGATCGGCAATTTCTCCACACTGTCGCCCGAGCGGCAGGAATGGTTCCGCGCGCGCAACCTCGTCGCGCCCTATTTGCGGCGCAAGGATGAAATCGCTCTGCCGCGCGAGCGCGCCGCCTAAGCCCCCGCCAACATCGCGCGAATCCGCGCGGCGAGCGTGTCCATCGCGAACGGCTTGGCGATCAACGCCATGCCCGGTTCGAGCGGACCATCCCCGACCACCGCATTTTCGGCAAAGCCCGTGATGAACAGCACCGGCAGGTCTGGGCGGTGCGCGCGGGCGGCATCGGCGACCTGTCGCCCATTCATGCCGCCGGGCAAGCCGACATCGGTGATGAGCAAATCGATTCGTCCCTGCGATTTCAGCACCTTAAGTGCCTGCTCGCCGGTTTCGGTCTCGATCGCCGAATAACCGAGTTCTCCGAGCAACTCCATGACGAGCATCCGCACGGTCGGCTCGTCATCGACCACCAGCACCGTTTCGCCCGCACCGACCGGGATCGCGGTCCCGGCCCCGGCGGCGATCAAGTCCGCCGCCTCGCCGATATGGCGCGGCAGCAGAAGCGTCATAGTCGTGCCCTGGTCGCGCACGGAATCGATCTGCACATGCCCGCCCGATTGTCGCACAAAGCCATAGATCATCGACAGGCCAAGTCCCGTTCCCTGCCCCATCGGCTTGGTCGTAAAGAACGGATCGAACGCCCGCGCGATCACTTCAGGGCTCATGCCCGTGCCGGTGTCGGCGACGCTGAGCGCGAGATAGGGGCCTGGCGGCACGTCACGCTCGCCCGCCGCTTTCTCGTCTAGCACGACATTGTGCGTGGCGATCGTCACCATGCCGCCATCGGGCATGGCATCGCGCGCGTTGATGCACAGGTTGAGCAAGGCGTTCTCAAGCTGGTTGGCGTCGGCCAGGATCGGCCAGCTATCGGCGGGCGTCACCACGTCGAGCACGATGCTGGGGCCCAGCGTCCCGCGCACCAGATCTTCCATCCCCGCAATCAGCTTCGCCACATCGGTCGGTCGGGGGTCGAGCGGTTGACGGCGCGAGAAGGCGAGCAACCGATGCGTCAGTGCAGCCGCGCGCGCGGCTCCCGATTGCGCCGCGCCGATATAGCGCGGCAGATCGTCGATCCGCCCCTGGTTCAGGCGAAGCTGCATCAGCTCCAGCGCGCCCGAGATGCCGGTCAGCAGATTGTTGAAATCGTGCGCGAGGCCGCCGGTCAATTGTCCGACCGCCTCCATCTTCTGGGATTGCCGCAGCCGCTCCTCCAATTCGCGCTGGCGGCTGACGTCGACGCCGACACCGACGACCTTGCCCGGCTTGCCGTCCGGGTCGCGCAGCACGTGGTTGCGCGCCATTATCCAGCGCACACTGCCGTCGGGCAGTTGCAGACGATATTCATTGGCACCGTCGCCGCCAGTCGCACGGACATGCGCGATTGTGGCCTGCATCTTGGGCAGGTCCTGCGGGTGGATGCGCGCCATCACGTCCGCCAGCGTAACGCCCCGCGCCACATGCTCCGGGCTGAAACCGTATAGCGCGGCAAACTCGCTATCGCTCTCGAAACGGTCGTTCGCCAGATCGTAGGTCCACACCCCCACCCCGTCCATCGCCTGCAGCACCATCCGCGTGCGCGTTTCGGCCGCCAGCAACTCTTGATGCTGTCGCCGCTCCTCGGTAATGTCGCGGGCGCTGGTGTAGAGTCGGTCCCCGAACAGCGTGGTTTGCCACGCAAAGGTGCGGTAGTCGCCCGCCCTGGTCCGCAAGCGCTTCTCCAGCCGGTGGGTCGTTTCGGCGGCGGCGATGCGTGCGATCTCGGCGGCACTGCCACCAGTGTCTTCGGGATGGCGCAACCATTGCGAATCGCGGCCCAGGATATGTTCGGCGGACCACCCCAGCGCGCGTTCCCAGGCAGGGTTGATCGACAGCCACCGACCATCGCGCGTGGCAATCCCCAGCAAATCCTCGCTCACCTCCCACAGCCGGTCGCGCTCGGCGGTCCGCGCTGCGACTTCGCCAGCCAGGTCCGCGTTCAACGCCCGCAGCCGCTCGACCGCCCGCACGCGCGCGACTGCGTCCCAACTCAATTCCGCAACTTCCTCAATCAGTGCGATTTCGTTGCCGGTCCAGTTTCGCGGCTCCGCATGGCTAAGATAGAAGCCGCCTTGCCATTCGCCGCCACGAAGCAAGGGTACCGTGACCCCGGCTCGGCTGCCGACCAGGCCCAGCGCCTCCGCAGGCGGTGCATCACGGTCATCCGGCATGCCGAACGCGATCGTCTCGCCTGTCCGCATGGCAGCGTCCCAGCGCGCCCCGAAAACAGCCGCAGGGATCGGCCGCGTAAGCGGCGACAATGCTCCACCAACCCAACTCGGCCCATATTCGACGACGTGATCCGGGGTCACATCGAAGAAGCCCGCCCGGTCAACGCCCAGATATTGGCCGACCGCTTCCGCCGTCAGGTGCATAACCTCGGCGGAATCGCGCTGAACCCGCTGCTGTTCGACAAGGTGCAAAACGAAATCCCGCTCGGATTTCGCCGCGATTAGCGCGCGTTCGTTCAGCACTTGCGCGGTGACCTCAAGCCCCTGGTTAAGGATGCCGTGGGCCACCCCGTCCTCGTCCAGAATAGGTGAACTGTTATAGCTCCAGAAGGTCTCGGTCAGCGCACCTCCGCGCACCATCATCAGACGTTGGGCGACATGCGAGATCCCCTCACCGGCCGCCAACGTCTCGCGGAACTGGGCACCAAGCACCGGCCAGATGTCGGGGCGCGCCTCCGCCGCCGGTCGGCCCAGCGCCGAGGGGTGGTTGTCCGCGAGCACGGTCCACGCATCGTTGTAGAGCAGCAGGAATTCGGAGCCCCAGTAGATCGCAGTCGGGAAGCTGGAACGCAAACAGAGCCCAACGCTAAGCTTCAAGGCGGCGGGCCAATCCTGCGGGGGCCCGAGCGGATGCGACGCCCAATCGAAATCGCGCAGCAGCGCCCCGACCGCGCCGCCGCCGTCGAGAAAACGCACGCCCTCTCTGCTTGTCGCTGGGTCGGCTTTCTGATCCTGGGGTGCCATAACTTTGGTCTCGAACGCTGGCTTAAGCCGGACGGTGCGACGACTGGCGCCAGCCCAACCGTGCGGACCAGCATCGACCCTGTCAACATACTACCGTTTTAGCGCAACTGGCGCGAGACGCGGGCTTACGATAAGAAGTTTCATTCGAAACCACATTGAGGCCAGACTCGCGATGCCGCTCCATGACCTTGCTCATTATGGCCTGTCTGCCGAACGCGGATTCCTGTCGCCCCATGAAATCGACGAGATCGCATTGCCCGGGGACTTTGGCCCGATCGAGGAGGCGGCCGCCAAGCTGTCCGGACTGGTGACCACCGGCCGGGTTCGCCACTGGCTCGATGCCTTGCCCACCCCCGATATCGCTGCCTTCCTCGCCACGGCCGCCGATGCGGAAATCGGGCGTGCGATGGTGCGCTATTCCTTTCTCGTTCAGGCTTATGTGTGGGGGGAGCCGACGCCGCTCGACCGGCTGCCCGCCAATCTCGCCGTGCCGTTTGTCGCGCTGGCGGACCGGATCGGCTTCCCGCCGGTGATGAACTATGCGGGTTATGTGCTCGACAATTGGTATCGGCTCGACAAGAGCGGCCCGATCGCCCTCGAAAATCTGGTAATGGATCAGCATTTCGCGGGTGGTCAGGACGAAAACTGGTTCGTGCTGGTCCATGTCGCGATCGAGGCCGAGGCAGGCCGCGCACTCGAACTGGCGGTGAAGCTGGTCCAGGCCAGCGATACCGGCGATGCCGTCGCGGTCGAGGCGCTGCTGCTGGACATGCACGCGGTATGGGATGCGATCAACGCGATCTTCGATCGCATGGTCGAGAAGTGCGACCCCTATATCTACTTCAATCGGGTGCGCCCCTATATAAACGGCTGGAAGAACAATCCGGCGATGCCCGGCGGGCTGATCTATGACGGGGTCGCCCGTTTCGACGGCAAGCCGCAGGCACTACGCGGACAAACCGGATCGCAAAGCTCGATCGTGCCAACGATGGATGCGCTCTTTCAAGTCGTCCATTCCGGCGACGAGCTACGCGATTTTCTGCTCGAGCTGCATCAATACCGCCCGCGTACGCACCGCGCCTTTATCGAGGATATGCAGGCGGCAAGCGGCCTGCGCGCCTTCGCCGTGACACAGTCGCCGACGCTGAAAGCGGCGTTCAACGCTTGTGTCGAGCAAGTCGCGCGCTTCCGTAGCCGTCACCTCGAATATGCCGCCGCTTATATCAACAAGCAGGCGAGCAATGCTGCGGGCAACGATCCCGATGTCGGCACTGGCGGCACGCCCTTCATGAAATATCTGAAGAAGCACCGCGACGAGAATCGCGCGCAGGTGATCTGATCGGGCGGGCGCGCAATCGCCTAGAGCGCGCCCAGGTCGATCTCTCCGAAACGGTCGAGCGCAGCGTCTGCGGCGGGCATCGGATATTTCAGGCCCGTGGCGCAATTGAACAGCACGACGCGCTCATCCTCATCCACTTCGCCCGTGCGCAGCGCCTCGCGATAGGCGGCGAGCGTCGCGCCGCCTTCCGGGCACAGCAACAGGCCATCTTTCCTGGCGCAATCGTCGACCGCCTTCAGGATCGCGGGATCGCCGACGCCGAGCGCTTTGCCGCCGCTTTCGCGCACCGCGCGCAGGATCAGGAAATCGCCGACCGCCTTGGGCACGCGGATCCCTGCAGCGACGGTAGCGGCGTCCTCCCAGCGTTCGGCATGCTCCTCGCCCGCCTCGAACGCGCGGACGATCGGCGCGCAGCCGCTCGCCTGCACGGCATACATGCGCGGGCGTTCGGACCCGATCCAGCCGAGCTGTTCGAGCTCATCGAACGCCTTCCACATGCCGATCAAGCCCGTGCCGCCGCCGGTCGGGTAGAAGATCGCATCGGGCAATTTCCAGCCGAACTGCGCGGCCAGTTCCAGCCCCATCGTCTTCTTGCCCTCGATCCGGTAGGGCTCCTTCAGCGTCGAGAAATCGAACCAGCGGCCTTCCGCCGCGCCTTTGCCGACGATCGCCCCGCAATCGTCGATCAGGCCGTTGACGCGGTAGACGCGCGCGCCCTGCGCCGCGATTTCGCGCACGTTGATCTCGGGCGTATCGTCGGGACAGAGCACGATCGTCTCGATCCCGCAGCGCGTGGCATAGGCCGCCAGCGCCGCCCCGGCATTGCCGTTGGTCGGCATCGCGATGCGGGTGACGCCCAGCTCCTTGGCCATCGCCACCGCCATCACCAGCCCGCGCGCCTTGAACGATCCGGTCGGCAGCCGCCCCTCGTCCTTCACCAGCACATTGGGGCTGCCCGACGAGCGCGGGATCGCAATCAGCGGGGTCTCGATCTCGCCCAGGCTGACGATATCGCGCGTATGCCGCACCGGCAGCAATTCGCGCCAGCGCCACAAATCGGTCGGCCGCGCCGCAATCATCGCCTTGGGGATCGCCGCCTTCACCGCGGCCAGATCATAGCGCACCAGCAACGGCCGCCCAACGCGCGACAGGCCATGAAGCTGGTCCGCCTCATAACGCTCCCCGGTCATCGAACATTCGAGATGCGTGACGAACGTCGCGCGCTCGGCGGTGAGGTTGGGGTTAATGGGCATGGCTCTCGCCTTTCAATTTGGAAATCAGCGCGTTGAAAGCGACCGGCAAGTCCTCGAGACGTTTTGCCGTTTCGGATAGCGCATAATAGCGATCGACGGCGAATCCGACTCCGAGCGCTGCGATATGAATCTCGTGCCCCTGCTCGATAGCGCGGATGGTCGCGCGGAGATGACGCTCGAGATAAGATGGGCCATTATGCAGCAAGGTGATGTCATCGACCGGAGCCCCATCGGACACGACAATAAGTGCTTTGTGAGCCTCGTGACGTTGGCACAACATCCCGGCGGCCCAGACGATCGCTTCGCCGTCGATGTTTTCGCGCAAGAGGTCAGGATACAGCATGGCGGCCCAGTCGTCATCGTCAAACGGACGATCGAAATCCTTGTAGATCACATGCAACAGCGCACAGAGGCGACCGGGACGTTTGGGCTGCCCGTTCCAAAGCCAATCCTGTCGCGCTTTTCCGCCGTGCCAGCCGACCGTCGAAAAGCCAAAAACGGCGATGCGGGCCCCAGCCGCAGTCCACGCCTGGCTGACCCCTCTGACAGTCGCGGCTGTATGGGCAATCGGATCATCGCGCATGGACCCCGATTGATCGACCAAGAGGCAGATTGCCCAATCATCCAGCGGCGGCGGCATCGCAACCCGATCGGTCATCACTGCTTCGATGCCCCGCGCGACGGTTACCTTGCGCTGCCAGATCGTGCCATCGCACAAGGACCAACCCTTTGCCTTAAGAAACGCGTCATTGGCCAACGTGTCGGGCACGTCTCGTCCTCGCAGGACTAGATCATGTTGTGTGGTGTACACTGTGTAGGGTTGATCCCGCTTGTCGGGCACCTCGACCGGTTTTGGTTTGCGTCTGCGGGGAAACGCCCAGGCGACATATCCTATCAGCGCTGCTGCAAAGGCGCAGCTCAGGATGTCGCCTAGAGCGTTCTCCGTAAACGTCACCCCGCCTTCGCCACGCCCACCAACGCCGGCCGCAACAGGCGGTCCTTGATCATATAGCCCGACTGCATTTCCTGCACGACCGTGCCGACCGGCTGGTCGCTCGGCACTTCGAACATCGCCTGGTGGAAATTGGGGTCGAGCTTCTCGCCGATCGTGGTCATCTTCTTGATGCCGTGGCGCTGGAACACCGCTTCCAGTTCGCGACCGGTCGCATCCAGACCCGCGATCAGACCCTTCAGCTTCTCATCCTCGCGCAACTCGGCGGGGATCGCGTCCAGGCCGCGCGCGAGATTGTCGGCGACCGACAGCAAATCGCGCGCGAAAGCAGTCGCGGCATAAGCGCGCGCGTCGGCGGATTCCTTCTCGGCACGACGACGGACATTTTGCGCCTCGGCATGGGCATACAAGACCTGCGACTTGGCATCGGCAAGTTCGGCTTCCAGCTTGGCGACACGCTCTTTCGCGTAATCGTGTTCGGCCACTTCCGGCGCGTCGGTCGCGGTTTCGGCGCGCAGTTCGCTGGTCAAGTTGATCTTTTCGTCTTCGATCATGTCGTCACACTATCCAATTAGCCCATGAGCCGCGCGAGTGTCGCGGCGGTATAATCCACCATGGGCACGACGCGCGCATAGTTCAACCGTGTCGGCCCAATCACACCAACAACGCCGATCACGCGACCATCAAGACCACGGAAGGGTTTGGTGATGACAGATGAACCGGAAAGCGAGAATAATTTGTTCTCCGCACCAATGAAGATGCGCGTCGCATCGCCCGCGCTGGCATTGTCGAGCAGACGCGCGATTTCCTGCTTGCCCTCCAGGTCGTCGAGCAATTCGCGGACACGTTCCAGATCGGCGGCGGCGGCATCGTCGATCAGCCGTGCCTGCCCGCGGACGATCAGCACCGGGCGGCGATCGGCATCCTCGCTCCAGATCGCGAGGCCGCGTTCGACCAGCGTCCGCGCCGCGCCGTCCAGCGCGGCGCGCTCGTCGGCCATCTCCCGCTCGATCCGCGCGCGGGCCTCGGACAAGGTCAGGCCGCCGAGCATAGCGCTCATATAATTGCCAGCCTCGACCAATGCCGATGGTGGCAGGCCGAGGGGGATATCGATCACGCGATTTTCGACCGAGCCGTCCTCGCCGACCAGCACGGCCAACGCCTTGTCGGCGGAGAGGGTGACGAAGGTCATTTGCCGCAACACCAGTTCGCGCTTGGTCACCATCACCATACCGGCGCAGGCTGACAGGCCCGACAGCGCCGCCGTCGTCGCCGCGATCGCCTGTTCGACCGGCCCGGCCTGTTCAATCTGGCGCTCGATCGCGGCACGTTCCTCGGGCGAGGGTTCGAGCGCCTGCATCATGCCATCAACGAACAACCGGAGGCCGTTATCGGTCGGCATCCGCCCGGCACTGGTATGCGGCGCGGCGAGCAGGCCAAGTTCTTCGAGATCCTGCATCACATTGCGGATCGAGGCGGGCGACAAGTTGAGCCCGGACATTTGCGCAATCGTGCGCGAACCGATCGGCGCGCCGGTCGCAAGGTAGCTGTCCACCACCACGCGAAACACGTCGCGGGCGCGGTCGTTGAGTTCGGTGATCGGTGCGGTGGTCATGGTCGGCAATATGGGGCTAACGCGCCGCCCACTCAACCAGCACCCTCAATCGTCTGTCCCTGGGGCTCTGGGGACAGACGCTCAATCGTCGCCGCGATCGCGCTCGACGGTCCACACCTGTTCGCCCGTCACCGTATCGGGAATTGCCCGGCCGGCCGCGTTGCGGGTCGGGCGATAGCGCAGTTTGTCGATGATCAACTGGCAGGTCGCCGCATCGAGCGCGGCATTCCCGCTCGACCGCGTGACCCGGCACGCCGTCACGCGCCCCTTAACACCGACGTCGAATTCGAGCCCGACCTTGCCCGCCACGCCCGCGTCGTACAGCGCGCGCGGCAAATCGCGGTATTTCAGTTCGCCGTGAATCAGTTGCAGCGGGATTTCCCCGCCCCCGCCGCCGTCGCCATCGCCGCCGTCTCCGCTGCCGGTGCCATTGCCCTGCCCGCCACTGCCGGTGCCGGGGCCGCGGACTGGGGCTGCGCCAGCCGAAGGGTCACTGCCGATTCCAGCGATCGGCGCAACGGCAATGGGGGGCGGCTGCGGCGGGCGGATCACCAGCGGCGGCGCAACGACTTCGTTCGCCTTGGCGGTAAGATTGGGGGGTGCGGCCGCGCCCGCCTTGCGCTTCTGCGCCTCATGCGGTGCAGGGACGACGTCGGGCTTGGGCGGCGGCGCGGGCGGCGTGACGACGAAGGCCTTCAAGTCCTCCACCACCTTCGTCCGGAAATCGACCGACAGCCCGCTGATTAGCCCATAGCCGATCGCCAGCACCAGCAGCGCCGCACCGCCTGCACCTTTCAGGCGATCCTGGGTCGAAGGGTGATAGTGCGTCATCGTGACGGCGTGGCTCCGTGAAGTGCCCCCTCAGATAGGGGTGACACTGCCTCAACGCACGGGTACGGCGAGCCGACCATTTTCAGGAGAATATCGATGCGCCCCAGCGGCCGTACCCCCGACCAGATGCGCGCGATCACCATCACGCCCAACTTCACGCGCCATGCCGAGGGATCGGTACTGATCGGCTTCGGCGACACCAAGGTGCTGGTCACCGCCTCGATCGAGGAAAAGGTGCCGCCGTTCCTGCGCGGCAAGGGCGAAGGCTGGGTCACCGCCGAGTACGGCATGCTCCCGCGTGCCACGCACACCCGGGGCAGCCGCGAAGCCGCCAAGGGCAAGCAATCCGGCCGCACCCAGGAAATCCAGCGCCTGATCGGCCGTAGCTTGCGCGCTGTCACCGATCTGAAACTGCTCGGCGAGCGCCAGATCGTGCTCGATTGCGACGTGATCCAGGCCGATGGCGGCACCCGCACCGCCTCGATCTCGGGCGCATGGGTCGCGCTACGCCTCGCCATTGATGGCTTGCTGGCGAGCGGCAAGCTCACCGCCGACCCGCTGACCCAGAAGGTCGCGGCCATCTCTTGCGGCATCTACAAGGGCACGCCCGTGCTCGACCTCGATTATGACGAGGATTCGAACGCCGACGCCGACGCCAATTTCGTTCTGCTCGAAAACGGCAACATCGCCGAAGTGCAGGCGACCGCCGAAGGCGCGACCTATGATGAGGAAGCGCTGCTGCGCTTGCTCCGCCTCGCGCGCATGGGCTGCACCGACATCTTCGCCGCGCAAGCCAAGGCCGTCGCAAAATGACCGAGGCCGTGCCGCCGCAAGCGATCCGCAAGCTCGCCCCCGGCAAGCTCGTCATCGCCAGCCACAATGCCGGCAAGGTGCGCGAGATCAACGCGCTCCTCGCCCCTTATGGCATTGAAGCGATCTCGGCGGCCGAACTCGATTTACCCGAGCCCGAGGAGACCGGCACCACCTTCGTCGCCAATGCCGAATTGAAGGCGTTGCAGGCGGCGGATCTGTCGGGCCTCCCCGCGCTGGCCGACGATAGCGGCCTGTGCGTCGATGCGCTGGGCGGCGATCCCGGCGTCTACACCGCCAATTGGGCGGAAACGCCCAATGGCCGCGACTGGACCTTGGCCATGACCAAGGTCGAACAAGCCCTCGCCGCCAAGGGGCCCGATGCCAGCCGCGACGCGCATTTCGTCTGCGTCCTCGCGCTCGCCTGGCCCGACGGCCATGTCCAATGGTTCGAAGGCCGCGCCGACGGCACGCTCACCTGGCCGCCGCGCGGTCAAGTCGGCTTCGGCTATGATCCGGTGTTCGTGCCGCTCGGCAGCGATGTCACCTATGCCGAAATGGACTCGGCCCAGAAACACGCGATCAGCCACCGTGCGGCGGCTTTTGCGCAGCTGATTGCGGCGGTGCTGTAAACCCCAACCCGTCACCCCGGCCTTGGGCCGGGGACCACCGTGCAGGGCGCGCAACGCTAAAAATCGCGCGACATCCGCGCGGCTGGGTGGACCCCGGCCCAAGGCCGGGGTGACGGACGGCTAGGGACGCATCAATCCCCCGCGTGCTGTCCGACCACATTCCCCGGCGGCGTATAGCGACACACCAGATAGTCGTCGCGCGCACTGCTCGCGAGCGCACAGCCCATCTGGCTGGTGCGCCGCCAGATGATCCGCGTGTAATGCGCGACATCCTGCCAGCGGCCGGTCGTGCTGATGTCGGGCACTGCGCCGGCGCGATAGCTGCGCCCCTCATCGACCCAGAGCTGCACCATCTCGTCGTATCGATAGGCCCCGCGCGATCCCATGAAGAGGTTCTCGCCCTCGGCGATTCGCCCGCGCGGCTCGGTCGAATGTTTGAACTCGCGCGTCGCGGCCAGCACTGCGGCATAGCGCGCTGCGTCCTTGGCGAGTTCGGCATTCCACGCCAGCGGCGGTGCGCCGACTGCGGCGCGCGCGCGGTTGTGCCCGTCGAGCATGGCGCGCTGCAGCAGCGATTCTCCCCGCGCGGCGGGCGCTTCGCTCAATCGCGGCTCGGTCACACGCGGCGGTTGATCGGGGTCGGATGCGACGCATCCCATCAGCAATCCCAGCGGCAGCAAAGCCAGCCAGTAAACGCGCATCTTTCGTAATCTCCCCGACACGCCCATAGGCTCCCGTTGATGAATGCCCCAGAAACGCCCCTGCTAACGCCTCCTCTGGCGCTTTATGTCCATTGGCCATTCTGCGTCTCGAAATGTCCCTATTGCGACTTTAACAGCCATGTCCGCGACAGCGTCGATCAGGCGGCGTGGCGCGACGCGCTGCTCGCCGACCTGGCCTATGAAGCGCAAGCGCTGCCGGAACGGCGGCTCGGCTCGATCTTCTTCGGCGGCGGTACGCCTTCGCTGATGCCGCCCGAGACGGTCGCGGCAGTGATCGACGCCGCCACCGCGCATTGGCCCGCCGAACCAGACATCGAAATTACGCTGGAGGCCAATCCCTCCTCGGTCGAAGCGGCGCGCTTTGCCGATATTGCGCGCGCCGGCGTCAACCGCGTATCGCTCGGCCTGCAGGCGCTCGACGATGCCGCGCTCGCCTTTCTCGGCCGCGCGCACGATGTAACCGAGGGGCTCGCCGCGCTCGACACCGCGCAAGCCGCCTTTGCGCGAGTCAGCTTCGACCTGATCTACGCCCGCCCCGGCCAGACGCTCGCTGCGTGGGAGGCTGAACTGGCGCGCGCGCTGGCCTTCGGCACCGAGCATCTCTCGCTCTACCAATTGACGATCGAGCCCGGCACGCGCTTCGCGACCGAAGCGGCGGCGGGGCGGATCGTCATTCCGGACGGCGATTCCGCCGCCGATCTGTTCGAGACAACGCGTGCGATGACCGCAGCGGCGGGGCTGCCGGCTTATGAAATTTCCAACCATGCGCGGCTCGGCGCGGAGAGCCGCCACAACCTCGTTTACTGGCGCTATCGCGACTATGCCGGGGTCGGCCCCGGCGCACACGGCAGGCGGGGCGGGCTGGCAACGGCGCGCCACAAAAAGCCCGAAAACTGGATCGGTGCGGTCGCCCGCAACGGCCACGGCGCGCAGATCGAGGAGCCCCTCGCCCCAAATGCCCGCGCGACCGAGGCCCTGCTGATGGGCCTGCGCTTGCGCGAAGGCGTCGATCTCGCGCGGATCGCGCAGTTGGGCGAGACAACACCTACCGCGCTGATCGATCAGACCGCCGCTGAGCGCCTTGAACAGCAAGGCCTGATCGCACGCAATGGCGACCATCTCGGCGTCACCGAAACGGGGATGCTGCTGCTCGACGCAATCCTGCCGTTGATCGTGCGGGGGTAGCTCCTCTTCCGTCATGCCGGGCTTGTCCCGGCATCCACCGTGCGTCCGGCTCCATCATCGAAAGGCGCGGACCACGGTGGACCCCGGCATAAAGCCGGGGTGACGTCGGAAAATGCCTCAAGCCACAATCTTGTCCAGCGCCATACAAAACGCCTTCATCTCCGCTGCCGACCCCACCGTCACCCGGCTGACCGTCGGCCAGATCGGCCAGGACCGCCCGATCTCCACGCTTTCCTTGCGGAACGCCGCCTGCATCTCGCTGGCTTTCTTGGTCTTCCAGTCGATCATGAACATGTTGGCGTTGGTCGGCTTGACGTCGATCCCCTTTGCCTTGAGGTGGTCGAGCGTCAGCCCGCGCGCGGTCTGCATCTCGGCGCGGCGCGCGGCGATCAGCGGTGCCGCGGTCAGGCTCGCCGTCGCGCAGGCGATGCTGGTCACGGGCAAGGCCCCCGATTGCATGCCGCCATCATAGCGCATCATCTTGGCGATGTTCTTGGGGTTGGTGATGATATAGCCGACGCGCAGGCCCGCCATGCCGAACAGCTTGGAAAAGGTCCGCATCACAATCACATCGTCATGCTTCACCGCCAGATAGGACGCGACCGGCACGCCCGCGAAGTGGGTGTACGCCTCGTCGATCAGCACCATCGATCCGGCCGGCTTGTTGGCGATCAGCCATTCGATGTCGGCCAGCGGCGTGATCGTGCCGGTCGGGTTGTTGGGCGTACAGATATAATAGAGGCCCGCATCGGGGTTGGCCGCCAACATCGCCTTCACGTCATGCGTATAATCCGCCGTCAGCGGAACCGCCTTGACCGGTGCGCCCAGCCAAGCCGCAGTCCGCCCCGCAAGCTCGAAGGTCGGATCGGCCGTCACCAGCCCCTTGGTCGGCGAACAGAAGGTGACGACCGAGCGACAGAGCGGATCGCTCGACCCTGGCCAGGGCGCGACATGGTCATAGGGGACGTTCTCGACCGCCATCACCGCCTTGATGAAATCGCCGCGCTGGTCCTGCGGCGAATAGCGATTGCCCTGCGACACCATGTTGGTCGCGGCCAAGGCACCCGGCGCGAGCGGGCCGGTCCAGCATTCGTTGGCACCGATCCGAACCTTCGCCGTGGGTGCCGGATCGGGCACCCCGCCCGAGGCCCAGGCCGGGCGACCGATCGACGCCGCAACCGCCCCTACCCCGAACACTGCCGCGATTCGCGCAAGGTCGCGCCGCGCAAAACCGCGGCTCAGCAGATCATCCTGCGATTCTTCATTGAGATAGGTGCTGTGCGTCATCGGATCGGACCCCCTGTTTTGCGAAAATCTCCCATCTCTCCTGCGCAGGCTCCCCGGCCCTTGGGAGGGAGTGTTCCGCAAATTGGACACAAAAGCTACATCTTGAAGTAGAAAAACTACTTCATTGTTTCAAACCCGTGAGATTCCGCGACATTTACCCCCGGACTCGCGGTTTTCGCGCGCGTCTTCAAACGTGCGAACCCACCGCGCCCTTTGCGTTGACTTTTTCGAGCAGCCCGTTAAGGGCACGCACTCTCTCGTCGCGCGTCAGCACGGCGGGACCGTCCGAGACAGTAGGTGACCGGGATTTGCCGGTCTTAATTTCCTGCCGAGACGGGGACAGGATTTTGCCGGGGCGGTTTTCCGCGACCGGCCTGCCGCCTCCCACCAGGGGCGTCGCTCCCATTCCCCATCGCTGGACAACACCGGATGCGCATTTGCGTGCCCGGTTCGTAACCGGCCTTGCCGTTCGCGGTAAGGTCAAAACGTGGAGAATGGCATGGATCGTGCTCAAAAGACCGAGCTCGTCGCCGAGCTGAACCAGACGTTTGCCGAAGTCGGCGTGGTGGTTGTCACCCGCAACTTGGGCATGACGGTGGCTCAGTCGACCAAGCTGCGTAACGCAATGCGTGACGCAGGGGCGACCTACAAGGTCTCGAAGAACAAGCTTGCCAAGATCGCGCTGGACGGCACCGACTATACCTCGCTGGGCGCTCTGCTCACCGGGCCGGTCGGTCTCGCCAGCTCCATCGACCCTGTCGCAGCCGCCAAGGTGGTTGTCGACTTCGCCAAGACGACCGACAAGTTCGAGATCGTCGGCGGGGCGATGGGCGCGACCGTCCTCGACGTGGACGGCGTGAAGGCGCTCGCGACTCTGCCGTCGCTGGATGAACTGCGTGCCAAGATCGTTGGCCTTCTGGTTGCACCCGCAACCAAGGTCGCGACCATCACCCAGGCTCCTGCGGCACAGCTCGCCCGCGTTCTCATGGCCTATGCCGAGAAGGACAAGGCGGACGCCTGATTTCAGGCCTTCGAGATTACACCCTGAACTGATTTTACTGGAGACTACACATGGCAGACCTCAACGCGCTGGTTGACCAGCTTTCCGCTCTGACCGTTCTCGAAGCGGCTGACCTTTCGAAGCTTCTCGAAGAGAAGTGGGGCGTTTCGGCCGCAGCAGCGGTTGCAGCAGCTCCGGCAGCTGGCGGCGGCGCCGCTGCTCCGGCTGCTGAAGAGCAGACCGAATTCGACGTCATCCTCACCGGCGACGGCGGCAAGAAGATCAACGTCATTAAGGAAGTCCGCGCGATCACCTCGCTCGGCCTGACCGAAGCCAAGACGCTGGTCGAATCCGCTCCGAAGGCGATCAAGGAAGGCGTGTCGAAGGACGAAGCCGCCAAGATCAAGGCCCAGCTGGAAGCAGCCGGCGCAACCGTCGAAGTCAAGTAAGCCGCAGCGGGAGAGACGCTTTAGCCTCGGCTAAAGCGCACTCCCGCAAGGCCGGACGGCGCGGGCCCAGCCCGCGTCCGACGTCATGGGCTTTGCCCATGACCGTCCCGCGACACAGAAAAGGGGCGGCACCACACGGTGCCGCCCTTTTTTCGTATCTCACCCCTCCAGCAACGTCCGTCCGCGGCGCTCGGCGATCGCGCGCGCCGCACGCACCTGTGCCGCCGCAACGACGATCACCATCGCCGGCACGACCGCCGCATCCAGCACCAGCATCGGCCATAAAATGGCAGGCGGCTGCCCCGCCGCAAACCGATTGAGCAATTGATGCGCCGCGTTGAACGGCATGCGCGTCACGAAAATCAGCAACAGCGCCCAGAAATACCACCAACCGGTCACGCGCGCCGAAGCGATCGGCCCATATCCGCGAGTGCCGATCGCGGCGCTGACGAACCACAACAGCAAGGCCGGTTCGAGCAATTGTTGAGCGAGCCCAGCAATCGCACGAAGGGCCGTCACCTGCCCCTCGCTGGCGGCCCCGAACAGCTTCAGGATCGGCTCGGCATAAATGACGATCGCGGTCGGCACGAACTGAAACAGAATGACCCAGCCATAACGCCGCGCCGCAAGCGCCGACGGACGCAGCGCGATCCGTCGGTCGTGCAGCACCAGGTAGCGCGTCGCCACGAACGCCACGCTCCACACGATCAGCATTTTCGGCCAGCCAAAGGCGAGCCGCGCCGCCGTCAATCCAGCAGCATGGCGTGTGGCCGGATCGGCTGAGAAAAATCCGGTGCGAACCTCGACCCCATGCTGCGCCAGCTCGATCGCGGCCATCACCAGCACAATCCACGGCAGCGCGCGTGCGGTCCGCGCCGTGTCGCCAAATGCACCGCCCCAACTCTTGAAAAAGCGCTTGGTCACGCGTCCCCCTCCCCCTCAAACCGCAAAATGTCCCCCGGCTGGCAGTCCAGCACGGTGCAAATCGCCTCCAATGTCGAAAAACGGATCGCGCGCGCCTTGCCCGTCTTCAGGATCGACAGATTGACCACGCTGATGTCGACCGCCGCCGCCAATTCGGTCAGCGTCATGCGGCGCGCGTGGAGCACGTCGTCGAGTTTCACCACCACCGGCATCAGACCGTCGCCGCCAGTTCGTCGCGCATGTCGGCACCACGCGAGAACACCTGCGCCAAAACGAACAGCAGCAGAACCGCCACCCAGCCGCCAAACGAGGGCGTCCAGTTGACGAACTGCACGTGCAGCGCAGCGAACCACGCCGTCATCGCGCCCTGCACGAGATCGAGCCCCTGCAACGCCAGCATCGCCCAGGCGATCGCGCGGAGCCGCGTGGCGTTTGCGGCGGTGAACGGATCACCACGCCGCACCGTATCGAGGATCGCCAATAGCTGGGTGAAGATACGGTGCAGCACCAGCCCGGCAACAGCGCCCAAGGCCATTAACAGCCGCAGCGCAAGGATGACGCCCGCAACGTGCAACGTCGTCCCATATTTATGCACCAGCCGCGCGGTCAGCCAGCCATCCACCGGAAAGGACAGCAGGATCGCCGCAACGAAGCCGACGATGCACACAAGATTGACCACCAGAAACAACCGCACCGTGAAGCGCGACGCTTTCAAGACTCGATCATAACCACCCATCGCCGCCTCCTTTACGATTATCGATATGCTACTTATCGATAATCGTAAAGTGCTCAGCGTGTCTCCGCGATCAGATAGGGCAAGGCCACGACGCTATCATACATGCGCGGCGGCGCATCGAGGCGGAACGGCTGCAACTTCGCCTCGGCTCCGCGATCGATGCCGATGACATAGGAGCGCGCGGTCTGGCCGCTGCCACCGGCCCAATCATAGGTCAGGTTGACCGTCAGCACCGGCACGAACAGCACCTTGCCCGCAACGTCCAGCGGCTCAAGCGTCTGCTTCGGGTGCATCGCCATGCCGCCCAGTTCGATCGTCGCGCCCGGCGGCAAATCGAAGGGCGCGGCCACGGGCTGCGCGATCGGCGCGGCAAACACCGCCGCGATCTGCGCATCCTGCTGCGTGCCCGCGCTGAGCAAGCGCACGTTGAGGTGGATGCCAGTCGCCGCGCGGTTTCCTGTGTTCTGCGCAACGATCGTATAGTCGACCGCGGCGCTCAGCACATTGGTGCCGGCCCGCTTGAGAACCAGGGTGACTTCGATCAGGGCCCGCGTGTCTGGCGCAGCTTCGGACGGGACCGGCTCCGCGACCGCAGGTGGTGGTGGTGGTGGTGGTGGTGGTGGTGGTGGTGGCGCGCTGTCTCCGCCCGCTGGATGCAACAGGAAGATCTCGTGGTCGCGGTGGCGGCGCCGATCCCCGCGATCAGCCTCGCGGCGACGCCACCACCACCAGCCGAGCGCCCCGAGCGCCAACACCAGCGCCACACCGCCAAACCCAAGTCCAATTGCGGGCATGACCGATTCCGACGGAGCCACCCGCGCCGCACGGCCAGGTGGCGGCGGCGCTGCAGGCAACGCCGTTGGCGCAGAAGACGACTCCACCGGTGCCGGATCGGCGGCCACCGTGGGGAGCGACGTTGGCTCGGAAGCCGGAACTGGTGTCGGTGCCGCAATGGGCGTCGGGGTCGGGGTCGGGATCGGCGTAGCGCGCGGTGCCGCAGTCGGGCGAGCAGCAGGGGTTGCGCGCTCGGTCGGCACCACCAGCGGCGGCTGCACGCGTTCCGTGCTGGGCCGGTCGGCCGGACTGTCCCGGCGCGGCAGTCCGCTGACCGTCGGTTCGGGGGTCGGCACTGCGGGCCGGGGCCGCGATGACGGCAGGTTGAAGTCGTCCAGCCCCGGCAGGGGTTTGGCCTCCGGTGTATTCTGGGCATGCGCCATGGGAGCAGCCGCCAGCAGCACCGCCGCAACGACAAGAAAAGGCATCGGTTTCACCCGAACCGGCATAACGACAAATCCCCCCCCGCCAAGGCCGCGAGTGTCAAGACGCGCCCGACCGCACCATAGGTGCGAGCGACGCTCGATAAGACGCCCCCCGATACACGCAATCCGTACACACCGATGGCGAAGATAATGCCATCCAACGGGACAGGTAGGGCAGGACGTCAATATCGGCTGGAGCAAGTTCCGTTTTATCCGCGTCTAATTGACCCGGAACACAGGGAAACAGCACGCTATACTGCGTCCGCCCCTGTTCGAAACACCGGAGCGTGCGGCAATGTCTCAGCTTGAATGCAGCAGATTCGCGATCGCATCCACACCCCACCTCCTCTATGCTGAACGCACAGCATGGAGGCAGCAATGCATCATAAACGAGGCCGCGCGCGCAATCAGCGCGCCGGTTGCAAGCTCTGCAAGCCTTGGAAGGCAAATGGCGTTCGCACCGAGCGGATCGGCGGAGAGCGCTTCAGCGACCATCGCCGACGCGTAGCGTCGATCGAGGGGGCACATGCCTAACGGCAGCAGCGGAGAGCAACGCCGCCGTATTTGACAGCGCGCCCTGCCCTCCCTATATGGCGCGTTCCACTGCAATTTTCGGGAAATGATGTGCCGTCGCGCAGCACATCGATCGTATTGGAGATTGTAGTATCTAGAGACGCTTACAAGCTGCTGTCATCCGATGAGGAGGACATGCGGCTTTTTGCGTCTTTGGAGCGTGCCCGCCCGGTGGATTCCGGGCCAGATTATACAGCTTGAGGGCAGACATCTCCATGGCGACCAAAGCAATCGACGGCAGCACCCCCACGCGGCGCGCCGAAAGCGGCACGGCCAAGCGCCGCATCCGCAAGGTTTTCGGCAACATTCACGAAGTCGTGCAGATGCCGAACCTGATCGAGGTTCAGCGCGAATCCTACGAACAGTTCCTGCGCTCCGATCCGTCGATCGGCTATGTCTCCGGTCTCGAAAAGACGCTGCGCTCGGTCTTCCCGATCCGCGATTTCGCCGGCACCGCCGAGCTCGACTTCGTGAACTATGAGCTTGAGCCGCCCAAGTTCGACACCGACGAATGCCGCCAGCGCGGCATCACTTATGCGGCACCGATGCGCGTCACGCTGCGCCTGATCGTGTTCGAGGTGGATGCCGACACCGATTCGCGCTCGGTCCTCGATATTAAGGAGCAGGACGTCTACATGGGCGACATGCCCCTGATGACGGGCAACGGCACCTTCATCATCAACGGCACCGAACGCGTCATCGTGTCGCAGATGCACCGCTCGCCGGGTGTTCTGTTCGATCATGACCGCGGCAAGACGCATGCCTCGGGCAAGTACCTCTTCGCCGCCCGCGTCATTCCGTATCGCGGTTCGTGGCTCGATTTCGAGTTCGATGCCAAGGACATCGTCAACGTCCGCATCGATCGCAAGCGCAAGCTGCCGGTCACCGCACTCCTGTACGCACTCGGCATGACCGGTGAGGAGATCCTCAACCATTTCTACAACCGCGTGACCTTCGTCCGCGGCCAGGGTGGCTGGATCATCCCGTTCCAGGCCGAGAACTGGCGTGGCCAGAAGCCGATGTACGACATTATCGACGCCAAGACCGGCGAGATCGTGTTCGCCAACGGCCAGAAGATCAGCCCCCGCGCCGCCAACAAGGCAGCCAAGGACGGCCTGACCGACCTGCTGATCCCGACCGAGGAAATCTTCGGCCGCTATTCGGCTTATGATCTCATCAACGACAATACCGGCCAGATCTACATCGAGGCGGGCGACGAAGTGTCGGCCGAGAACCTCGAACTGCTCGACCAGGCCGGTATCGATCGCATCGAACTGCTCGACATCGATCACGTCGCCACCGGCGCATGGATCCGCAACACGCTCAAGGTCGACAAGGCCGAGGAGCGCGAACAGGCACTGTCGGACATCTACCGCGTCATGCGCCCTGGCGAGCCGCCAACGCTCGAAACCGCAGAGTCGCTGTTCTCGGGCCTGTTCTTCGATCCCGATCGCTACGATCTGTCGGCGGTGGGTCGCGTAAAGCTCAACATGCGCCTCGACCTCGATGCCGAGGACACGGTCACCACGCTGCGCACCGAGGACATCCTCGCCGTCATCAAGACGCTGGTCGATCTGAAGGACGGCAAGGGCGACATCGACGATATCGACAACCTCGGTAACCGTCGTGTCCGTTCGGTCGGCGAGTTGCTCGAGAACCAGTACCGCGTCGGCCTGCTCCGCATGGAGCGCGCCGTGAAGGAGCGCATGTCGTCGGTCGACGTGTCGACGGTGATGCCGAACGATCTGATCAACGCCAAGCCGGCGGTTGCCGCGGTCCGCGAATTCTTCGGCTCGTCGCAGCTGTCGCAGTTCATGGATCAGACCAACCCGCTGTCGGAAGTCACCCACAAGCGCCGCGTTTCGGCCCTTGGACCGGGTGGTCTGACGCGTGAGCGCGCGGGCTTCGAAGTCCGCGACGTTCACCCGACGCATTATGGCCGCATCTGCCCGATTGAAACGCCGGAAGGCCCGAACATCGGTCTGATCAACTCGCTCGCGAGCTTCAGCCGCGTCAACAAGTACGGCTTCATCGAAACGCCGTACCGAAAGGTCATCGATCACAAGGTGACCGACGACGTCGTCTATCTGTCGGCGATGGAAGAGGCCAAGCACACGATCGCGCAGGCCAACGCCGAACTGAACGCCGACAAGGGCTTTGTCGAAGAACTCGTCTCGTCGCGTCAGGCGGGCGAATTCCTGATGGCGATCCCCAACAACATCACCCTGATGGACGTCAGCCCCAAGCAGCTCGTCTCGGTCGCGGCATCGCTCATTCCGTTCCTGGAAAACGATGACGCCAACCGCGCGCTGATGGGCTCGAACATGCAGCGTCAGGCTGTGCCGCTGGTCCAGGCCGAGGCACCGTTCGTCGGCACCGGCATGGAAGAGACCGTTGCGCGCGATTCGGGCGCTGCGATCTCGGCCAAGCGCGCCGGTATCGTCGACCAGGTCGATGCGTCGCGTATCGTCATCCGCGCGACCGGTGATGTCGAAGCCGGCCAGTCGGGCGTCGACATCTACACGCTGATGAAGTTCCAGCGCTCGAACCAGAACACCTGCATCAACCAGCGTCCGCTGGTGAAGGTGGGCGACGTGATTACCGCTGGCGACGTCATCGCCGACGGCCCGTCGACCGAATTCGGTGAGCTGGCGCTGGGCCGCAACGCGCTCGTCGCGTTCATGCCCTGGAACGGCTACAATTATGAGGACTCGATCCTCATTTCCGAGCGTATCGTGAAGGACGACGTCTTCACCTCGATCCATATCGAGGAATTCGAAGTCATGGCGCGCGACACCAAGCTCGGGCCGGAAGACATCACGCGCGATATCCCCAATGTCGGCGAGGAAGCCCTGCGCAACCTCGACGAGGCGGGCATCGTGTACATCGGTGCCGAAGTCGAGCCGGGCGATATTCTCGCCGGCAAGATCACCCCCAAGGGTGAATCGCCGATGACGCCGGAAGAAAAGCTGCTCCGCGCCATCTTCGGTGAAAAGGCGTCGGACGTGCGCGACACCTCGCTGCGCCTGCCGCCGGGCGTTGCTGGTACCGTCGTCGAAGTGCGCGTGTTCAACCGCCACGGCATCGACAAGGACGAGCGCGCGATGGCGATCGAGCGCGAGGAAATCGAGCGCCTGAAGAAGGACTCGGACGATGAGCGCACCATCCTGAACCGTGCGACCTGGTCGCGCCTGAAGGAAATGCTGATCGGCCAGACCGCGACCGCCGTTCCCAAGAACGGCCCCAAGAAGGGCGTGGTCATCGACGAGGACGTGCTCGACAGCGTCGATCGTCACGAATGGTGGAAGTTCGCGGTTGCCGACGACAAGGTCCAGAGCGATCTGGAAGCGGTCAAGGCGCAGTATGACGATGCCGCCAAGCTGATCCTCGACAAGTTCCACGATCGTCGCGACAAGCTCGAGCGTGGTGACGAGCTGCCGCCAGGCGTGCTCAAGATGGTCAAGGTGTTCGTCGCGGTGAAGCGCAAGCTCCAGCCGGGCGACAAGATGGCCGGCCGTCACGGCAATAAGGGCGTCATCTCGCGCATCCTGCCGGCCGAGGACATGCCGTTCCTCGCCGACGGGACGCCGGTTGATCTCGTGCTCAACCCGCTGGGCGTGCCGTCGCGCATGAACGTCGGGCAGATCTTCGAAACGCATCTCGGCTGGGCCGCCCGCAATCTCGGGCAGCAAGTCCATCGTGCGCTGGAAGATTGGCGCGAAGCCAACCCCGAACCCGCACCGGGCGCGATGCCCGACGCGGTCAAGGCGCGGTTGCTCGAAGTGTATGGCGAGCATTATGCGGCCGACATCGAGGCGCGCGATGCCGACCAGATCATCGAGCTGGCGGAAAACCTGAAGACCGGCATCCCGATGGGAACGCCCGTGTTCGACGGTGCGCGTGAAGCGGACGTTTCGGCGATGCTGGAACTGGCCGGTCTCGACACCTCGGGTCAGTCGGAACTGTTCGACGGTCGTACCGGCGACAAGTTCGACCGCAAGGTCACCGTGGGCATCATCTACATGCTCAAGCTGCACCATCTGGTCGACGACAAGATCCACGCCCGGTCGATCGGGCCGTACTCGCTCGTCACGCAGCAGCCGCTGGGTGGTAAGGCGCAGTTCGGTGGTCAGCGCTTCGGTGAAATGGAGGTCTGGGCGCTTCAGGCATATGGTGCTGCGTACACCTTGCAGGAAATGCTCACGGTCAAGTCCGATGACGTCGTCGGGCGCACCAAGGTCTATGAGGCGATCGTCAAGGGTGACGACACGTTCGAGGCCGGTATTCCGGAGAGCTTCAACGTGCTCGTCAAGGAAATGCGCTCGTTGGGTCTGAACATCGAACTGACCACGACCGAGCATTTCGACAGCGACGGCGTCGCGATCGCGGCGGAGTAAAATCTTCTCCCTCTCCCCGCTCGCGGGGAGAGGGTCGGGGAGAGGGGCACCTCTCCTCAAACCATTTCCAAGCCGGGAGAGACTGCCCCTCTCCCCTGCCCTCTCCCCGCCAGCGGGGAGAGGGAGAGAAGGAAGCAAAATGAACGAACTCACAAACTTCGCGAACCCGGTCATCAAGGCCGAGACCTTCGACCAGATCCAGATCGGCATCGCCTCCCCGGACAAGATCCGCTCGTGGTCGTTCGGCGAGATCAAGAAGCCGGAAACCATCAACTATCGCACGTTCAAGCCTGAGCGTGACGGCCTGTTCTGCGCGCGCATCTTCGGTCCGATCAAGGATTACGAATGCCTGTGCGGCAAGTACAAGCGCATGAAGTATAAGGGCATCGTCTGCGAAAAGTGCGGCGTTGAAGTCACCGTCTCGAAGGTCCGCCGTGAGCGCATGGGCCATATCGAGCTGGCCGCCCCGGTCGCGCACATCTGGTTCCTCAAGTCGCTGCCGTCGCGCATCGGCCTGCTGCTCGACATGCAGCTCAAGCAGCTCGAGCGCGTGCTGTACTTCGAGGCGTATATCGTGATCGAGCCGGGCATCACCCCGCTCGAAAAGTACCAGTTGATGACCGAGGACGAACTCCTCGACGCGCAGGACGAATATGGCGAAGACGCCTTCTCGGCCGGCATCGGTGCAGAAGCCGTGCGCATCATGCTGCAGGACCTCGATCTCGAAGGTGAGCGCAAGGAACTGCTCGAAGAGCTGGCGGTCACCAAGTCCGAGCTGAAGCCCAAGAAGATCATCAAGCGCTTGAAGGTCGTCGAGAGCTTCATCGAATCCGGCAACCGCCCGGAATGGATGATCCTCGAAGTCGTTCCGGTCATTCCGCCCGAACTGCGCCCGCTGGTGCCGCTCGACGGTGGCCGCTTCGCGACCTCGGATCTGAACGATCTGTATCGCCGCGTGATCAACCGTAACAACCGCCTCAAGCGCCTGATGGAACTGCGTGCGCCGGACATCATCGTCCGCAACGAAAAGCGCATGTTGCAGGAAGCCGTCGACGCATTGTTCGACAATGGCCGCCGCGGTCGCACGATCACGGGCGCCAACAAGCGTCCGCTCAAGTCGCTGTCCGACATGCTCAAGGGCAAGCAGGGCCGCTTCCGTCAGAACCTGCTCGGCAAGCGCGTCGACTATTCGGGCCGTTCGGTCATCGTGACCGGTCCGGAACTCAAGCTGCATCAGTGCGGCCTGCCGAAGAAGATGGCGCTCGAGCTGTTCAAGCCGTTCATCTACGCCCGTCTCGACGCCAAGGGTCTGTCCATGACCCTGAAGCAGGCGAAGAAGTGGGTCGAGAAGGAGCGCAAGGAAGTCTGGGACATCCTGGACGAGGTGATCCGCGAGCATCCGGTCATGCTCAACCGCGCCCCTACCCTTCACCGTCTCGGCATCCAGGCGTTCGAGCCCGTGCTGATCGAGGGCAAGGCGATCCAGCTTCACCCGCTGGTCTGCTCGGCCTTCAACGCCGACTTCGACGGTGACCAGATGGCGGTCCACGTGCCGCTCTCGCTGGAAGCCCAGCTCGAAGCGCGCGTGCTGATGATGTCGACCAACAACATCCTGTCGCCAGCGAACGGCAAGCCGATCATCGTGCCGTCGCAGGACATGGTGCTGGGTCTGTATTATCTGTCGATGCTCAAGGAAGGCGAGCCCGGCGAAGGCATGATGATCTCCGACATGCAGGAGGTTCATCACGCGCTCGAGGCTGGCGCGGTCACGCTCCACACCAAGATCATCAGCCGCGTTCCGCAGACCGATGAGCAGGGCAACCAGTATCTCAAGCGCTATGAGACCACCCCTGGTCGCATGCTGCTGGGTGAGTGCCTGCCGCAATCGTCCAAGGTGCCGTTCGACACCGTCAACCGCCTGCTGACCAAGAAGGACGTCGGCGACGTGATCGACGAGGTCTATCGTCACACCGGCCAGAAGGAGACCGTGCTGTTCGCCGACGCGATCATGTCGCTCGGTTTCCGCCACGCGTTCAAGGCCGGCATCTCGTTCGGCAAGGACGACATGATCATCCCGGACGCCAAGGTCGCTCTCGTCGACGAGACGCGCGGCCTGGTGAAGGACTTCGAGCAGCAATATCAGGACGGTCTGATCACGCAGCAGGAGAAGTACAACAAGGTGATCGACGCCTGGAGCCGTTGCGGTGACCAGGTGGCAAACGCCATGATGGAAGAGATCAAGGCGGTTAAGCGCTACGAGGACGGCCCCAATAAGGGTCGCGAGAAGCCGATCAACTCGATCTACATGATGGCCCACTCGGGTGCCCGCGGTTCGCAGGCACAGATCAAGCAGCTCGCCGGTATGCGCGGCCTTATGGCCAAGCCGTCGGGCGAGATCATCGAAACGCCGATCATCTCGAACTTCAAGGAAGGCCTGACCGTCCTTGAGTACTTCAACTCCACCCACGGCGCTCGTAAGGGCCTCGCGGATACGGCGTTGAAGACGGCGAACTCGGGCTACCTGACGCGTCGTCTGGTCGATGTTTCGCAGGACTGCGTGATCATGGAGCTCGATTGCGGCACGACCCGCGCGCTGGAAATGCGCGCGATCGTGCAGGGCGGCTCGACGATCGCGTCGCTCGGCGAGCGCATCCTCGGTCGCACGACCGCGGAAGACATCATCGACAGCAAGACCGGCGAGATCGTTATCCCGTCGGGCACGCTGCTCGACGAGCCGATGGTCGCGCAGATCGAGGCGATCGGCACGCAGAGCTGCAAGATCCGTTCGCCGCTGGTGTGCGAGACCAAGATCGGTGTCTGCGGCAAGTGCTACGGGCGCGATCTCGCCCGCGGTACGCCGGTCAACATCGGTGAAGCCGTCGGCGTCATCGCGGCGCAGTCGATCGGTGAGCCGGGCACGCAGCTGACCATGCGTACCTTCCACATCGGTGGTGCGGCACAGCTGAACGAGCAGTCCAACCTGGAGGCAGTGGCCGACGGCACGATGGAATATCGTGATCTTCGCACCATCACCGACCAGCGCGGCCGCCGCGTTGTGCTCAGCCGCTCGGGTGAAATCGCGATCGTCGACATGGACGGCCGCGAGCGTGCAGTGCACCGCATTCCTTATGGTGCGTATGTGCTGTTCGACGACAAGCACATCGTGTCGAAGGGCGATCGTCTGGCCGAGTGGGATCCGTTCACCATGCCGGTCATCACCGAGAACCCCGGCGTCGTGAAGTATCAGGATCTTATCGAGGGCAAGACGCTCACCGAGCAGGCCGACGAAGCCACCGGCATCTCGCAGCGGGTCGTGATCGAGTATCGCGCCAGCGGCAAGACCAAGGAGGATCTCCGTCCGCGCCTGACCCTCACCGGCGAAAGCGCCGAGGAGGCCGGTCGCTACATGCTCGTCCCGGGCGCAACGCTCTCGGTCGAGGATGGTGCGACGGTTCAGGGCGGTGACGTTCTGGCCCGTGTCAGCCGCGAAAGCGCCAAGACGCGTGACATCACCGGCGGTCTGCCACGCGTTGCCGAACTGTTCGAAGCGCGCAAGCCCAAGGAAAATGCGATCATCGCAAAGGTCTCGGGCCGCGTGGTGTTCGGCAAGGACTATAAGGCGAAGCGCAAGATCGGCATCCAGCCCGAGGACGGCGGCGAGGTCGTGGAGTATCTGGTGCCCAAGTCGAAGGTCATCGACGTGCAGGAAGGCGATTACGTCAAGCGCGGCGATAACCTGATCGGCGGCAGCCCTGATCCGCACGACATTCTCGAAGTGCTCGGCATCGAGCCCTTGGCCGAATATCTCGTGTCGGAAATCCAGGAGGTCTATCGTCTCCAGGGCGTGAAGATCAACGACAAGCACATCGAAACGATCGTTCGTCAGATGCTGCAAAAGGTCGAGATCACCGACGGCGGCGACACCACGCTGCTGGCCGGCGAACAGGTCGATCGCGACGAGATGGACGAGATCAACTCGAAGATCGGCAAGAAGGATCGTCCGGCCCAGGGCAAGCCCGTCCTGCTCGGCATCACCAAGGCGTCGCTGCAGACCCGCAGCTTCATCTCGGCGGCGTCGTTCCAGGAAACCACGCGCGTGCTCACCGAAGCCTCGGTACAGGGCAAGAAGGACACGCTCACTGGTCTCAAGGAGAACGTGATCGTGGGTCGTCTGATCCCGGCTGGTACCGGTGCGGGCATGAACCGCCTGCGCGTCACCGCTTCGTCGCGCGATGCGGCGCTGCGGGTCCAGCAGCGGCGCATGGCCGAGGTGTCGATCATCGCACCGAACTCGGCCAAGGAAGAGCATGACGCCGAACTCGCCCGCTCGCCGCGCGATGCCGGCGGCACCGGCGACGATGCGCTGGCGGCGGTGACGCCGTCGGGCCATGGCACCGATGCGGATGCTGGCGAGTATCTGAACCAGGAGTGATCCTCCCGGTTCAGGCTTTGCGCCTGATCTGACGAAATTGGCCGCCGTCCGGGCAACCGGGCGGCGGCTTTTTCGTGGGAAAGGCGACCCGCCTAACCCGTCGCTTCGGAAACTGTCCCGACCGGGCGCGCCGCACGCAGAGCACGTTTCGCGAATCGCGCAAAATTGGTCTGGTTAAGGCCAATTATTGGTCACAGGTTCTCTTCAGGTTCTATCTACCGCCGGACCACAAAATTTGACGATGTCCGCGCGCCATGCGGTAACTAACCGAAATATAACGACTTGTTTCTGCGGTTCCGGCTTGGCCTCCTGTCATTGAAATGCAACTTCGGCATAGCTTTTGCCAAATGCATTGGTTATAAATTTCCATACCGTAGCGGTGCAAAAAGACACCAATGTGATACCACATGATGCGGTAAAGTGGGTGGCTCCGGGCAGGACCGGGGCTTCGGATCGGGGGTCAGCCTGGGCTGCCTGGCCGATGTATTGGGGAGGGTTCTGATTTATGCGACTTCATACCGTTTTGTTGACCTCGAGCATCCTTGCCGGTCTCGCCAGCGCACCGGCGATGGCACAAACCGCAACGCCGGATGCAGCGGCGGCCGCACAGGCCCCCGCGCCGCAGGCCGATACTGCGTCGAATGACGATATCGTCGTCACCGGTATCCGCGAGAGCCTGCGCAGCGCCATCTCGGTAAAGCGCAACGCCAATGCCGTCGTCGACGTGATCACATCCGAGGCGATCGGCAAGTTCCCGGATCGCAACGTCGCGGAATCGCTGTCGCACATCCCCGGCGTCAGCATCGATCGCCGCTTTGGCGAAGGCGAGAAGGTCGCCATTCTCGGCACCGATCCCGCGCTCAACCGCATGCTGCTCGACGGCCATGCGCTGGCCTCCGCCGATTGGGGCGGCAATGACAACGATCCGTCCAGCCGCACCTTCAACTATTCGCTGCTTGCCCCCGAACTGGTCGAGCGCCTCGAAGTGTACAAGTCGCCGGAGCCGCGCATCGAAGAGGGCAGCCTTGGCGGCACCGTCATCGTACGCACGCGCCGTCCGCTCGACACACCGGCAAATTCGATCTTCGCCTCGGGCGGCTACAGCTACAATGATCGCTCGGGCAAAGGCAATTTCCGCGGTTCGGGCCTGTACAGCTGGAAGAACAAGGACGACACCTTCGGCGTCCTGATCGCGGGCGGCTATGACAAGCAGACCATCACGCGCGCGGGCGTGGAATTCTTCGGCTATCAGAGCGGCGCGGACTTCTTCCAGAAGAACGCGGACGGCACCGTGAAGCGCGACGCGGCGGGCCAGGGCATCCTGCAGAACCCCAATGCGACGATCACCGGTGGTACCAAGGAAGACCTGATCAAGGCGGTCGCGCCGTTCGGCATCAACTACGCCTATTTCCAGCAGACGCGCGAGCGCAAGACCGTTTCGGGCACCGTGCAATATCGCCCGGCACCGAACCTGACGCTGACCCTCAACGGGCTGCACATTGACGGCAATTACAACAATTACAGCCAGTCGATGTACACCATCCCCGTCGCCTGGACCGGTAACGTGCTGCAATCGGCCAACGTCTCGAATGGCGTCGTCAATGCCGCCTCGTTCGGCGCGGCGACCAGCCAGAGCGCCGAGCTCGATACCAACGTCCGCCACACCAGCCTGAAGACCAATAACGTCAATTTCTTCGCCGATTGGGAAGGCAGCGGCGGCACGAAGGTCAACTTCGCGGGCGGATGGAGCCGCGCGGTCGGCGGTCGCAATCCTGAGTATCTGTTCAACACCCAAACCAAGCTGCCGTTCAGCTATGCCTTTGGCCCCAACAGCGCGACCGTCAACTTCGTCGGCGACCTGACCAACCCCGCCAATTACTTCACCAATCCGAACAACAACCCGGCGCAAATCGAAGGCAAGCCGGTTATCGTCAACGGCACGCAGCTGATCGGCGCGCAGATCGGCGGCCTCGATTACAGCGTCACCACCGACCGCGACGTGTTCGGCGGTTATGACGCTACGATCCCGGTCAGTTTCGGTCCGTTCACGCAGATCCTGCTCGGCAGCAAGATCACCGACCACGTCAACCGGCTCGATGCGCGCGGCGTCAACACCTATATGACGAGCTCGAAAACGCTGGCGCAACTCGGCGTGGCCACGACCACGACGCCCGACGGCACCTTCGACGGCAGCGGTGGCTCGGGCAATGCCACCAAATATATCAACCTGTCGCAACAGGCGGTGATCGACCTCCTCGCCAACGCGATCAACAGCCCGCTGGTCGCCAAGGTCGGTGCCTCGACCAAGGTGCAGGAAACCGTCGCAGCGTCATACGTCCAGGCCAATTTCGACCAGGGCGGCGTGCGCGGCAATATCGGGGGTCGTCTGGTCTATACCCGCGACATCTCGACCTATGCGACGACGCTGAGCAACACGGTCGCACCGGTGCCCGTCCCGACGCGCACCACCAGCGATTATCTGAAGTTCCTGCCAAGCCTCAATATCGCATATTCGGTCACCCCACAGGTGATCGTGCGCGGTGCCGTTGCTCGCGTGATTTCGCGTCCGCGTTATGAGGATCTGGCAGCAGCGACCTCGCTCAACGACATCACGCTCGACGGTGGCGGCGGCAACCCTAACCTGAAGCCGTATGAGTCGACCAATTACGAACTGACGGCGGAATGGTATCCGCGCGCTGGCACGTTGGTCTCGCTCGAACTGTTCCGTCGCGATATCTCGAACTACATCATCAACACCCGCACCGACACGGTGTTCTACAACTCGCTGCAGGGCAAGTTGACCAGCTACAGCGTCAACCAGCCGATCAACGGCGGCAAGGCCAAGGTCAACGGCGTGCTGGTGGCGGGCCAGGCGGAAATCTGGGGCGGTTTCGGCCTGCAGGCGAACTATTCGTATCAGGACAGCTCGACCTCGTCGGTCGACACCACCGGTGCTTCGCTCAACCTACCCTATCTGTCGCATCACACCGTCAATGTGATCCCCTATTTCGAAAAGGGGCCGCTGCAGGCGCGGCTGAGCTACAACTATCGTTCGTCCTACTTCCGCACGATCGGCCGTCTGGGCTCGCGCGAAATGGTGGCACCGTATAGCCAGCTCGATTTCTCGCTGGGTGTGAAGGTCATTCCGGCAGTGACCTTGTCGTTCAACGCGCAGAACCTGCTCGATTCGACCTATCTGCAGTATAATGCGACGCCCGATCGTCCGACCGCTTTCTACAAGAACGGTCGCACTTTCGTCGGCTCGATCTCCTTCCGCATGTAACCCCCCTCCCCCTACATGCGGCAGCGCCGCCGCCCGGACCCCCGGGCGGCGGCTTTTTTTTGGGGTGCGGGCACGACGGCTATGTCCTCTATACCAGGCCGTCGTTCAGCCCATCCGCACCACCCGCGTGCCCAGCCGCTCGGCCTCTTCCGGGTCGTGCGTCACCATCAGGATCGGCAGGCGCAGCACGTCGCGCATATGTTCGATCGCTTGCATCACCTCCTCGCGGCGCGGTCGGTCGAGCGAGGACAAGGGCTCGTCGAGCAGCAGGAAGCGCGGGTCGCTGAGCAGCACCCGCCCGATCGCGACCCGCCGCGCCTCGCCGCCCGACAGCGTGCGCGGCCAGCGGTCGAGCAAGCCGCCGATGCCGAGGAAATCCAGCCGATCGCCTATCTCCGCCCCACGCGGCGCGCCGTAGAGCAAGTTCCCGCGCACGCGCAGATGCGGGAACAGCCGTGGTTCCTGAAAGACATAGCCCGCGCGGCGGCGCTCGGGCAGCACGTCCACGCCGTCCCCGAACAGCGTCTCGCCGCCCACCCGCACATGCCCGGCATCGGGGCGCAGCAGCCCCGCCACCATGTTGAGCACGCTGGTCTTGCCCACGCCCGACCGGCCAAACAGGATCGTCGCGCCCGGCCCCGCGCTGGGCCCCGGTTCCAGCGTCAGCGCGATCTCGGTCGTACCGATCCGCTTGGTCAGTGCGACATCAAAGGACATGGTGCCCCGACCCCATCCGCCGCGCCAGCACTTCCGACGCGACCAAAGCCGCCAGTGACAGCGCGACCGATATCCACGATAGCCGCCACGCCATCGCCTCACCGCCCGGCTGCTGCAGCGCGCTGTAGATCGCCAGCGGCAAAGTCCGCGTCTGCCCGGGCACGTTGGAGACGAAGGTGATCGTCGCGCCAAACTCGCCGATCGAGCGTGCAAAGCCCAGCACTGCGCCCGCAAGGATGCCGGGCACACTCAGCGGCAGCGTGATCGTCCAGAATACACGCGCCCTCCCGGCCCCCAGCGTGCGCGCGGCGCTCTCCAACCGCTGATCGACCGCCTCGATCGACAGCCGCATCGCGCGCACCGTCAGCGGCAGCGCCATCACCGCCGCCGCAATCGCCGCCCCGGTCCAGCGGAACAGCACCGACACCCCGAACAGCGCCTCGAGCGGTGCGCCGATCACCCCGCGCGGGGCAAAGGCCAGCAACAGCACCCAGCCCGTCACCACCGGCGGCACCACCAGCGGCAAATGCACCGCTGCATCAAGCAGCACCTTGCCCGGAAAGCGCACCCGCGCCAGTATCCAGGCCAGCGTAAAGGCCACCGGCAGCGTCGCCGCCATCGCCACCGCGCCGACCTGCAACGACAGCAGGACGATGCCCCATTCCTCTGAGGTGAGCATTACCGCGCGCTGAAGCCGAAGCGCGCGAAGATCGCCCGGCCGCTGCGCGACAGCAGAAAGCGGCGGAACCCCTCCGCCTCGCGGTTCGTCGAGCTTTTCAGGCGCGCCAGCGGATAGGTGATCGGCGGATAACTGCGCGGCGGGAACACGCCTGCGATCCGGACGGCGGACGAGGCACGCGCATCGGTCGCGTAAACAATGCCGAGCGGTGCCGCCCCACGCTCGACCAGCGCCAGCGCGGCGCGTACGCTGTCCCCGGAGACGACATGCGGTTGCACCTGCGCCCACACGCCAAGCGCGGTGAGCGCGGCCTTGCCGTAGCGCCCGGCCGGCACGCTGTCGGGGTCCGCCATCGCCAGCGGCCCTGCCGCCAGCAGCCGCGCGAGCGCTGCCGGGGCCAGCGGCACCTTCACCGGGTTGCCCACGGCCGCGACGATCACCAGCCGATTGCCGAGAAAGGGCGCGCGGGTGCCCTGCACCAGCAGCCCCTTGGCTGCGACATCATCCATCCATGCCTGGTCCGCCGAAACGAACAGGTCGGCAGGTGCGCCAGCCGTGATCTGGCGCGCGAGCGCCGAGGAGGCGGCGAAGGACAGCACGGGTTCGGCATGGCCCTGCGCCGCCCAGGCGTGCCCCGCTGCAGTCATTGCCTCCTGCAGGCTGGCTGCGGCCAGCACCAACGGTCCTTGCGACTGAGGTCTCGCCACCGCGGGGGCAATCCCGGTCAGAAATAGCAACAGGAGCAGGAGGCGTTTCATGGCCCGTCCATACGATAGCTATATCGACGCGCATATAGCAAAACCCTCCCGCCCGCGCGCTACCCCGCCTGCACGCGCCCGGTGCGCACCAATTTGCCCCAGCCGACGCGCGGGCCGCGCAAGGCCTGCGCAATGGCCTTGATCACGACGTAATACATGATCTGGCGATAGCCGATGCGCTGCGGGATCAGCAGCCACAGCAACCGCCAATTCTCCCGCCGCTCCAGCGCGAACGCCACGGTCGCCGCGAGCAGATCGATCGCAGTGAACACCAGCCAGTAGATCAGCATCTTCTCGACATCGTGCTGGGTCTGCGCCCAGCCATGCGCCTGCACGGCCAGATACGTCGTCACGAAGCTGACGATCAGCGCCAGATCGATGATCGGCGAAATCGCGGCGAACACGATCTGGAACAGGATCGCCTGCGGCAAGCCGACCCGGGCAAGCCCGCGCGGCTTGCCCGTCGCGATGATGATGCCGTGCTTCCACAGGCATTGCAGCGTGCCGAACGCCCAGCGGAAGCGTTGCTTGGCCAGCCCCTTCACCGTCTCGGGCGATTCGGTCCAGGCGATGGCATATTGGTCATAGGTCACCTTCCAGCCCGCCCGCTGGATCGCGATGGTGAGATCCTGATCCTCAGCCAGCGTGTCATCGGGATAGCCGCCGACCTGCTGGATCGCGGCAAGCCGCCATGCACCGACCGCGCCTGGCACCACCGTCATCGCATCAAGCCGCGCCAGCGCCCGACGCTCGAGATTCTGCGCAGTGATATATTCGACCGCCTGGAATTTGGTCAGCAGGTTCACGCGGTTGCCAACCTTGGCATTGCCCGCCACCGCGCCGATCTTTGGGTCGGCGAACCAGCGCGCGAGCCGGGCGATCGTGGTTGGCTCGAACTGGGTATCGGCGTCGAGCGCGATTACGATCTCGCCCGTTGCCAGCGCGAGGGCGTGGTTGAGCGCCCGCGCCTTCCCGCCATTTTCGAGCGTTAACAGCTTCACGCGCGGGTCTTGCGCAAACGCCGACGCGACGACCTCGCTGGTCTCATCGCTCGATCCATCATCGATCACGATGACTTCGACGCGCACATCGGTCGAGGCGAGCACACCGCGCACCGCGCGCTCGATCACCAATTCCTCGTTGAACGCAGGGATCATCACGGTAACGAAACGCGTCGGGTCGATCTCGGGGAAGATCGTCCGGCTCTCGCGTCGGGCCTGAATCAGCGCCAGCGCCGAGAGGATCACCGCGCGCGCGATACCGATCGTAATGGCAAGAAAGAAGATCCACCCTAGCCCGATGACGATCGCGCCGAGCGCGCTGAAGATGAACAGATCGGTCGCCGCGGCTGCTTGATCACTCGCGGACAGCTTCGGCATCACCACATCGCGCGGGATGCCGGCCAACGTCGACACGGGCACGAAGGTGTACCCCCTGGCGCGCAACTGATCGATGATCTGCGGCAGCGCCTCAACCGTCTGAGAACGATCTCCACCGGCGTCGTGGAGCAGCACGATGTTGCGGCTGCACTGCGGCTCGGGATTGGTGGGGTCGCACTTGGCCGTGGGGTCGGTTACCTGCGCCACCGTCGAATCGATGATATTCTGGACGCCCGGGCGCTTCCAATCACCCGGATCGACGTGCAGCCCGACCGAGATATACCCCCGATCCTGCGCCTGCAGCGCCGGATCGATTTCGTCGGCGGTGGTTGGCTCGGCGTCGCCAAAATACGGTGCGCGGAACAGGCGGAGCGAATGCCCGGTAAACGCCTGGAACAGGCGCTGCGTGGTGTTGAGCTGAAAGGTCGTCTCGGCAAGCGAGGCACCCGCCAGATTGGGATGCGTATAGGTGTGGCTGCCGATTTCATGGCCTTCGCGGACCATGCGTTCGAGCAACGGCCGCTGGGTTAGCGCGTTTTCGCCGACGATGAAGAAGGTACCGGGTACCTTCTTTTCTTTCAGGATGTCGAGCACCTTGGGGGTCCAGGTCGGGTCGGGCCCGTCGTCGAAGGTCAGCGCGACAAGCCCCGGCTTATACCCGGTGCGCGCGACGATGTAGGGCGAGGGTAAGGTTTCGAACACGACATTCGTGATCGCGCCGTCCTTGTTGGTCTGGACGCGCCGCACGCCCTGCACGGGCACACCTGCGATCTTCAGGATCTCACCGCTGCCATCAATGTCGACGTCGGTCCCGGCGGGGATTTTCTCGATGACGGACGCAGGGGGCAAGGTTCGGTGCGAGCGGCCGAAGATCGACCAGAGTCCGGGATCCTCCGATCCCAAGCGCCAGACCGCGACCCCGTCCAGCCCCGATCGCGCCAGAAAGCGCAACTGGTTGTAGGCCGAGGCCGCATCCAGCATCCACACCTCGTGACGACTGCCGTTTTCCTGATAGGCAAAGCCGGTATTGCCGCTGGCCCTGTCGAACACGGGCATTGCGCTCGATTCCCGCGCGGTTTCCCACGCTTCGTCGATCGCGAGCGGCTCCCCGGTATGATCGTGCCAGTTATAGGCATAGCTGCCGATCGCGACGACGACCTTGCTGCGCGGCAGGCCATGCGCCGCTCTTGCGACAGACTGTTCAAACCACGCTTGCGACGCAATTGGCCCTGCTGCGCCGCCGACTTCATGCTCGTCATAGGCCATCAGGAAGATACGATCGACCACGGGGGCGAATGCCTGCATATTCCAGCCATTCTGCCCATCGGCTTCGCCGATCGGCACAGCGATCGCGATCACCCAGCTGTGCTTGATAAAACGCGCCCGCGCCTCGGCCAGGAACGTGCGAAAGTCGGCCTGCCCCCTGGGCGTAAGCTCTTCGAAATCGAAAAACGCGCCGCCCGCATGGTTGGCCGCCAGCCAGGGTTCGAGCTTGTCCAGCAACGCCTTGCGTTGCGCCGGTGCCCGCAACAACGCCTCCATGCCGCGCGGATCCCAATTGCCGTTCACCGCATTCTGGATCATCGGCAAGATCAGGGGGCGATGTGGCGACCGGTTGATGATCTCCCGCCCCGCAACATCCCGAAACACAGTGACCTTATGATCCGCGCCAGTGACCGAAACCCAGCCCGGAATCAGCCAGTCAAGCTCAGCGATATTGCGACGGAGGGATGCCGCCGAGGACTCGTCCCAAGGCGCATGAAACGCGATCGCCAATGGCTGATCGACCCCAACCCCGCGCGGACGCGCGCCGAGCAGCCGGGCATAGTCGTTCAAATCATGCCGCGCGCGCTTCAGCAGCGGCTCATGCGGCGGCGGCAGCTTGGTCAACGCGGCGTGCTCGGCCTCGACCGGCAACAAGGGCGCGCGCGGCACAGCCCCGATAGAAACCCCGAGCGCGGCAATCGCCACCACGATCAACAGCACAAACGCCGTCACCGCCACCGCGAAACGCCGCCGACGGCGCCCCGAGGCATCGTAGAAAACGGGGGCACTGCTCATGGAATTCCTGTCCTCGGGTAAAATCGTCATGATCGCATCGGCCCCTTCGCATGGCCTAAACGCGACGCCAACATGACATTCATGTCATTCGTAACTCTATCGTTATCTTCGGTCCAAAGGCTAGAGTGCCGGCGCACCTTGCCGTCAGCGAACCCCACGCTAGGATATCCCCCATAGGAGAGCCCCAATGCGCCACATTGCGATCATCGGCTCAGGCCCTGCGGGTTATTATAGCGCGGAAGGCTGTCAAAAGACGTTCGGCGATGCTGCACGCGTCGATATCATCGATCGTTTGCCGGTACCCTATGGTTTGATCCGCAGCGGCGTTGCCCCCGACCATCAATCGATCAAAGGCGTGGCCCGACGCTATGAAACGGTCGCGTTGAGCGACACGGTGCGGTTTGTCGGCAACGTCACGGTGGGAAGCGACGTCTCCATTGGCGAATTGCTCGATCGTTACGATGCCGTCATCCTCGCCACCGGGGCACCGGCGGATAAGCCGCTCGGCGTACCGGGCGACGGCCTGCCCGGCGTCATCGGATCGGCCGCCTTTGTCGGCTGGTACAACGGCCATCCCGACTTTGCCGACCTCGATCCGCCGCTCACCCGCGGCGATGCGGTGGTCATCGGGGCCGGCAATGTCGCGCTCGACGTTGCTCGCATTCTCGCAAAAGCCGAGGACGAGTTTGCCGGATCGGACATCGCCGCCCACGCGCTTGGACGATTGCGCGAGACAGAATTGGCCACGATCACCGTGCTCTCGAGGCGCGGACCGCAGCAGATCGCGATGACCCCGAAGGAGCTCGGCGAGCTTGCCCATCTTTCGCGGGCGCTCCCTGTTGTGGATCCCTCCGACCTTCCCTCGCCCGAAAGCGACGCGGCGCTGGACCCGGGCCTGCGGAAATCGATCGCTCACCTGAGGGCTTTTGCCGAGCGGAAGGACGACAAGCCGGTCCACATCGTCTTCGATTTTTTCGCCCGTCCACTTCGTATCGAGGGCACCGGTGTCGCGGAACGGGTTATCGTCGCCCGCACCATGATCGATGATCTTGGGAACGTGCGCGACACCGGCGACACCTATGCGGTCCCCGCTGGCCTGGTCGTCAGCTGTATCGGCTATCGCACGCCGCCGATCGCCGGGGTGCCATATGACGAGAAGCTCGGGCGCTTCGCCAATGTCGAGGGACGGATCGCGCCGGGGCTTTACGCGGTCGGATGGGCCCGTCGCGGTCCAACTGGCACGATCGGCACCAACCGCCCCGACGGTTTCGCCATCGCAGAGCTCATCGCTGCGGACATTCCGGCCGACAGTGGCAAGCGCGGGCGCATCGATCTTGATGAATTGCTCGCACAGCGCGGTGTCGAGATCGTGACCTTCCGCGATTGGCAAAAGATCGAGGCGGCGGAGGTCGCGCGCGCGCGTCAGGGTGCCCCCCGTGAGAAATTCGCGACGATCGACGAGATGCTCGCCGTGCTCCTTTGAGCCGCGGCAGACGCGCGATCCGCCTGCGTGGCATTTTTTTGACTTGCTACCGCCGCGCCCTGCGGCTACGCGCTGCGCCCTGCAATGTGTCGGGGCGTGGCGCAGTCTGGTAGCGCACTGGTCTCGGGGTCCAGGGGTCGTAGGTTCGAATCCTATCGCCCCGACCATTGCTGGAACGAAGCGGGCACTTGCCGTTGAAGGCTGCCCTGGCGTCCCCCCATATTCCCCGATGTCATGATGATCCGCCGCCGGCTGAAAATTGCCGTCCAGGCAGGTACAATCGATCGTGGCGTGCCCCATAAACTCGATCAATGTTGCATTAGCGCAACACGCTGTAATTATCTTGAAATATTACAAAATGCGCCCGTTACGGGCCTTCCACGCCTTGAGCTTTTGATAACGGGTATTTAGCCTCCCTCCCAATACGGCGCGGCAGGGGCAGCGCCAAACGGGGGAGTCTATCATGGTCGAGCTTGGTAAACGTGCGCCTGCTGCGCGAGCAGTCCTTCTCGCGTCCGCCGCAACTTGGTCGCTTGTCGCCGCTGGCGCGACGCAGGCCGCTACGCTCAACGACACACCGGTGGGTGTCGGCCCTGCGAGCTACGTTCTTGAACCGCAGACCAATATCGCGGTGCCGCCCGTTTCGGATCCCAGCATTGTCATCGCGCCGCCCGGCACATCGGTGACCGACCGCGACCCGACCAACGTCACCGGCATCGGGCAGATGATCATCGATCAGAAGAACGGCTTTATCGGCCTGTGCACCGGCACGCTGATCAACCCGCGCACCGTCATTTTCGCGGCGCACTGCGTCAATGAGAGCCCGACGGGCACGGCTATGAACCCCTGGGGTTACGGCACCGGTACTGGCCAGTTGCCGATCGCGTTCGGCTTTCAGACGAACAACAATCTCGCGGGCAATTCGGCTTTCGGGCACTGGCTCAATGGCACCGCGGGCGGTGCCAAGTATCTGACCTCGATCACGGACTATCTCTATAACGTCAATCAGGTGCAATATAACGCGCACTCGCTTGATCTGGGGCTGGCAAACAACTTCCTGCAGGCAGACGTCGCCGTCGCTTCGCTCGATACGCCCGCAGCGAATGTGCCGACCTGGGCGCTGCTATTCTCTGCACTGCCCGCCCCCACCTCGATCAGCGACACGACCGGCACCGGCTATCACGTGGCCATCGCCGGCTATGGCAATACCGGGACCGCGACCAGCGGCGCTTCGGTCGGCGTCGACTATCGGCGGCGCTTGGCAGAGAATTATTTGGGCTTGCTCGGGTCGCTCGACGATATCGATATCGGCCTGTTCGGCATCGCGCCACGGGGTCGCCCCCAGAATCTCTATCAGATCGACTTCGACAGCAGCGGAGCACCGAACAGCCGCACCAACGGTTTCGACTTCAATATCTTCAAGGATAACGCCCTGTCTGGAGAAGGGATTACCGGACCCGGCGATTCGGGCGGTCCGCTGATCCTCGACCGCACTTATGCCAAGCAACTGGTGATCGCAGTGCTCTCGGGCGGGACGCGCTATTTCAGTGCGCAGCCGTCCGGCAGCTACGGCACCAGCGCCTTCTACCAGCCGCTTTATCTGTATTGGGACTATATCGCGGCCGCCAATCCCTATCGCTACGTCAGCACGCTTGCGGGCGACGGCAATTGGACCGACCCAACGCATTGGGTGACCAACCTCGACCCCGCCTATAACGTCATCGTCAACGGCGCGCTGGTCAACGGCGTGCCCACCACGGCAGGTCAGGGCACCACCGGTACATCGGGCAAATTCGGCCAGATCTGCGATCAGGAACCCAATTTCGCCTATGACGTCTGCTATGACGTGAAGACCGGCGTCTATTATGACCACGGCGTCGCGGTCACCAACCCAGTTCCCGGCACCACCGCCAGCTCGACCGCCCTCCCCGCCGCGACGCTCGCCAATGGCTTGCCCGGGGCAACCAACTTCGTGCCGAACAATATCAATCCCGACTCGGTGAATCAGATCAACGCACGCTATTTCGACGTGACGTTGGCCGCGGCCGGCACCACCACGCTCGGATCGGCCGTGACGATCGACCGCCTAACGCTCAATGGCACTGCCGCCAAACTGACCGTCAACAGCGGCGCTTCGTTGACCAGCCTGATCAACATCAATCAATTGCAGGGTCTCGTCACCAATAACGGCACGGTCACCTCGGTTGGCGACTATCTGTTGCTGACCGGCGGTATCACCGGTGCGGGGCGCTTCAACGCGCCGTTCTTCACCAGCGTGAGCGGCATGATCATGCCCGGCACGGCCGGTACCATTGGCACCATCACCTTCGGCGGCAATTTGATCCTGTCCTCGGGAACGGTGCAGTTCATCGACCTTGGACCGGCAAATACCTCCGATAAACTCGCGGTCACAGGTGCTGCGAGCGTTGGCGGCATCGTTGGCTTCGCGCCCGTCGCGGGCCACACGATTCGCTATGGCGATGTCTATACGATCCTGACCGCGCAAGGCGGCGTGACCGGCACCTATGCGGCCCCGACCGCGCTCAGCGCGATCCTCACCCCGCGCTTCATCTATTCCGCCAATGCGGTGCAGGTGGCGATCGACGCTGGATTGTATGCAAACGTCGTTGGCAGTTCGCCGGTGCAGCGCGCTTATGCGCAATTGCTCGACCAGAACCGCAGCATCTACAACACCTATGCCGGTGTTTATGGCCCGCTCGATCTGCAGAACGCGGCCACGATCCAAGGTACGCTCGACAGCCTTGCCCCGCGCGAGCAGACGCTGAAGCGCGCGCTCGGCACGCTCGCGGTGGACAATATGCAGCGGTTCACCGCCACCCGCTTGGCCAATCTCGATCATGGCGACCTTGACGGGACGCTCGCGATCATCGGCAATCCGCTCGTCTTCGCGGCGAGCCGCGCGTCGGGAGATGTCGTCGCCAGTGGCGCTGCCCTCGCTGCAAACGATACGGCGCTGCGCCCGGGCAAGCTGCCCGAAACCGTCAACGGTTACATCGCGGCAGGCTATCTCAACGGCAACAGCCGCCCAATGCCCACCGCCGTTCCGCTCGGCGCGCGCGACACCTTTGACGGGTTCTACGTCGTCGGCGGCATCGAAGGCGAACTCGACAGCCGTACCGCCGTCGGCATGTCCTTCTCCTACACCAACGCGAGCGGCTCCACGACCGGCGGCCAATATGCCCGGGCGGACCTGTTCCAGACCAGCGCCTATGGCAAAATCGCGCTTGCAGGGCCGCTCACGTTCGATGTTCAGGCGAGCCTGGGCTTCCTCGATACGGCAACGCGCCGCAGCGTTTCCCTGGTCGGAACGCCCTTCACGCTGCGTGGGCACGAAAGCTCGCTGACCTATTCGACGCAGCTCGGGCTGGGATATGACATAAGCGTCGGGGGCGGCCTGAAGATCACGCCGCGCGCCGCACTGCGCGCAGGGCAGATCGACTGGGCGGGTACGAATGAGACCGGCGGGGGCACCGCGCTGCGGATCGCGCCGCTACCCTCGAACAGCGTTCAGGCATTGGGCGGTGTCAACCTGAGCGGCGGCAAGATCCTCAAGCCCTATCTGTCCGCTTATTATGTGCATGCGTTCCGCGACCAGCCGAGCGCCTTCGGTGCGAATTTCGTCGGCGGCGTTGGCCCCAACGCATCCTTCGCACTGGCTGCGCAAGACAAAGACTGGGGCGAGATCGGCGGCGGCCTGTCCTACGCGACCAAGGACGTCACGCTGTCCATCGGGGCGGATACGACAGCCGGTCGGACCGACATCTCCAACCAAAGCTACCGCGCGACGGTCAAGATCGCCTTCTGAGCGGGATATCGCGTTAAGCCAGCGGGCCGTTCGGGTGACCGGGCGGCCCTTTGCGCATCCATGCTCGACGCGTGGCATCTCCCACTGCTACCGCTCCGCGCCATGACCGCTCTCGAAATTGTCGCGTTCCTGCTCGGACTGGCCAATGTCACGCTGGTCGTTTTGCGCAGCATCTGGAACTATGTCTTCGGCCTCGCGATGGTCACTCTCTACGCGGTCATCTTTCTCCATACACGACTCTACAGCGATGCTTTGCTGCAGGTGTTTTTCTTCGTCGTGCAAATCTATGGCTGGTGGAACTGGTCCCGCGCCCGCGCGGCTGCGGGTGAAGTGACGGTCGGGCTTTTGACGAACCGCGCTCGATTGACCTGGACGATCGGGTGTCTGGCCGCAGCGGCGCTGTGGGGATATGCAATGCACCGCTTCACCGACGCCTCCTTCCCCTGGGCCGATGCGACGCTTGCTGCGATGAGCGTCGCCGCGCAGATTTTGCAATCGCGCCGTGTGGTCGAAAGCTGGTGGCTGTGGATCGCAGTCGATATCGGCTCGGTCGGCCTCTATGCCGCCAAGGGATTGTGGCTGACGATGCTGCTCTACGCGATCTTCCTGGCACTGGCGATCTGGGGTCTGTTCGACTGGCAGCGGGTCGCGCGACGGACCGCCCCCGCATGACCGTGATTTGCCTGCACGGGCCCGAAAGCACGGGCAAATCGACGCTGATCGAACAGCTTGCCGCGCATTATGCGACGGTGTTCGTCCCCGAATATGGCCGCACCTTCGCCGAACAGCACGGCACCGATTTCACCATGGCCGATCTGGTCGAGATTGCCCAAACGCACGATGCGATGACACAGGCCGCGCGCGCTACCGGTGCTGACCCTTTATTCCTCGATACAGATCCGCTGATGACGGCGGTGTGGGCCGACATGCTGTTCGGCACCCGCGACCCGTGGTTCGACGCGTGGCACAACACCGCCGACCTGTACCTGCTGCTCGACATCGACTTACCGTGGATCGACGATGGTACGCGCCTGTTCGGCAGTACGGCGGAGCGGCAGCGCTTCTTCGACCTGTCACGTGCCGAGCTGGAGCGGCGCGGCCTGGCCTATGTGCTTGTGGGCGGGCGCGGCCCCGACCGTCTCGCGGCGGCGCTCGCTGCGCTCGCCTCGGTCGGGGGGCACCCCGCCACTCCCAATCCCGCCTCGCTCAGCCCTTCTTCGCTTTGAGCGCCTTCACTGCCGCCAAGGTCCCGGTGATGTGCCCCTCGGGCTTCATCTCGGACAGCACGTAAGCGATCTTGCCGTTGGTGCCGATCACATAGGAGGTGCGGTTGGTCCAGCCGGCCTTTTGCGGCAGCGCGACGTCATAGCCCGAGATCGTTGCAGGCGTGGCGAGCCCGACCGGGAATTTGTCGCGGCATTCGACCGATGAGAATTCCTTGATTCGCTCGGCATTACCCGCCGTCAGGCCGATCAGCGTGGCACCCTGCTTCTCGAAATCGGCCGCCGCCTCGGCAAAGGCATGCGCCTCCGCGGTGCAGCCCGAGGTGAAGGCGGCGGGGAAGAAATACAGCACCACCGGCCCCTTCTTGAGCGCGGTCGCCAGCGTAAAGCTATGCGTCTTGCCGCCAAGCGCGGCTTCGGTGGTGAAATTCGGTGCGGTATCGCCAACCTTCAGCGCGGCCATGGCAGGGGTAGCAAAGCCAAGCGCGAGGCTGGCGGCGACAAACGGGATGGCAAACTTCATGGCGACGTCTCCTAAAACGATCCCTCACCCTAGCCCGCCGCCCCGGCCGCCGCCAGCCCGCCCGTTAGCGCGACGGCGCGAGCTTGGTGTTGAGCACCCAGCCGACATTGTCATTCTCGTCGGCGACTTCCCACCACAGGCCATTCTTGTTGCCGGTCGGGTAGACGATCGCACCGGCGGGCAAGGTGCGCAGCACACGGCCGGTCGCGCTGGCCGCCGAGCGCAAGGCCAGCGGGCCTTGCGCGGTGAAGGTCTTGGCAGGCGCGGCTTCGGCCGTGCCGGTGTCACCCGGCGTCACGTAGCCGAGATCGTTGACCAGCTTCGCATAGGCCTGGATGAACGCCAGCGTTACGATCCGGCCGATATCGGTATTGTCATAGCCGCCGCCGATCACCCCGCCGCCTGCGACGCCGCCGAATACGCCGCCACCGCCGCCGAAGCTGAGGCTGTTCTTGGCGGCATAGCCGTCCTCGGTCGCCAGCGTTTCGGTGGTGCGCACATTGGTGATCGACAGCACGACATTGGCTTCCATCTTCCGGCTGCGCACGCCGCCGACGATTCCGCCGATCGGTCCGCCGATCAGACCGCCGAGCCCGGCTGCGACACCACTGCCGCTAGCGTTGCTATTGGCACCCTGCACTTCGGCCTGGAGGACATAGTCGGCGGCCTTGATCTGGCCCTGGCCGACATTGGAACCGCGCTGCAGCCCGAGATCGCCGCCGATATCGCGCTCGCGCTGTGCTGCCTGCAAGCCGCTGCCGCGATCGACGATGTTGAAGCAGCCCGAACGCTGTACCAGCACCTTGAGCAGCTTCTGCGGCGGCGCGAGGTTGTATTGCGTCCAGCCGCGCGAATCGTCGCCGTCGACGATCGAGATCGTGCCATGCTTGCGCGCGCAATGCGGCACGTCGTTCATCGTCGCTTCTTGCAGCTTCTGGGTGCCCGAGGGCTTGGCCAGTCGCTGCGCGGCGACCTGCATCGGCATGCTCCCGATGATCGCTGCCATCGCCATCCCGGTCACGATTTTCGACATACCCTGCCCCCGCTTAGAGTCGTTACGCTGGCTCGATATCCGATTTGCGTCAGGCGGCATAGAGATGACCGCGATGATGACGGGCTTTGTGCAGGCGTGCAGGCGATGCTATGGCCCCCTCTTCTGTTTCCAGCACACAACCGGGCGAATTCGTGACCCCTCTTCAGACCATCCGCAATTTCAGCATCATCGCCCATATCGATCATGGCAAGTCGACGCTTGCCGATCGCCTGATTCAGGCGACCGGCGGCCTCAGCGACCGCGAAATGTCCGAACAAGTCCTTGATAATATGGACATTGAGAAGGAACGTGGGATCACCATCAAGGCGCAGACCGTGCGCCTGCGCTACACCGCCAAGGACGGCATCGAATACGTCCTCAACCTGATGGACACGCCGGGCCATGTCGACTTCGCCTATGAAGTGAGCCGCAGCCTCGCCGCGTGCGAAGGCGCGCTGCTGGTGGTCGATGCCGCGCAAGGCGTCGAGGCGCAGACGCTCGCCAACGTCTATCAGTCGATCGAGCATGATCATGAGATCGTGCCCGTCATCAACAAGATCGATCTCCCCGCCGCCGACCCCGACAAGGTCAAGGCCGAGATCGAGGAAGTGATCGGCCTCGACGCGAGCCAGGCGGTGCTGACCAGCGCCAAGGCCGGGATCGGCATCGCCGAAGTCCTCGAAGCGATCGTCACCCGCATCCCGCCGCCCAAGGGCGATGCCGATGCGCCGCTCAAAGCCATGCTGGTCGATAGCTGGTACGACCCCTATCTCGGCGTCGTCATCCTGGTGCGCGTGATGGCGGGCGTGCTGAAAAAAGGCCAGCAGATCAAGTTCATGCAGGCGGGCACGCTCCATCTGGTCGACCGCGTCGGCTGCTTCCGCCCCAAGATCGAGCAACTGACCGATCTCGGCCCCGGCGAAATCGGCTTCATCACCGCACAGATCAAGGAAGTCGCGCAGACCCGCGTCGGCGACACCATCACCGACGCCAAGCGCCCCGCCGCCGAGGCACTGCCGGGTTTCAAGGAAGTCCAGCCGGTGGTGTTCTGCGGCCTGTTCCCGGTCGACGCGAACGATTTCGAGAAACTGCGCGAAAGCATCAGCAAGCTGCGCCTCAACGACGCGAGCTTCTCGTTCGAGATGGAAACCAGCGCCGCGCTCGGCTTCGGCTTCCGCTGCGGCTTCCTCGGGCTCCTCCACCTCGAAATCATCCAGGAGCGCCTCACGCGCGAGTACGACCTCGACCTCATCACCACCGCACCGTCGGTGGTGTACGAACTCGAGCTGACGCATGGCGGCGGCACGATCGAGCTGCACAACCCCGCCGACATGCCCGATCCCAACAAAATCGAAAGCATTTCCGAGCCGTGGATCCAGGCGGTGATCTATGTCCCCGACGAATATCTCGGCAGCGTGCTGAAACTCTGCCAGGACCGTCGCGGCATCCAGAAGGACCTGACCTATGTCGGCGGCCGCGCACAGGCGACCTATGAGCTGCCGCTCAACGAAGTCGTGTTCGATTTCTACGACCGGCTGAAGTCGCTCTCCAAGGGCTATGCCAGCTTCGATTACACCCAGATCGGCAAGCGCGAGGGCGACCTCGTCAAGATGAGCATCCTCGTCAACGAAGAGCCGGTCGACGCGCTGTCGATGATCGTCCACCGCGGCACCGCCGAGGTGCGCGGGCGCGGCATGGTCGAGCGCTTGAAGGACCTGATCCCGCGCCATTTGTTCAAGATCCCGATCCAGGCCGCGATCGGCGGCAAGGTGATCGCGCGCGAGACGATCAGCGCGATGCGCAAGGACGTGACCGCGAAATGCTATGGCGGCGACGCCAGCCGCAAGCGCAAGCTGCTCGACAAGCAAAAGAAGGGCAAGCTCAAGATGCGCGAATATGGGAGCGTGAGCATCCCGCAGGAGGCGTTTATTGCGGCGCTGCGGATGGGGGATGAGGGGTAGCGTTGGCTGGGAGGTCGCGCATTTTAGCCCAATCGAATTAGCCCAATCGAAAAATCGATCCGTTTTGGCATTATTTTCGGTAGAACATAGGCCGAACATGTGCCAAAAATTGGCCATGCAAGGCCGGTTAGAAATTGGCGCGGCAAAGGAATTTGGATTTGCTGACGCTGGAGCAGAATGCGATCGATATCGCGCCAGGTTGGATAGGATCGATCAGGAAAGGGGTTTGGGCTCGTGCACAGCGTTGAACTGTTCACCGGTTGCGGGGGCTTGGGATTCGGCCTTGCCCAAGCGGGCTTTTGCCACAAGCTCATGGTTGAATGGAACCGTGATGCCGTCGAAACTGTCCTTCACAATCGGTCGAAGGGCGTTGAACACGTCAAGCATTGGCCGATTGTTCGCAAAGACGTGCGGGAGATTGATTGGCGGAGTTATGCAGGGGCCGATCTGGTCGCGGGCGGCCCGCCATGCCAGCCCTTTAGCATCGGCGGGAAACATCGTGGCGACGACGATCACCGTGACATGTGGCCGCAGGCAATTCGCGCAGTTCGCGAAATCCGCCCTAGCAGCTTTCTGTTTGAAAACGTGCGTGGCATCGCGCGACCGAAGTTTGCGAGCTATCTGAACTCTATCGTGCAACGGCTGACCAAGCCGACCACCGACCTTCATTACCAGGTTCGGGTCGTCCAGTTGAATGCGGCCGACTATGGCGCAGCGCAAAAGCGGCACCGCGTTGTGATCGCCGGTTTCCGTTCGGATGTAGTCAATGGCGAGATTCCGGTGCTTGACCCAAGTCATTCGCGCGACCGACTGCTATGGGATCAGTTTGTAACGGGCGAGTATTGGAAGCAGCATAAGATAAAACGATCCCTCGATTCCTACGAAGCGATCGATGCCGGGGCGGTACACCGTTTACGGAAAAACGGTATAGAGCCGAACGCCAAACGCTGGGTCACGGTGCGGGATAAGCTGACGGGCTTGGGCGAACCCAACGGTATGAACAATCACGTATTTCAACCCGGCGCCAAGATTTATAAGGGGCATACGGGCAGCTTGCTCGACCAACCTGCCAAGGCACTTAAAGCCGGAGACCACGGGGTGCCCGGCGGGGAAAACATGATGGTACTTCCAGATGGGGGAGTACGGTATTTCAGCACGCGGGAGGCGGCTCGTCTTCAAGGCCTGCCGGATGACTACGAATTCCCGCGCAGTTGGAGTGAAAGCATGCGACAACTCGGTAATGCCGTTCCATGCGAGCTTGCAGAGGCTGTGGGTCGTTGGACAGCGCACATCTTGACGAAGACCCGCTCGAAGCTGCCAATGGCGGCGTGACCGAATCGCAAACCGCAGCTGCAACGATAATCGACCCCGAACACAAGGGCTATGTCGAGTACGAAATCGACATAGAGAAGGTGTTACGCACAGAGCTTCCAGAAGTCATCGCGGCGATCGATCTGGCACCCCTCACTGCGGCTGCGGTTAATAGCATACCCGAGGGTGCCAAAGGTGCGTATGTCTTGTTCGTCGACGGCTATCCCGTTTATGCGGGCAAGACGGACACGCGTCACGGCTTTCGCGATCGACTGAACCGACATGCCTTTACGATCCAAAATCGGCGCAATCTCGACCCTTCGAAAATCGCGTTTAAGGCCATCCGGATTCTCGTCTTTTCGAACTTCGACGTCGAGGCAATTCTCATCGATGCTATGCGAAAAGCCGACGGCAAAGCGCTCGCTTGGAATGACAGCGGTTTTGGTTCGAATGACCCCGGACACAATCGAGAAGGTCAGCAACCCGCCGATTTCGATATTTCTTACCCAATCAACATCGACCGTCCGCTTCATCTGGTCCGGCCGGGTCGCTATTTGCCGCTCCTGCTACTAATCGCTCTGAAGCAGCATTTGCCTTATGATCTGCGCTACGAGACAGATCTGAAGCCCGGAACTGATGACAAGTATATCAGCTACCGAAAGGGGCATATCGATCAGCGAAATGCTGAGATCATTGAGGTCACCGACGACGACACGACCCGAACGCTCCTCATCAAAATCATGAAAGCGCTTCCCGTAGGGTGGCGCACCACCGTTTTCCCGGGACGCGTGATCCTCTACAAAGAAGATCGGCGCTATCGCTATGAAATGGAGAGTTTCACGGCCTGAGTCCCCTCGGCCGGCATGGCGGACCGAGACGAATGCTACCCCTCCCGCGCACACCAAGCCCGCCAGCCATCCTCGGTCGCGGCGGCTTCCCATTGCGCCTGGGCGGCGGCCATTTGGGTGCAGGCTTCCTTTCGGGCTGTCCTGCGCGCGTCGAGCGTCGCGCCGCTGGCAATGGCGCTCGACAGGCCGCGCCGCGTCATCGGCGCGGGACGCAGCATGGCGTCCTGCGCCCACACCGCCTCGCGCGCCTGTTTGAGCAAGGCGCGCCGCGCCGCGAAGGAATCCTCGGTGCCTGCCGCCGGGTCGGGATCATCGAGATGCAGGAACATGTCGTTCCAGAACGCGACGATCGCGTCGGGCCGGTCGATCACGCAGAAGATGAACTCGATTTCGGTCAACTGGCGCAGAGCGAAATCGGCACCGACGATGTCGCCGCGCAAGCGCGCCTGGCGCTCGGCTTTAACCTTATTGGTATAGTGCCGCATGAAATCGTCATGGCGCTCGGCACCGGCGCGCGCGCGGTCCGCCTCGGACATGGAGGCCGGGTTGCGCGCCTTGCACACCGGGCAATTCTCGGCGGCCTCGCGCTCGATCGTCGCGCGGTTGCGCGTGCCAGGGGCGAGGCCGGGCCCGCCATAGCGATCGGTCAGATGGTGGCGCAGGATGAACATCGTCAGCCGGTCATTATACCAGCGGCGTTCGCCGACCTGCTCGCCCTTGTGGAAGACCGGGACGGGCACGCCCTCGATCGCGCGTTCGATCGCGACATCGACCAGGCGCTGCACCCCGTGATCGAGCGCGGCGAGCCACGCGGCGCGGAAGCCGTCTGCCCCCGGTTGTCGGCGGAGGTAATAGGCCCCCTCCGCGCTCATGTTGATGCGCCGGGCGGCGGCGGTGACCGATCCGGTTTCGGCGAGCGCGGCAATGAAGCCGTGCTGCCGCTCGGGCGTCCAGCCGTCATAGCGATATTTGCGGGGAACGGGCTCGAACGCGAGCACCGGGCGAGCGGTGGGGACGAGGTTCTGCATGTCCGCGTATTTAACCGATATGGTTATTGTAGGACAGCGTGCGGTCGTTGCGCGGGTGCGCGGTTCAGCCGACCGCCGCCCAGCGCACTTCGCCCTTGCTCCAGGCGAGAAAGGCGGCTTCGTTCATCGGTTGGGCGATGGCATAGCCCTGGATCACGTCGCAGCCGATGATACGCAGGATATCGGCCTGCGCCTGCGTCTCGACCCCCTCGCCGACCGCCTGGCAGCCAAGGCCGTGGATCAGCCCGATCACCGCCTGTGCGATGATGCGTGCATCGGCGTCCGCGGCGATATGTTCGATCAGGCTGCGGTCGAGCTTGATCCGGTCGAGCGGGAGCGCGCGCAGGCGCGGCAGGCTGGAATAGCCGGTGCCGAAATCGTCGATCGCGATGGTCGCGCCATCGGCGCGCAGCAGCGCGATCGCCTCGAGCACTTCGTCGCTGCAGTGCATCGCGAGTGTCTCGGTGATTTCGAGTTCGAGCAGCCGCGCGGGTGCATCGACGCGGTGCATCGCGGCACGCAGGCGGCGGAAGAAGCTGGCATGGTCGAGCTGACGCGGCGACACGTTGACGGCGAGGCGGTGTTCGATCCCCATCCGGCTCCAGCGCGCGATCGTCTCGGCGACGCTGTGCACGACCCAGTCGCCGATCTCGACGATCAGCCCGGTTTCCTCGGCGCGCGGTAGGAAGGTGCCGGGCAGGCGCAACCCCTCCTGCGGGTGCCGCCAGCGCAACAGCGCCTCCGCCGCGACGATCTGCCCCGATCCGACGCGGAGCTGCGGTTGAAAGACGAGCGCGAACTCATCGCGGTCGATCGCGTCGCGCAGCGCGCTTTCGAGCCCGGCGCGTTCGCTGATCTGCGCGGCCAGCTCGGCCGAGAAGTGCTCGGCGCGGCCGCGGCCGCTGCTTTTTGCGTGATACATCGCGGCATCGGCGGCGCGCATCAGGTCGGTCAGCGTTTCGCCATGGTCGGGGCGCAGCGCAATGCCGATCGACGCGCCGATCGCGATATCGGTGCCCGCCAGATCGAACGGCTCGGCCAGCGCGAACAGGACCGCACGCCCGATCCGGGCCGCGTCCGCCGAATCGACCTGCGCGAAGAACATCGTGAACTCGTCGCCCGCCAGCCGGCCGATCAGCGGGGCCGGCCCGGCCTCGGGCAGCGTGACGCTGTCGGCGACCGCGCGCAGGCGGTTGGCAACCATCCCCAGCAGCATGTCGCCACAGGCATGGCCCATCGTATCGTTGACCGCCTTGAAGCGGTCCAGATCGATGAAGAACAGCGCGCCGCCCGCGCCCGTCGGCATCGTCGACAACAGCCGCTCGCACGCCCGGCGAAAGTTGGTGCGATTGGCAAGCCCGGTCACGGGATCGAACATCGCCAGCCGCTGGACGCTATCGAGATTGGCGTTCAACTGCGCGAACAAGCCATGCATCGCGGTAGCGAGCTGGGGCACGTTCGTCGCGATTTCGGGGGGGATCTGGTCGCTGAGATCGCCCTGCGCCGCCTGCGCCAGACGCGCGATCGCAGCGTCGATCGCCGACGCCGTCCCGGCAATGCTGCGCTCGGTCGACGCCCAGCACATCACCGCACAAACGATCGCCGGGATCAGCGCACGCGAGATGTTGCTGATTTCGACGCCGCCCGACGATGTCGCGGCGAGCGCAAGGATAAAAGCGACCGCCCCGGAGCACATCGCGAACACGATTGCGCGGCTTTTGAGCGTAACGCCTTCCATCGCGATATCGTTGGCTCCTGGCAGCGTGGTGCGAAACGCACCGGCTTGTCCAAGACGATGACAGCCAAAGGTTAAGACTTTCGCGAACTCCGCGCGCGTTTCAGCACGATGTAGAGCGCACCGCTCCCACCGTGGCGCGGATGTGCCGCGCGGACCGCCGCAATCGCGTCGGCGTGGCGCGACCCGGCCAGCCAGTCGCCGGTCGCCGCGCGAATCGCCCCGCGCGCGTGCGGACGCTCACTGGTCGGGCGCGGCGGCTTTCCGGTGACCAGCAGGATCGTGCGATCCCCGGCCCGGATCGCCGCGTCGAGCGCGCCGTCCAGTTCATTATAGGCGGATTGCAGCGTATGCCCGTGCAAATCGATTGTGCGATCGGGGGAAACGAGGCCTCGCGCGATTTGCTTGTCCCAGGTGCCGTCCAGCGTGTTGGCGCTGTTGGCGGCAGCGCGTGCGGGTTTGGGAACCGGCAACGGTGGAACGCGGCCGACGACACGCTTGGCAGGCGTTGCCGCAACCGGCGGGGCGATGGATGGCGCGGCCACGCCCGCTGCCCTGGCGGTTTTCGAGCCCGTCGCTGGCACCGTCGGCGCGGCTTTGGCCAAAGGGCGTACCCCGGCCATCACCCGCGCCCACAACGCCGCTTCGTCAGAACTGAGGTGACGCGTTCCCATCGGGCCTCTCACCAGACACGCGCGCGCCAGCCAGTCGCTGAAGAGTGCCCGTCGGTAACAAGAGAAAGGCGGTGCCGCGCGCGGTCATGCCCCCGGCGATGGCCTCGGCATCGGGGCCTGCCCCCCAAAAGGTATCGACGCGATTGGCCCCCTTGATCGCGCCGCCGGTATCCTGGGCGATCCACAGGCGGCTGGCGTCGGCGCGATCCATCGAGAGCAAGACCGGGGCCCCCAGCGGGATGAAATGCGGATCGGCCGCGACACTCACCCCGCCGGTGACCGCAACGCCCAACGCGCCCATCGGCGAGCCGGATTGTTCGTGAAAGAACACATAGCTCTTGTTTTCGCGCATGATGTCGCGGCCCTGATCGGGATGGTCATGCAACCATTGCGACATGCCCTGCAGCGAGGTTTGCCCCGGCCCGAGCAAGCCGCGCTTTTTCATCAGCGTGCCGATGCCGGTGTAATCGCGGCCATTCTGATTGTCATAGCCGATCCGCATCACCGACCCGTCGGGCAAGCGCAGCCGCCCCGATCCCTGGATCTGCAGGAAGAACAATTCGACCGGATCGGCCGCCCAGGCAAGGATCGGCGCGCGTCCGGCGAGCGAGCCGGTCTCGATCGCGGTACGATCGTCATAGGGGATGAAGCTGCGCCCATCGACGCGGCCGCGGATCTTCTTGCCCTTCAGCGTATCGCTGAACTGGCCGAGATCGACATCGACCAGGTCGGTCGGTCGCGCGTAAATCGGCACGTCATAGCCGCGCCGCCGTTCGCGCGCGGCGCGGATTTCGGGCTCGTAATAGCCCGTGGCAAAGGCTTTGCCGTCGCCGACCTGCGCCGTCTCGAAATATTCGGCGAAGAACGCCCGTGCCTCGCCCCGGCGGACGCCTGGCGCGGCCCCACACGCCGCCGCCCAATCGCTGCCGCGAGTCAGGCCGGAAACATCGGTACGGCGCAACAGCGACGGACAGGAGGCCTGAAAAGCCACCAGAGCCCGCGCCGCAGCGGCTTCGTCGATGGGGAGCGTGTAGACAGGCGGACCTGCGATCACGCCCGCGCTGGCGGCGGTCGCCGTGCCGGCCGCCACCGGCGCAACGGGCTGCGGCGCGATCGGGGTGGCGGCGACGGGTTTGCGCACCGGTGCAGGACGGTTGGCGACCGGACGGGGGCGTTCGACGTGACCGCCGCACCCGGCGAGCAAGACGGCAAACGCAATCGGCAGCCCGGTAAATGCCCCCCGCATTGGCGTTATGCCTCGTCGGTGTCGGCGAGCTTCCAATTCGGGTCGCTGCTCTTGAGAGTGCGCACGAAGGTCCAAACATCATGCGTCTCAACCGCATCGGTCATCGAGCCCGCGATCACGTTACCCTCGGCATCGCGCGTCACCGCAGCGATGTCGGCATCGAAGCGGACCGTGATCCGCGCAACCTTGCCGTCGAGCGACGCGTCGGCAATGACCGCGCGCTCGATCGACACGAGCCGGTTGTCCAGCACATGGCCCGCAGTGTCACGCGCCAGGATCGCGCTGGTGAAGGCATCGCGCACCGAATCCTCGGCAAGCCAGGCGAGTTGTTCCTCGTCGCCCTTCCAGAATGCCTCCAAAATCATGCGATAGGCACCCTGCGCGCCACCGAGAAAACGCGAGACGTCGAAGGTGGAGTCGGCAGCGATGATCGCGCGGATCCCCGCTTCGGCCTTGGGCTCGACATTGCGGCTGATCGGTTCACGCGCTTCGCCGATCGCCTCGACCGGGCGCTGCACCACCGTCAGCGGAGCACGTTCCTCGGTCGGCTTGGGCAAGGGCTGTTCGTGACCCGTGCGTTTGCCCAGCACCCGATACAGGTTCAGCGCCAGAAACGCAGTCAGCATTACGAGAATGACGGTCAGGAACACGCGGCCTCCGGGGCTTTCAACAGATGCAGTACATAGGCCTAACGCGCCAAGGATTCAAATCATGCAATAAGACGAGCGTCTCCGGCGAGTTGAACTCGCTGCCCCCCCCTGCTAGGCGCGCGCTTTCGACCACGCCACGGAAGTGTGGCGCTTATACGATCAGGGTAAGGACGAGTTCCATGAGCGAGCAGGACGACGGCTTCATCACCACCACGGTTCCGACGACCGACCCCTATGGCAATGGCCTGGACACCGCGCCTGCGGCCGGCCTCATCTCGCAATATGTGAAGGACTTGTCGTTCGAGAATCCGAACGCACCGGCCATTTTCCAGAACCCGACCGCGCCCGCCATCGACGTGCAGTTCAACATTGCTTCGGCCCAGGTCGGCGACGATGTCTATGAAATCGTGCTGCGCATCGAAGTGAAGGCGGACGCAGAAGGCACCGTCGCCTTCCTGGTCGACCTTTCTTATGCCGGGCTGTTTGGCCTGCGCAATTTCCCGGCCGAGCATCTCCAGCCGTTCCTGCTGGCCGAAGCGCCGCGCCTGATCTTCCCGTTCGCGCGCCGCGTGCTGGCCGATGCCATTCGTGACGGCGGCTTCCCGCCGCTGCTGCTCGAGCCGATCGATTTCGCCAGCGTCTTCCTGCAGCAGCAGGAAGCGGCCGAAGGCGGCATTGGCGAGACGCTCGGCACCGCCTAAGGGCCCTTTCAGCCCCCGATCTCCCAGTCCGGATGCGGGGGCTGTTTTTGTGAAGACAGCGCCATGAACCTCGTCAAATCACTCGGCTCGATCGGCGGCCTCACGCTGGCCAGCCGGGTGCTGGCGTTGGTGCGCGATTCGCTCGCCGCCCGTTATGTCGGGGCGGGGTTTGCATCGGACGCGTTCAATGGCGTCGCCTTCCGTCTGCCCAACATGTTCCGCGCTTTGTTCGCGGAGGGCGCGTTTTCCGCCGCCTTCATCCCGATGTTCAACAAGAAAGCCGCCGGGCCGGACGGCATTGCCGGCGGCTATCGCTTCGCCGAGCGCGCGCTGGCGGTGTTGCTGCCGATCCTGATCCTGTTCACCGGCGCGCTGATCCTGGCGGCCTGGCCGATCACTTGGCTGCTCTCGGGCGGTTTCGCCCGCCAGCATCCCACCCACGAGCAATTCGCCTTTGCGGTGATGCTGTCGCGGATCACGTTGCCCTATCTCGCGCTGATATCGCTGGCGTCGCTGCTGGGGGGCATCCTCAATTCGCTCGACAAATTCTGGGTCAATGCGGCGGCCCCGATCCTGCTCAATCTCGCCATGATCGCGGGGCTGTGGTTCTTCCACGGCACCGACGTCTATCAGACCGCGCGCGTGCAGGCGATTTCGGTGACGGTCGGCGGCGTGCTGCAACTGCTGTGGCTGCTATGGGCGTGCCACCGCGCCGGGGTCGATATGCGGCTGCGGCTGCCGCGCTTGGACGCCGATGTGCGCGAGATGCTGCGGCTGATCGTCCCCGCTGCGGCGGGCGCGGGCGCGTCGCAGATCAATCTGTTGATCTCGACCTCGCTCGCGGGCAGCCTGCTCGCCTCGGGCTCGATCACGTATATTTATTATGCGGACCGGCTGAACCAATTGCCGCTCGGGCTGATCGGCATCGGGCTTGGCACGATCCTGTTGCCGACAGTGTCGCGCCTGCTCTCGACCGGGCAGGATACCGCCGCGATGGAGACGCAGAATCGCGGGATCGAGCTGGCGCTGTTCCTCACCCTCCCCGCCACCGTCGCCTTCATGGTCGCCGCCGAGCCGATCGTGCGCGGGCTGTTCCAATATGGGCATTTCACCGCGATGGACGCGCGCCGCTGCGGCTGGGCGCTCAGCGCCTTCTCGGTCGGCCTGCCATCCTATGTGCTCGTGAAGGTGCTGACGCCCGGTTATTATGCGCGCGGCGATACCAGGACGCCGGTGCGCTATGCGATGATTTCGATTGCGGTGAACATCGTCGGCAACCTCATCCTGATCCCGCTGATCGGCCATGTCGGCCCGCCGCTCGCCACCGCGCTCGCCTCGACGGTCAATGTCGCCATGCTCTATCGCACGCTGGTCGAGCGCGGCCATTTCGCGGCGGACAGCGCTTTGCGCCGCAAGGTCCCGCGCCTGCTGCTCGCCGCCCTGCTGATGGGGGCGACGGTGTTCGCGTTCGAGCGGCTGCTCACCCCCTATCTCGGCGGCGCGCTGATCGTGCGCTATGCAGCCCTTGGCGTGCTGGTCGGCGCGGGCAGCGCGGTCTATGGCGTGGCCTGTTTCGTTACCGGTGCTTACCGGATCGCGGACCTGAAGGCGCTGATGCGGCGGCGCGGCACCTCCAACACTCCCAAGCCCGCCCAGGAATAAGCATATGCGTGTCGTCTCCGGCATCCAGCCAACCGGCAATCTCCACCTCGGCAACTATCTCGGCGCGATCAAGCAATGGGTCGCGATGCAAGACGCGATGCCGGAAGGCGACGATTGCCTGTTCTTCCTGGCCGATCTTCACGCACTGTCGCAGCCGGTCATCCCGGCCGAGCTCAACGCCCACACCACCGAAATGGCCGCCACTTTGCTCGCCTGCGGGATCGACCCGAAACGCGCGATCCTGTTCAACCAGGCGCGCGTGCCCGCGCACAGCGCGCTCCACTGGATTCTGGGCGGCACCGCGCGGATGGGCTGGCTCGGCCGCATGACGCAGTGGAAGGACAAGGCCGGCAAGAAGGGCGAGACGCAAAGCGTCGGGCTGTTCACCTACCCCGTGCTGCAAGCCGCCGACGTGCTGCTCTATCAGACGACGCACGTGCCGGTCGGCGAGGACCAGAAGCAGCATCTCGAGCTGGCGCGCGACATCGCGGTGAAGTTCAACGCCGATTATGGCGACACCTTCACGCTGCCCGAGCCGTTCATCTCCAAGGCCGCGCCGCGCATCATGAGCTTGCGCGATGCCAGCGCCAAAATGTCCAAGTCCGATCCCTCGGACGCCAGCCGCATCAATCTGGTCGATGATGACGACACCATCGCGGGCAAGATCCGCAAGGCCAAGAGCGATGCCGACGGCTTGCCGGGCGAAGTCGCCGGCCTCGCCGAACGGCCTGAGGCGCGCAATCTGGTGACGATCTATGCGGCGCTTGCGGGCGTGACGCCCGATGCGGTGCTGGCGCAGTTCGCAGGGCAAGGCTTCGGCGCGTTCAAGCCTGCCCTCGCCGATCTGGCGGTGGCGACGCTCTCGCCGATTCGCCAGCGGCTGACGGCGTTGCTCGACGATCGTGCGGCGGTGAGCGCGGTGCTGGCCGATGGCGCGGCGCGCGCGAGTGTGCTGGCGGCCCCGACGCTGGCGGCGGCGCAGGCGGCGGTTGGGTTGCAGGTGTAACCTTCGCCGCAGGCCGACCGTCGCCACAAAATCCCTCTCCCAGCGGGAGAGGGAGGGAGCGGCGAAGCCGCGGAAGGGTGAGGGTGAGCCGGGTGCAGCCCCGCAAAGTCGCCCTCACCCTTCCCACCGCTGACGCGGCGGGCCCCTTCCCTCTCCCGCTGGGAGAGGGAGGTTAAGCGATCAGCCCTCCAGCTCGCGCAGCAAATAGCGCACGGCGGTATCGATCTCGCGATCGGTGTCGCGCAGTTCCTCGATCCGGCGCACCGCGTGGATCACGGTCGAATGGTCGCGCCCGCCGAACTTACGGCCGATCTCGGGCAGCGATCGCGTCGTCAGGCGCTTGGCGAGGTACATGGCGATCTGGCGCGGCCGTGCCACCACCACCGCGCGCCGCGCCGACACCAGATCGACCGGCTTCAGCTCGAAATGCGCCGAGACCGCCTTCTGGATCTCATCGATCGTCACGCGCCGTTCCGCCCCGCGCAACACGTCGCCCAGCGTCGCCACGGCGAAGTCGAGGTCGATCTCGACCCCGGTCAGCTGCGCATAGGCCACCACACGGTTGAGCGCGCCTTCGAGATCGCGAATGCTGGCGGTGATGCGCGACGCCAGCAAATCGAGCACCTCGGCGGGCACCTTGGCACCCGGCATATCGACCAGCTTGCGCGCCAGCACCGCGCGGCGCAGCGCCAGATCGGGTGCCTTGATGTCGGCAACCAGCCCGCACGACAGGCGCGAGGTGATCCGTGCCTCGACCCCGTCCAGCCCCTGCGGGCAGCGGTCGGCCGAGATCACCAGGCGTTTGCCCGCGCCCATCACTTCGTTGATCGTGTGGAAGAATTCTTCCTGCGTCGAATCCTTGCCCGCGATGAATTGCAGATCGTCGACCAGCAGCAGATCGGCCGAGCGCAGCCGCGTCTTGAAGCTGTGCGTGTCGCGGTTGCGCAGCGCCTGGACGAAATCGAACATGAAGCGCTCGGCCGACATCAGCAGCACGCGAGCGCCGGGCACCGCCGCAAGATAGGCAGCACCAATTGCGTGCATCAAATGCGTCTTGCCCTGCCCGGTGCCGCTGTGGAGGAACAGCGGGCTGAAGCGCGGCACGCCGGGCTCGGCCAGCGCGCGCGCGGCATTGAAGGCGACCATGTTGGAGGCATCGACCACGAAGCGATCGAAGGTGAAGCGCGGGTCAAGCGGCGGGCGATCGGCGACCACCACGGGAGCTTCCACCGCAGCCGGGAGCGACTCGACCGTGAGCACGGCGGGCGCGGGTGCCGCGGTGGCGGAGCCCGTCTCGATCGAGACGCGCCGGACCGTCGGCAGAACCGCGCGGAATTCCTGCAGCAAACGATCGGCATAATGGTTGCGGACCCAATTGGTCATGAACGCCGACGGCAACGCCAGGCGCACCGATCCCTCGTCCAGACCGGGCAGCAGCGTCATCGGCTTGAGCCACTGGTCGAACAGCCGCGCCCCGGCCGATTCCCGCAAATGCGCCCGTACGACGGCCCAAGCGCGGTCGACCGAACCGTCCGGCTGCACGCCGTCCACGCTCGTACCGTTTGCGCTCGCCCCCCTGTTCAACGTTACGACCACACCAAAAACCTTTGTTTGACAGCGCGGTGAAAGACCGCGCCGCCGGAACTGCACAGACAAAGCCCCCCACAGCCGGAATCACCGCCTGCATGACGTTGCCATTCGAATTGAGTCGCGAGACGCTCGGTCTGCGCGTTGGAGGGCCAGTTATGAAGATCGCAGCGAGTCGATCAAGGCCTGCCCCTGTCAGATTTTTGAAATAATCTGGATTGACTCGTATCTAGCCACGGATTCGCGTCAAATTTCTTATAAGTATCTGATTCACAACAGATATTGTCGTTACACTTTCGTGTCGTTTTTGCGAATCGCGGTGAATCCGTGGGTTCCGGTAAATTGGGGTTCGCGGGGTCCCGAAACGTTCCGTGCACAACGCGCGGCGATGGGATGGAAGCGATGCGGTTCCGCAGCCGACGACAAAAAGCCCGCCGGATTTGCATCCAGCGGGCGTTTTTACCGCAAAATCAGCGGGAATCAGGCCAGCGCGGAGAGGCGCTTGGTCAGACGCGAGAACTTCCGGCTGGCGGTGTTCTTGTGCAGCACGCCCTTGGCGACGCCGCGCATCAGCTCGGGCTGGACCAGCGCCATCGCGGCGGTCGCTGCGGCCTTGTCGCCTGCTTCCAGTGCATTCTCGACCTTCTTGACGAAGGTACGGATGCGACCGGTGCGGTTGCCGTTTACCAGTGTCCGCGCGGCGTTACGACGGATACGCTTTTTCGCCTGTGGCGTGTTCGCCATGAAGCCCTCTGATTCTGCAAATAAGAAAGGGCGGGAGAAAGCTCCCGGCCCCGGAAGCCGTGCGCCTTAGCGAGAACGTGCGCGCTGGTCAATCACCGCTGGCACTTTGGGCACCAAAATGTCGAGCGCCCGCCCTCGGCATAGCGCGCTACGGTGCCCCCGCACGCGCAGGGCTGCCCCTCGCGGCCATAGACCAGGAATTGCTTGGAGAAATAGCCGAGTTCCCCATCGGGCCGCGCATAATCGCGCAGGGTCGATCCGCCTGCCTCGATCGCGGAGAGCAGCACCGACCGAATCGCCGCGACGAGTCGCTCGAGCTTGGCGCGCGACAGCTCGCCCCCGCCGCGCTTGGGCGAAATGCCCGCAAGGTGGAGCGCCTCGCAGACATAGATGTTGCCGAGCCCGGCGACGATTCGCTGATCGAGCAACAGCAGCTTGATCGACGCGATCCGCCCGGCAAGCGCCGCGTGCAGGTACGCGGCGGTCAGCTCGGGGCCGAGCGGCTCCGGCCCCAAGGCCTTGAAGGCGGGAAAGTCGGCGAGCGCGGTCGTCGCCAGCAGATCGACCGAGCCGAAGCGCCGCGCATCGTTGAGCGCCAACCGCTGCGTCGCGGTTTCGAGAATCAAATGATCGTGCGGCAGCACCTCGCTGGGGTCGACGCGCCAACGCCCCGACATGCCGAGATGGAACACCATGGTGTCGCCGCGATCGGTTTCGATCAGCCCGTATTTGGCGCGTCGGCTAAGCCCGGTGACCGTCGCCCCGGTCAGACGCTGGCCGAGATCGGCCGGAAAGGGGTGCCGCAAGTCCGGGCGGCGGAGCTGGACCAGCGCGATGCGCTGCCCCTCCAGCACGGGCCGCAGACCGCGCACGGTGGTTTCGACTTCGGGGAGCTCAGGCATTCCCCGCTTTCGCCCGAACGGTGCCAGGGGTCAACGACAGCCCGCGCTCTGGCTGATGACACGTCCTTCCTTCGCGCCTTCGCGGGCAATGCGCCTTCTTTCTCACGCGAAGACGCGAAGGCGCGAACAGGAATCGCCGCCACGTGACAATTTGACCCATCCGCCATGCAGTGGTTTGCGCCGCCGCTTCGCTCGGCTAGAGCGGGCGGCATGACCGACACCCAATCCGGCTCCGATACCGCCCCCGGCACCGTCTCCTTTGGCTATGAAGACATCCCCGCCACCGAAAAGACCGCGCGCGTCGGCGGCGTGTTTTCGAGCGTGGCGCGCAGCTACGACATCATGAACGACGCGATGTCGGGCGGGATGCACCGTTTGTGGAAGGATCGCTTCGTCCGCCGCGTGAAGCCGCGCGCGGGCGAGCAGATCCTCGATATGGCGGGCGGCACCGGCGACATCGCCTTCCGCCTGGCCGAATCGGGCGCGAGCGTGACCGTCGCCGACATCAACCCGCAAATGCTGGAAGTCGGCATGGAACGCGCCGCCAAGCGCGGCATTGATGGCCTGGTATGGACCGAGGCCAATGCCGAGACGCTGGTCTTCCCCGACCGCTTTTTCGACGCCTATACGATCGCCTTCGGTATCCGCAACGTGACCGACATCCCCAAGGCGCTCCGCGAGGCGCACCGCGTGCTGCGCCGCGGCGGGCGCTTCTATTGCCTGGAGTTCTCGACCACGCTGTGGCCCGGCTTCGCCGATGTCTATGACGTCTATTCCCACAAGGTGGTGCCGCAGCTCGGCAAGTTGCTGGCGCAGGATGCCGACAGCTATCGCTATTTGATCGAATCGATTCGCCGTTTCCCCGACATGCCGACTTTCGAAGGCATGATCCGCGACGCGGGCTTCGTGCAGACCGGGGTCGAGCCGATGCTGGGCGGGCTGGTCGCGATCCACCACGGGTGGAAGATTTGATGCAGTGCGCTGAAACCCCTCTCCCAACGGGAGAGGGAGGGGCCCGCTCGACGCAGTCGAGTGGGAGGGTGAGGGCGACCAACGCCTGCCCAATCACCCTCACCCTTCCGTCGCTTCGCTCCTCCCTCCCTCTCCCGTGGGGAGAGGGAACAATATGACCGCCCCCGCTATCCACCTGTGGCGCCTGCTCAAATGGGGCCGCATCCTCGCGCGCCACGGCGCGCTCTCGGGCATCGAGCGCGACCCCAATACGCCGACGCCGGTGCGTCGCCTCGCGCGGATCGCACGGATCGGTGCGCGCGTGCCCGCCGTGCCGCGCTATGCCGATGCGTTTCAGGCGATCGGCCCCGCTGCGATCAAGCTCGGCCAGACGCTGGCGACGCGGCCCGACATTGTCGGCGAGGCGGCGTCGAACGATCTGATGCGGCTGCAGGACGCGCTGCCGCCCGTGCCCTATGACACGATCCACGCCGCGATGACGCGCGCGTTCCAGCGCGATCCGGCGGAATTGTTCGCCTCGATCGATCCCGTCCCGGTCGGTGCAGCCTCGATCGCGCAAGTCCATCGCGGGGTCACCACCGACGGCCGCACCGTCGCGATCAAGGTGCTACGCCCCGGCGTCGAGGAAGATTTCACCCGCGCGATCGACACCTATGAATGGGCGGCGGCGCAAGTCGAGGCGATGGGCGGCGAACTGTCACGGCTGCGCCCACGCCTGGTGATCGAGACGTTCAAGCGCTGGACCGCGCGCGAGCTCGATTTGCGGCGCGAAGCCGCCTCCGCCTCCGAACTCGCCGATGCGATGACCGCCGAGCCCGATTTCCTGGTGCCCAAGATCGATTGGCAGCGCACCACCGGCCGTGTGCTGACGCTCGAATGGATCGACGGGATCAAGCTGTCCAACCGCGCGGCGCTGGTCGAAGCGGGCTATGACATGCAGGCGCTGGCCAACACCCTCGTCCACGCTTTCCTGCGCCAGGCGATCGCCGAAGGCTTCTTCCATGCCGACATGCACCAGGGCAATCTGTTCGCGCTGCCGGGCGGCAAGATCGCCGCGATCGACTTTGGCATCATGGGCCGGATCGACAGGCGCGCCCGCGTGTGGCTGGCCGAAATCCTCTACGGGCTGATCACCGGAAACTATAAGCGCGTCGCCGAAATCCATTTCGAGGCGGGCTATGTGCCGCCGCACCACAATGTCGCCGAATTCGCCACTGCGCTGCGCGCGGTCGGCGAGCCGATGCGCGGCATGGCGGTGAAGGACATGTCGATCGGCATGATGCTCGACGGCCTGTTCAACATCACCCGCGATTTCGACATGCAGACGCAGCCGCATCTGCTGCTGCTGCAAAAGACGATGGTGATGGTGGAAGGCGTCGCGACCAGCCTCGACCCCGACATCAATTTGTGGGACGCCGCCGCCCCGTTCGTGCGCGAATGGATCCGCACAGAACTCGGCCCCGAAGCGGCGGTCGCCGACCGACTGGTCGAGGGCTTCCGGACCCTGTCGCGCTTGCCCGATCTGGTGCGCAACATCGAACGGCGTTTCCCCAATCCGCCCGGAGCCCCGCCCGAGCCGCCGCTCAAACACATCGAAGTGCTGCGCGTCGGCGGCGGCTGGCGGTATGCGCTCGTTGCGCTGGTGAGCGCGGGGGCAAGCCTGGGCCTTGGGTGGGTGCTCTGGGGGTGAAGGACGCCACGCCCCTGTGGCTCGCCAAGCCTTCCAGATTTGCCGGGGTATCGCTCCAGAAGGCCCGTATCGGCCTGGCGCTACTCGCGCTGCTGTTACTCGCGACCTTGCTGGCTTTGGCGAGCCCCGGGACACCGTCGATCGACCATGACCCGGCCAATCGCGGCGAAGATCAAGCCGATGTCGTGCGCTATGAGACGATTGTCCAAGGGATGCGCGGCGGTGGCGGTTATTATCCGGTGACCGCCCAAGCGCTCCGCGCGGGCGATGATCCGATGCGCCCCTTCCTCACCTTCCGCCTGCCGACGCTCGCGGTGGTACAGGCCGCGCTGCCGCCCCCCGTCACCATGCTGCTGCTCTATGCGCTGGTCGCGGGAGTGGTGTTCGCCTGGTATCGACAATTGCGGTCGGCTTTTGCCCGTCCGGCAGCGGTGTGGGTCGCGATGGCGTTGCTGGCGGGGGGGCTGATCGCCTTCGTGCAAGCCGACCTCGCCTGTTTTCACGAGATTTGGGCGGGATTGCTGATCGCACTGTCGCTCGCCGCGCGGCGCGAGGGCAAATGGATCGAGGCGGTCGCGATCGGGCTGATCGCGATGCTGATCCGGGAAAGCGCTGCGCTCTACGTCGGTATCATGGCAGTGTTCGCCTTTGCCGAGGGCCACCGCAAGGAAGCGATCGGCTGGACATCGACGCTGGGGGTGCTGGCGATCGTACTCGCGCTCCACGCTCACGCCGTGTCGCTGGTGGTACGGGAGACCGATCCGGCTCTGTCGGGCTGGCCCGGCCCGCTGGGTTTCGGCTTTTTCATCACGACGATGCAGCTTTGGACGGTGTTGAGCTTGGCTCCCTTGTGGTTCGCCGCGCCGGTCGTCGGGCTGGCACTGTTCGGCTGGGCTGCGTGGAAGAGCGAACTGGCGTTGCGCGCGCTGGCCGTGTTCGCCGGTTATGCCGCGCTGCTGGCTCTGTTCGGGCGCGCCGACACCTTCTATTGGGGGCTGATGGTCGCGCCCACGCTCCTGATCGGCCTTGCCTTTGCGCCCGATGGCGTGCGCGATCTGATCGCGCGCGCGCAGGACCCGCGCCGCAAGATTACCGTGACGCGGGTGGTGCGATGAAGATTCTGCTGATCGTCGGCGGCGGCATTGCCGCCTATAAGGCATGCGAGCTGATCCGGCTGTGCCGCAAGGGCGGGATCGCCGTCAAATGCGTGCTGACCGATGGCGGCGCGCATTTCGTGACCCCGATGACGCTCGCCGCTTTGTCCGAAAACCAGGTCCATACCAGCCTGTGGGACCTGAAGGACGAAGTCGAGATGGGCCATATCCAGCTCAGCCGCGAGGCCGATTTGGTCGTGATCGCGCCCGCCACCGCCGATCTGATGGCGAAAATGGCGGCGGGCATCGCCGACGACCTGGCCACCACATTGCTGCTCGCGACCAACAAGCCTGTGCTTGCAGCACCCGCAATGAACGTGCGGATGTGGCAGCACCCGGCAACGCAGCGCAACGTCGCCACGCTGCGCGGCGATGGCGTGACCGTGCTGGAGCCCGATGAAGGCGCGATGGCGTGCGGCGAATATGGCCCCGGTCGCCTGCCCGAGCCCTCGGCGATTTTCGCGGCGATTCGGGCGGCTTTGGCTGCGTGACCGCGCTTCACATCCTAGTCACGGCCGGCCCCACGCATGAGCCGATCGACCCGGTGCGCTACCTCGCGAATCGCTCCTCCGGCAAGCAGGGCTTTGCGATTGCCGCCGCGCTGGCCGCGCGCGGCGCGCGGGTGACGCTGGTCGCGGGGCCGGTTGCGCTCCCCACGCCGCCGGGGGTGACGCGCATCGATGTCGAGACCGCGCTGGAGATGGCAGCGGCGGTCGAAGCGGCGCTGCCGGTCGATGCGGCAATGATGGTCGCCGCCGTCGCCGACTGGCGAGTCGACCGCACCGCGCAGAAGATCAAGAAAGGCCCGGACGGGCCCCCGACGCTGCAGCTTGTCGAGAATCCCGACATCCTCGCCACGCTCGCCGCCAGCCCGCTGCGCCCGCGCCTGCTGATCGGCTTTGCGGCCGAGACCGAGCGCGTAACCGAGCACGCCACCGCCAAGCTGACGCGCAAACGCGCCGACTGGATCGTCGCCAACGACGTGTCGGGCGACGTGATGGGGGGTGCCGCCAATGCCGTCCACATCGTTACTGCAGGCGGGATCGAAAGCTGGGAGCGGCTGCCGAAGGACGAGGTCGCGGCGCGGCTGGCCGATCGCATTTTGGCAACGCTTGCGCCGAACGGCTCGGCGACCTTCGACACGCCCGATACGCACTGCTATGATCCGGCGATGAGTGGCTCCATTACCATTGCGCTGAAACGCCTCCCCCATGGCGAAGGCCTGCCCCTGCCCGTTTATGCAACCGAGGGTGCGGCGGGCATGGACGTCGTCGCCGCCGAGGAAACCGTGCTCGTGCCCGGCGCGCGCGCGGCGATTGCAACCGGCTTCGCCATCGCGATTCCGCCGGGATATGAGGTGCAGGTTCGCCCGCGCTCGGGCCTGGCGCTGAAGCACGGCATCACCTGCCTCAACACGCCGGGTACGATCGACAGCGATTATCGCGGCGAAGTGAAAGTCATTCTCGCCAATCTCGGGCAGGAGCCGTTCGCAATCGCGCGTGGCGACCGGATCGCGCAGCTTGTCCCCGCCCCCGTGCAGCGCGCGGTGCTGGAAGTGGTGGAGGCGCTTGACGATACCGCGCGCGGCGTCGGCGGCTTCGGGTCGACCGGGCGATGATCGCCCTGCTGCTTCTGCTCCAGGCGGCGGAGCTGCCCGCCATGCCGACCGACTGGTCGGCGTTGGCACCGATCCCCTATCTCGCGCCGCCCAAGGTGACGCCCGAGCTGTCCGGGTTCGTGGCGACCGAAATCACCGCCGGGCGCTGCGCCGTGCCCAAGCCGGCCGATGGCCATTATGTCGTGCGTGTCGACGTCGCGACCTTGATCGCCTCGGACGGAACGGTGCGGCGCGCGGTGCCGCACGCCATTGCCTGCCCGACGGTCGAACAATATGCGGCGGGCCTCGTCACCGGTTTTGCGCGGGGCAATCTGCCGATGCGGCCGGGCGCGACCGACGCCTGGTATCGCGCGACGATCGTGTTCGAGTGGAACGCCTAGTGCCGTCCTCGGAGAGGCCGGATCATCCCCATCCCGTTCGGGCTGAGCCTGCCCTGAGCAAGGCCCTTCGACAGGCTCAGGGCGAACGGAAAACGGCGCGAAACACCAAAGCTGTGCCTCTGACAGGCTGCCTGTGACGCTGTCCGACGAAGAGCTGAACCGCTACGCCCGCCATATCGTGCTGCGCGAGGTTGGTGGCGCAGGGCAAATGCGGCTGAAGGCCGCGTCGGTCGCGATTGTCGGCGCAGGCGGTATTGGCAGCCCAGCCATTCAATATCTGGCAGCAGCCGGGGTCGGGCGGCTGATCGTCATCGATGACGACACCGTCGATCTTTCCAACCTCCAACGCCAAACCCTGTTCGGCGATGCCGATGTCGGCGCGGGCAAGGTCGCGGCGGCGGCGCTCGCGGCTCACCGGATCAACCCGCATGTCGTGATCGACCAGCGCCCCGAGCGGCTGACCCCCGACAATGCCGCCCGCCTCCTTGGCGGAGCGGACGTGGTGATCGACGGTACCGACAGTTTCACGACGCGTCTCGCCGTTGCCGACGCCGCGCACGCGCTGCGGATCCGGCTCGTCTCCTCGGCGGTCGGGCAGTTCGAAGGCCAGCTCGGCGTTTTTCGCGGCTGGGAGGCGGACAAGCCGTGCTATCGCTGCTTCGTCGGCAATGTGGCCGATCAGGCGGGCGACAGTTGCGCCGAACAGGGCGTGCTCGGCGCGATGACCGGGGTGATGGGCAGCCTCGCCGCGCTGGAGGCGATGCGCAGCGTGGTCGGCTTCGGCGAGGATAGCGCGGGCAAGCTGCTGCTGATCGACGCGCTCGCCTTCCGCTTCCGCACGATCGTGCTGCCCAAGGATCCCGGATGCGGGGGATGCAGTTAGCGGGGTTTTAAGGGAGCGCACGCTATGCGCCTGCCATGACCTCTCCGCGCATCCTCGTCATCTTCGGCACCCGGCCCGAAGCGATCAAACTCTTTCCCGTGGTTGCTGCGCTCAAGGCGCAGGGCGGCCTCGACGTGCGCACCTGCGTGACCGCACAACATCGCGGGCTGCTCGACCAGGTGCTCAGCATCGCCGGTCTGCGCCCCGATATCGATCTCGACCTGATGGAACCGGGCCAGACGCTCGACCGCCTGACCGCGCGGCTGCTGACCGGGCTTGGCGACGTGATGGATGCCGAAAAGCCCGACCGGGTGATCGTGCAGGGCGACACCGCCACTGCGATGGTCGGTGCGCTGGCGGCCTATTATCGCAAGGTGCCGGTCAGCCACGTCGAGGCGGGCTTGCGCTCGGGCGACATTTACCAGCCTTGGCCGGAGGAAGTGAACCGCCGCATCGTCGCGCCGATCGCCGATCAGCATTTCGCGCCGACCGAAACCGCCGCCGACGCGCTGCGCCGCGAGAATATCGCCCCCGCGACGATCCACGTCACCGGCAACACCGTGATCGACGCGCTGTACGCGACGCGCGCCAAGCTGGTCGCGGACCCGACGCTCGCGAGCGGGCTCGACGCGATTGCGCAGCGTTTCGCGGGCAAGCGCATCATCCTGGTCACCACCCACCGGCGCGAGAATTTCGGCGGGGGCATGGACAATATCGCGCACGCGCTCGCCCGCATCGCCGCGCGCGATGACGTGGCAATCCTGTTTCCGATGCACCCCAACCCCAATGTCGTCGAGGCGATGAACCGCGTGCTGGGCGACCGGCCCAATATCGCGCGGATCGATCCGCTCGATTACCCGCATTTCATCCGCGCGCTGGAGCTGTGCGACATCGCGCTGACCGATTCGGGCGGCGTGCAGGAAGAAGCGCCCGCACTCGCGAAGCCCGTGCTGGTGATGCGCGAGACGACCGAACGCCCCGAAGGCGTGGCGGCGGGCACGGCCAAGGTGATTGGGACCGATCCCGAACGGATCGTTTCCGAAATATCAACCCTCCTCGACGACAAGGGCGCGTACCAGTCCATGGCACGCGCCCACAATCCGTTCGGCGACGGCCATGCGTCCGGCAGGATCGCAAAGGTAATCGCCGATGGTTTCGGATGCTGAACTGAAGGTTGTCGTCGTCGGGCTGGGTTATATCGGCCTGCCAACCGCCGCCGTAATCGCGCGCACGGGTGCCAAGGTGCTGGGCATCGACGTGTCCGAACATGTCGTCGAGACGGTCAATTCGGGCAAGATCCATATCGAGGAAGTCGATCTCGACGGCCTCGTCTCGGGTGTGGTCGCGCGCGGCACCTTGCGCGCGGCGACGCAGATCGAACCCGCCGACGTGTTCGTTATCGCGGTGCCGACGCCCTTTGCCGACGATCACGCGCCCAATATCGGCTACGTCCTGCGCGCCGCCACCACCATTGCTACGGTGTTGAAGGCGGGCGACGTCATCATCCTCGAATCGACCTCGCCCGTGGGCACGACCGAGAAGGTGCGCGACCTGCTCGCGCAGTTGCGCCCCGACCTGAAGGTGCCCGGCAAGACCGGCGAGAGCGCCGACATCGCGATCGCCTATTGCCCCGAGCGCGTTCTCCCTGGGCGCATCCTCGTCGAGCTGATCGACAATGACCGCGTGATTGGCGGCATCACGCCGCGGTGTGCGCGCAAAGCGCTGCAATTCTATCGCCGCTTCGTGCGCGGCGCGTGCGTCACCACCACCGCGCGCGCGGCGGAGATGACCAAGCTGACCGAAAACGCGTTCCGCGACGTGAACATCGCCTTCGCCAACGAACTGAGCCGCGTCGCCGATACGATGGAAGTCGATGTGTGGGAGGTGATCCGCCTCGCCAACCGCCATCCGCGCGTCAACATCCTGTCGCCCGGCCCCGGCGTCGGCGGGCATTGCATCGCGGTCGACCCGTGGTTCCTGGTCCATGCCGATCGCGACAACACCCCGCTGATCCGCACCGCGCGCGAAGTAAACGACGCCAAGATCGACTATGTCGTGGAACGCGCCGAGGCGATGGTGGCGGCGCACCCGGGCGTTCGCGTCGCCTGTCTGGGCCTCGCCTTCAAGGCCAATATCGACGATTTCCGCGAAAGCCCCGCGCTGAAAGTCGCGACGGCACTCGCGCAGCGCTTCGGCGATCGGCTCGATGTGGTCGAACCTTATACCCGCGCCCTGCCCGCCGCGTTTGACGGCACCGGCACGACGCTGACCGACATCGACACCGCGATCGAGACGTGCGGCATCATGATCGTGCTGGTCGATCATGACGTGTTCAAATCGGTGCCGGTCGATGAGCGCGCCGACAAGATCGTCTATGACACACGCGGTATCTGGCCCGATCAGCCCCGCGCGCCCGTCCGCACGGAAGCGTTGCGCCTCGCCAGCTAAGGCCTGATAGGGAACGCCATGTCGACCGACCCCATCCTCGTCACCGGTGTCGCCGGGTTCATTGGCATGCACGTCGCGCGCGCGCTGCTGGCGCGCGGCGAGCACGTCATCGGCATCGATAATTTCAACGATTATTATCCCGTCAGCCTGAAGGAAGCGCGCGTCGCGGCGATCGCGGCGGAGGCCGAGGGGCGCTTCACGCTACACCGCGTCGATTTCGCCGATCATGCCGCGCTCGATGCAGCGCTCGGGTCCGCACGATTCACCCGCATCGTCCATCTCGGCGCGCAGGCCGGGGTGCGCTATTCGATCGACAATCCGCGCGTCTATATCCATTCGAACATCGCCGGGCACCTCAACCTGCTCGAACTCGGGCGGCAGCGCGGCGTGGCGCATCTCGTTTATGCGTCGTCCTCGTCCATCTATGGCGGCGATGCGAGCGTACCCTTCAAGGTCGACGACCGCGCCGACCGCCCCTTGTCGCTCTACGCCGCGACCAAGCGCGCCGACGAGTTGATGAGCGAAACCTACGCGCATCTCTATCGCCTGCCGCAAACGGGGTTACGCTTCTTCACCGTCTATGGGCCGTGGGGGCGGCCCGACATGGCGATGTGGCTGTTCACCAGCGCGATCCTCGAAGGTCGCCCGATCCAGGTGTTCAATCACGGCGATATGCGGCGCGATTTCACCTATATCGACGATATCGTTGCCGGGATCGTCGCCTGCCTCGACCATCCGCCTGCCGATGACGGCAGCATCAAGGCCGGCGGCAGCCCGGCCCCGCACCGGCTCTACAATATCGGCAACCACCGTTCGGAGCGGCTCGACCGGCTGATCGACCTGATCGAGGCGGCGTGCGGCAAGCCCGCCATCCGCATCAACGCGCCGATGCAGCCGGGCGACATGCCCGATACCTTCGCCGACATTAGCGCGATCCAGCACGACCTCGGCTTCGCACCGACCACCTCGATCGATGTCGGCGTGCCCCGTTTCGTGGATTGGTATCGCGGCTATATCGAGCGCTGCTGAGCGCCCGATCAGCCCCGACCGCTCGAGCCTTATTTCAGCAGGTCGACCGCAAAAGCACGGACGGCTTCGCCAATATCCGCGCGCCCGACGGCCACCGCCAGATTGGCGGTTACGTACCCAGCCTTATCGCCGCAATCATAGCGTTTGCCGTCAAAGGTGAGCCCATGGAAGGGTTGATTGCCAATCATCCGCGCCATTGCATCGGTCAGCTGGATTTCGCCACCCGCGCCCTTGCCCTGGGTTTCGAGCACCCGCATCACCTCGGGCTGGAGGATGTAGCGGCCGATCACCGACAGGTTGGAGGGCGCGGTGCCCTTGGCGGGCTTTTCGACCAGCCCTTTGACTTCGGTCAGGGCACCGTCGCGCACGCCTGGCGTGATCACGCCATACATGTGCGTCTGATCCTCCGGCACTTCCTGCGCGCAGATAATGTTGCCGCCGACCTGCATATAGGCGTCGACCATTTGCTTCAGGCAACCGGGCTTGCCCACCATGAAATCGTCGGCGAGCAAAACCGCAAAGGGTTCATCCCCCACGATATCGCGCGCGCACCACACCGCGTGGCCGAGACCCATTGGTTCCTGCTGGCGAACATAGGCGACCGCGCCCGGCTTGAGCCGGGTGGCGTCAAGGATCGACAGCGACTTGCCGCGCGCGGTCATGGTCGCCTCCAGCTCGTACGCGATGTCGAAATGGTCCTCGATCGCCGATTTTCCGCGTCCCGTGACGAAGATCATCTGCTCGATGCCTGCTTCCAACGCTTCGTCCACCGCATATTGGATCAACGGGCGATCGACGACCGGCAGCATCTCCTTGGGCATTGCCTTGGTTGCGGGGAGAAAGCGGGTGCCAAGACCACCGACAGGAAAAACGGCTTTACGCAACGGGCGGACGGTCATCTTTGCTCCGAAAAAATACGTTAGCGAAAGGTTACTTCGTTACGCCTCAATACCGATCCGGCCGGATATGGCATCCATCAATTTGGACGCCGGTTTTTCGATACCGCCCGTCAGGGCGCGGCCGGAGCCGTCTTGGGATCGGCAAGCTGTTGCTGGCGCAACTGGTCAAAAGCGGCCTGCGAAATAAAATCGATCAAATCGATGTCGAACACCAGCACCGACTTTGGCGGGATCGGCCCGGAACCGGCCTCGCCATAGCCCAGACTTGGCTTAATCCACACCCGATACTGCGCGCCGCGCGGCATCGCCTTCAACGCTTCGGCGAAACCCGGCACGAGCCCCGCGACGGGCAAGGGCGTGGGTTGGGCGCTTTTGTCGAAGGTCGTGCCATTCGTCAATTTGCCGACATAGTTGACCAGCGCGACGTCTCCGTCGCCCGGCTTTTCCGTCCCGGTTCCGGGTTTCACCACCCGATATTGCAAGCCTGACGGAGTCTGGATGACCCCGCGCACGCGCGCGTTCGCAGCGAGGAAAGCATCGGCCGTAACCGGCACTGCGGCGACTGGCTGGGCGCGACGCGGGAGCGGCTTTTTGACCCGCGCTTGCGCAATCCCACTGGTCAGGAGCAGCGCCGCCAGCCCGGCGGCAAATGCGATCGCGCGCATATCAGCGGCCCGTCGGCGGTCCACCGGCACCCGGGGGCATCATCCCCTGCTGCTGCTGCATCATCTGCTGCTGCATTTGCTTGTACTTCAGGATCGGCATCGAATCGAGCAGTTCGACATCGAACACCAGCGCCGCATTGGGCGGGATCGGGCCGCCGGGCGGCACATGCTCGCCATAGCCAAGGCTCGGCTTGAGCCACAGGCGATATTTGCCGCCCTTGTTCATCAGCTTCAGCGCTTCGCTGAACCCGGGTACGACCCCACCAACCTCGAGCGGGGTCGGCTGCTGCGACTTGTCGAAGACGGTGCCATCCAGCAGGCGTCCCTCATAGGTGATGAGGACTTCGTCCGCGTCGGTCGGGTTCGGCCCGGTGCCCGGCGTCAGCACCTGATATTGCAGGCCCGACGGTGTCGTCACCACGCCCTTCGTCCGCGCGTTGTGCGCGAGGAAGGCCGTAGCGGGATTGACCTGAGTCTGGAACGCCAGTGCAACCGCCGCGACCAGCGCGACGGCGATGCCAAGCCACAGATACACCAAAATGCTCCGCTTCACGGGCTTTAGCGGGACAGCGGTGATCGACATGGTGGCTCCCGGGCAGGGGGTCGAGAAAGATAGGCAGGCGAAATCAGGTCGTGGCGGGCATCAGCGCCCGCCCGATCACGATCTTACCGTGCGCCGTCGCGTTCCATACGCTTGCGCTCGAGCTTGCGCGCGCGGCGTACGGCAGCGGCGCGCTCACGGGCGCGCTTCTCGCTCGGCTTCTCGTAGTGACGGCGCAGCTTCATCTCGCGATAGACGCCCTCACGCTGCAGCTTCTTCTTGAGCGCGCGCAGCGCCTGGTCGACATTGTTGTCGCGTACGATGATTTGCATAAACCCGAACAGCTCCGAATCGATAGAAAAGCGCCGCCGCGAACATGAGGTCCGCGTCGCAAGGCGTGCGCCCTACACGGCGATGCCCGAACTTTCAAGGCATACCGCACCTTTTACGTGACTTTGGGCCGGAGCGGTCTGTAAGCGGGCGCAATGAGCAGCACGCCCCTCACCTTCTACAACAGCCTCACGCGCTCGCTGGAGCCGTTCGTCCCGATCGATCCGCGCCTGGTGCGAATCTACACCTGCGGGCCGACGGTGTATAACTATCAGCATATCGGCAACATGCGCGCCTTCCTGTTTGCCGATACGCTCGGGCGCGTGCTGCGCTGGAAGGGCTTCCCGACCAAGCATGTCATCAACATCACCGATGTCGGCCATTTGACCTCCGACGCCGATGCCGGCGACGACAAGATGGAAAAGGCCGCCGCCGCGCAGGCCAAGTCGATCTGGGAAATCGCCGCGCATTATACTGCGGCGTTCAAGGAAGATGTCGCGCGGCTCAATATCGATCCGCCCGCCGAATGGACCGTCGCCACCGACCACATCCCGCAAATGATCGCATTCGCCCAGCGAATCGAGCAGGACTGCTATCTCATCGACGGCGGGCTCTATTTCGACACCACGCGCGTGCCCGATTATGGCAGCCTGGCGCGCGCCGTGTCCGACGCAGGCGAAAGCCGGATCGATCCGGTCTCGGGCAAGCGCCATCCGCAGGATTTTGCGATCTGGCGGCGGTCGCCCCCCGGCGAGCAGCGCCAGATGGAATGGGATTCCCCCTGGGGCAAGGGCGCGCCCGGCTGGCATCTCGAATGCTCGGTGATGAGCCTGCAGCATCTTGGCCACCCGTTCGACATCCACACCGGCGGGATCGACCACCGCGAGATCCATCATCCCAATGAGATCGCGCAGAACCAGGCGTTCTGTGCGTGCGACGACACCGGCGCGCGAGTGTGGATGCACAACAACTTCCTGGTGGACCGCGGCGGCAAGATGTCCAAGTCTACGGGTCAGTTCCTGCGCTTGCAGACGCTGGTCGATGCGGGCTTCCATCCGCTCGCCTACCGCATGATGTGCCTGCAGGCGCACTATCGCAGCGAGTTGGAATTTACGTGGGAGAACCTTGCCGCCGCCTTCACGCGGCTGAAGCGGCTGGTGATCGCGCGCGATGCCCTGCGCGCGCGCGATGACGGCACGCTGAAGGGCGATGCCGAACCCTATCTGGCGCGGCTGGAGGAAGCGGTCGGCGATGATCTGGGTACCCCGCGCGCGCTGCCGGTGCTGGATGAGCTGCTGGCGGACAAGCGCCTGTCGCCCGCGACTCGGTTGCAGGCGCTCGACGATTTCGATGCGGTACTGGGCCTCAACCTCGCCACGCTGACCCGCAGCGAACTCCGCGTGCGCCCGGTGACCGCGATCGTCACCGAGGCGGACATCGATGCCCAACTCGCCGCCCGAAAAGAAGCGCGTGCGGCAAAGAACTTCACCCGATCAGATGAGATTCGCGATGCACTGGCGGCGGTCGGTGTCGAGGTGATGGATGGTGATGCGCTGGCCTGGGACTGGAAATTGGCGGTCTAGCTCCCTCTTTCCTTCTCACACCTCCTCGTTCAAGCTGCACAGCAGACAATGCGGGGGACGATCTGTCGGTACGCCGGGAATCGTGATCGCGCACGATAGGAGACATTGATGAAGGCCGTCCTCCCTGCGCTCGCGCGCGCGCTGATCGAACATCGGCTTCCTGACGCGCTTGAAGTGACCTGGGTGACGACGCGCGAGGAAGCGACGACCGCGATGGCCGACGCCGAAATCGGCTGGGTCGACCTCTATCCGCACGGGCTGACCCCGGAAGCGGTGGCGGCGGGGACATCGCTCAAATGGCTGTTCACCGCGATCGCCGGGGTCGAGGCGCTCGATTTGCCGACACTCGCCGCGCGCGGGACGGTGGTGACCAATGGCGCGGGCATCAATGCCATCGCGGTGGCCGAATATGCCGTGCTCGGCATCCTCGCCGCCGCCAAGCGCTTCGACAGGGTGGTGCGCAGCGCCGACCGCCACGAATGGCCCGATTATGCCCCGGGCCGCCTCGAACTGTTCGAAACAGCCGCGCTGATCGTCGGCTATGGCGCAATCGGGCGCTTGATCGGCGAACGGCTCGCCGCCTTCGGTGTCGCGGTGACGGGGGTAACCCGCTCGGGCCAGGGCGGCACGCTGACGCCCGAGGCCTGGAAAGCGCGGCTCGGCGATTTCGACTGGGTGGTGCTCGCCGCCCCCTCAACCGACGCGACCAAGACGCTGATCGGCGCGGACGAGCTTGCTGCGATGAAGCCCGACGCTTGGCTCATCAACATCGCGCGCGGCGACATGGTCGATCAGGACGCGCTGATCGCGGCGCTGACCCAAAAGACGATCGCCGGGGCCTTCCTCGACACCGTCACCCCCGAACCCCTGCCCGCCGAGCATCCCTTATGGTCCGCGCCCAATGCGATCCACAGTATGCACCTGTCGGGCCGCAGCCAGACCAAAATGTTCCAGCGCGCCACCGCCTTGTTCCTGCGCAACCTCGACGCTTTCCTGGCGGGACGGGCGATGGAAAATGTCGTGGATTTGGGGGCGGGGTATTAGGGAGCGGTCTGATCCATCCCGGCAGGCAGAAGTCGCCCACTTGCGGACGTCAGGTAAACGCCGACTGACTTGTCGGCTTGACGGTTAGAACGCTCCACCCTTTACGGAGAACTCGTACTCCTCACCTGGCACCCCAATCACCAACTCCTCTCTGCTTGGTGAATATGAAACTGCGTTCTTGCTCGCGCGTCCCGGTAGATTTGATCTACCATCGAACAGTTCTCCGATGGTGAAAGCGCTTATACCGGCAGTGCCGATACGGGCACGGTAATGCACTTCAAGGCCGTTGCTGCCTTTCCACATCCATTCATATTCGCTCCACACACTACCGCCTGTGGTCTTGCGGTCGATTACGCGGTGATACTGAGAGCAATGGGTTGGCTTCGAAGTCGAAGGACCTTCGTCGAAGACGCATGACCTCACTCCATCAGAAATCCAGCCAGTTTCGACTCTAGGCTCTGGACTGCGAGCAACAGCTGGACAGTTCATTCCCAACAGGAACACTACGCAGAGAGAGCGGCGAATGGGCATCGGTCAAAACTACAGCTTCGATGTGCAGCGTCAACGACCGCTTCCCACCAATCCCGGTCGTCCAACTTCACCCCAAACCCTAATTTACCCCATCTGGGAAAATTCGCGCTTGCCGCCCTTACCCCAATTGGGTAATGCGCCGCCCATGACGACGATGGCCGGCCTCAAGATCAAGCACTTTCGCGAAGAGCGCGCGCTCAGCCGGGCGGCGTTCGGCGCGTGGTATGGCGCGCCCGGCTCCACCGTTCAGGGCTGGGAAGAAGATGGCAAGCGCGCCAGCGGCCCGGTCGTCAATCAGATCGCGGCCAATGGCATCGCCACCCATGCCGATTGGTACATTTCGATTCGCACGGAGAATGACATGAGCAGCTGGGCCCCCGATAGCTGGACGCGCGCCGACGCGCGCCAGATGCCCACCTATCCCGATGCGGCGGCGCTCGACGCGGCAACCGACACGCTCGCCAGCTTCCCGCCCTTGGTGTTCGCCGGGGAAGCGCGCAACCTCACCGCCGATCTCGCGCGCGTCGCCGAGGGCAAGGCGTTCCTGCTGCAAGGCGGGGATTGCGCCGAGAGCTTCGCCGAGCACAGCGCCAACACCATCCGCGACACCTTCCGCGTCATCCTGCAAATGGCGGTGGTGCTGACCTTTGCGTCGAAGCTGCCGACGGTGAAGCTCGGCCGCATGGCCGGGCAGTTTGCCAAGCCGCGCTCGTCCGATGTCGAAGTGCAAAATGGCGTGGAATTGCCCGCCTATCGCGGTGACATCGTCAACGATATCGAGTTCACGCCCGAAGGTCGCCTGCCCGATCCACAGCGCATGATCCGCGCCTATAGCCAGTCGGCGGCGACGCTCAATCTGCTGCGCGCCTTTGCTGGCGGTGGCTATGCCAATCTCGCCCAAGTCCATCGCTGGACGCTCGATTATATGGGCCGCAGCCCCTGGGCCAAAAAATATGCCGAAACCGCCGACCGCATCGGCGAAGCGCTCGATTTCATGGCCGCGTGCGGCATCAGCCCGGAGACGGTGCCGCAACTCGCGCAGACGCGCTTCTACACCAGCCATGAGGCGCTGCTGCTGCGCTACGAACAGGCGCTGACGCGGCAGGATTCGCTGACAGGCGACTGGTATGACACCAGCGCGCACTTCCTGTGGATCGGCGATCGCACGCGCTTCGAAGGCAGCGCGCATGTCGAATATCTGCGCGGCATCGGCAACCCGATCGGCATGAAGTGCGGCCCAAGCCTTGAGCCCGACGCGCTGCTGCGCTTGCTCGACACGCTCAACCCCAACCGCGTGCCCGGCCGCATGACGCTGATCACGCGCTATGGCCATGATAAGATCGAGGCGGGCCTGCCCAAATTGGTGCGCGCGGTGCTGCGCGAAGGGCATCCGGTGGTGTGGAGCTGCGATCCGATGCACGGCAACACGGTGAAGGCAGCGACGGGCTATAAGACGCGCCCGTTCGACCGCATCCTGGCCGAAGTGCGCGGCTTCTTTGCGGTTCACCGCGCGGAAGGCTCAATCGCGGGCGGCATTCATGCCGAGATGACTGGGCAGAATGTCACCGAATGCACCGGCGGCGCGGTCGACGTGACCGAACAATCGCTCGCCGATCGCTATCACACGCATTGCGATCCGCGGCTCAACGCGGGCCAGTCGATCGAGCTCGCTTTCCTGCTTGCGGAAATGCTGAACGTGGAAATGGCGGAACGGCGGCGCGCGGCGGCCTGAACCGCCCCGCGCCGCGCGGATCCGTTAGAGCGCGCTGCGGCCCTGCAGCAGGCGAACGACCACGACGATCAAGGCGATCACCAACAGCAAGTGGATCAACCCACCGCCAATATGAACGGCAAAACCCAGCGCCCACAGCACCAGCAAAACGACGACGATGGTCCACAGCATCGGAAATCCTCCCATTACGCCACTCCGCAGGTGCGGGCGGTATCGGCTAGGGAAACGCCCACGCGCCGGGCAGGTTCCGAGCGCGCGGCACTTCGCTTGACGCCGCGAGGCGGGATCGGTAAGGCCGCTCCTCCGCCTTACGGCCCCTTCGTCTAGCGGTTAGGACGTCGCCCTCTCACGGCGAAAGCACGAGTTCGATTCTCGTAGGGGTCACCAGCGCAGCTCAGCTCCACCGAAGACCGCCGGACATGATACCGACACGTCGGTCATCCCGGCGTGCGCGCCAGTTCCACCACCTCGAAAGCGTAATCGATCCACCCCCGCTGGGTGGCGGCGTCGCGGGCGGCGGTGTGCTTCTTGCGGGCTTCCGCCAGCGATTTGGCGTGCCCCCAAAATACCTCGGTCTTGCCATTGCCAAGCTGGGCAACGATCCGCCAATAATGGGTGAACGCCAGCGACGTCGGACCGATCGTCTTCACATAGCCGTCGGACAGCGTAGCCGTCAGATAGTATTTCTTGGCCATGGCCGGTGCCTCGGGAACGCGATCACGCCGCCACTTGGGCGGGGTTTATCGACAGGTCCATGACATGCGATCGACGTCCCCTCAAGCCAAGGCCGAGGGCGCGTCAGGAAAGGATGCAGAATGCGGAAGATTGAGTGCGAGGGCATCTGCCGATACAGGGTGAGGCACACCGCACGTGCTCGATCCGCGATCTGGCGTGCGGCATGAGCGGGCGCTTTTTCGACGCCTGGACGGTCGGCGACCGGATCGAGCACGCGCTTCACCGCACGGTGACCGAGACCGACAATCTGCTGATCACCACGCTCACCCACAATCCGCAGCCGCTGCATCTGGATGCGGAGTATGCCGGCGCGACCGAATTCGGCCGCATCGTCGTCAACGGCATCTTCACCTTCGGGCTGATGGTCGGCCTGTCGGTCGGCGATACCACGCTCGGCACGCTGGTCGCCAATCTCGGCTATGACAAGGTGGTGATGCCCAAGCCCGTGTTCGTCGGCGACACGCTGCGCGCGGAAACCGAGGTGGTCGAGCTGCGCGCGAGCAAATCACGCCCCGATGCCGGGCTGGTGGTGTTCAAGCACCGCATGTTCAACCAGCGGAGCGAATTGGTGTGCGAGTGCCTGCGGACGGCGTTGTTGCAGCGGACGCCTGGTTAAACGGTGAAGCTCTCGCCGCAGCCGCATGCACCCTTGGCATTGGGGTTGTTGAACACGAAGCCTGCCGTAAAATCATCCTCGACCCAGTTCATCGTCGATCCGATCAGATACAGGATCGACCCGCCATCGACGAACAAGGTGCCGCCGGGGGTATCGATGCGTTCGTCGAACGGCTTGGCCTCGGTCACATAATCGACCGAGTAAGCGAGGCCGGAACAGCCGCGCTTGGGCGTCGACAGCTTGACGCCGATCGCGCCCTCGGGCGCCTTCGCCATCAGCGCGGCGATGCGACCCTCGGCGGAAGCCGTCAGGATCAAGGCGGCGGGGCGTACCCGTGTGGTGGTGGTCATCGGCTTCGTCCTTCTTCTCCCCTCCCGCCTGCGGGAGGGGTTGGGGGAGGGGCTTTCCATCTGGGGAGCAGCGGCTTTCGCGAGGACTGCCCTCCCCTAACCCCTCCCGCAAAGCGGGAGGGGGATTTTATAGCATGCCCAATTCGAGCTTGGCGTCGTCGGACATCTTGGCCGGGTCCCACGCCGGGTCCCACACCAGATTGACCTCGGACGAGCCGATGCCGGGCACCGCGCCGACGCGCATCTCGACTTCCATCGGCATCGATTCGGCGACGGGGCAATGCGGCGTGGTCAGCGTCATGGTGACGACGGCATGGCCCGCCTCGGTCACATCGACACCGTAGATCAACCCGAGATCGTAGATGTTGACCGGAATTTCGGGGTCGTAAATGCCCTTCAGCGCCTCGACCACCGCCTCGTACAGCGCGCCGCCAGGCTCGCCCGCCGCATCGCCCGCTGGCTTTTGCGCGAGAAAGCCTTCGAGATAGTCGCGCTTGCGCTCGAGCGTCTGGCCCGGCGTTTCCTCCGCCGCCTCGACCCGCGCGCGCGGCGGCTGCTCGACCGCGCTCACTTCCTCGATTTCGATCCGGTCGCTCATCCGAAAATCCTCGTTACCCGTTCAATCCCGCGCACCAGCGCGGCAACATCGTCTGCAGTGTTGTAAACGCCAAAGCTGGCGCGCGCCGTCGCATCGACGCCGAGCGTCTCCATCAGCGGTTGCGCGCAGTGATGCCCGGCGCGCACCGCGACGCCCGCTTCGTCCAAGATGGTGCCGATGTCGTGCGGATGCACCCCCTGGATGCTGAAACTGACGATTCCGGCGGAATCCTCGGGCCCGAACAGCGCCACCGAATTGATCTGCGACAGCGCCTCGCGCGTCAGCGTGACCAACGCGGTTTCATGCGCGTGGATACGGTCGAGCCCGATGCTCTCGACATAGTCGATCGCGGCATGGAGCCCGAGCACGCCGACGATATGCGGCGTGCCCGCCTCGAACCGGCCCGGCGGGGGGGCATAGGTCGTCTTGGCGAAGCTGACCTTGTCGATCATCGACCCGCCACCCTGATAAGGCGGCATCGCTTCGAGCAAATCGGGCCGCGCCCACAGCACGCCGATGCCGGTAGGGCCGTAGAGCTTGTGGCCGGAGAAGACGTAGAAATCGCAATCGAGCGCAGCGACGTCGACCGCCATGCGCGGCACCGCCTGGCAACCGTCGAGCAGGAGTTTCGCCCCGACCGAATGCGCGATATCGGCGGCATGACGGGCATCGAGCACCGAGCCGAGCACGTTGGAGACATGCGCCAGCGCGACCAGCTTGTGGGCGGGCGTGATCATCGCCGCCATCGCGTCGAGGTCGATCTTGTGGTCGGGCGTCAGCGGGATGACGTCGATCGCCACGCCCAGCCGCTCGGCCACCATTTGCCACGGCACGATGTTGGAATGGTGCTCAAGCTGGCTCAGCAGGATGCGGTCGCCCGCCTGCAACTGGGTGCCCGCCCAGCATTGCGCCACGAGGTTGATGCCCTCGGTCGCGCCGCGCACGAACACGATTTCGTTTTCGGAAGCCGCGTTCAGGAAGCCAGCCACGCGCCGCCGCGCCGCCTCGAAGGCGAGCGTCATGTCGGCCGAGCGTTGGTACACGCCGCGATGCACGGTGGCATAGCTCGTGTCATAGCCGCGCGTGATCGCATCGATCACCGCTTGCGGCTTTTGCGCGGTGGCGGCGGTGTCGAGATACGCCCAGCCTGCGGGGATGGCGGGGAAATCGGCGCGGTGGTCGAGGGCTGCCAAAACCCCTCTCCCATCGGGAGAGGGAGGGAGGAGCGAAGCGACGGAAGGGTGAGGGTCAAGCGCGGTTGTCATAAGCCACCCTCACCCTTCCCATCGCTGCGCGATGGGCCCCTTCCCTCTCCCAACGGGAGAGGGAGAGACAGCATCCGCTCCAATGCCGCTTGCGCCGCCGCTTCCACGCGGTCGCGTTCGGCGGCGTCTTCAATCTCCTCGAACACCGAGCCGATGAACGCGCGCAGCAGCATCGCCTTGGCTTCGGGCGGGGCGATGCCGCGCGAGGCGAGGTAGAAGAGCGCATTGGCATCGAGTTCGCCGACGGTCGCGCCATGCGCGCACTTCACGTCATCGGCGAAAATTTCGAGCTCGGGCTTGGCATTGGCGGTGGCGGTGCGCGTCAGCAGCATCGCCTTGACCGACTGCGACGCATCGGTCTTCTGCGCATGGCGCGCGACCGCGACCTTGCCGAGATACGACCCCGTCGCCCGCCCGCCGAGCACCGAGCGCACGACCTGATTGGAGGTGGCATTGGGCTCGATATGGTTGAGCGTGGTGACGAGTTCGAGCGTCTGTTCGCCCCCGCCGAGCATCGCGCCGCCGAGTTCGAAATGCGAACCCTGATGGCACGTCACATCGATCGTCACGCGACCGAGCTTGCCGCCGGTGTTGAGCACATGGAAGGTTGCGGACGCCCCTTCGCGCAGGATCACACGGTAATCGCGGATCGCCACGGCATCGGTCGCGGCATCCTGCACGATAACGCGCGCGATCGACTCGCCAGCGGGAACGTCGATCACTTCGGCGGCAGGCACGGGCCAGACCGAGGCGACGGCTTCGAGATCGCTATACCGCCAGGATTCATCGCGACGCGTGGGGAGAGCGAGCGTCATGGCCGCGCCCCTGCCGCCAAGGTCCGCCGCACGCCTTCAAGCAAGGCGGGTTTGCGGCGATCGATACAGGCGGCAGCGGCTCCCTGATCGATCGCACCGGTCTTGACGCATTTCGCCGCAGTCCGGCACAATTGCTCATCGAGCCGAGCATTCCCGGTCGACTGGCTGAGGCCGCAGGTAAAGCGCCCCTGCGGATCGCGCCCCACCCGTACCGACAGCGCGGCAAGCCGACGACCGATCACAACGATGTCAGGCTCCTCGGCGGGCAGCGGCGTACCCTGCACCGCGAGCGCCAGGGCGAGCGCGATCACGCCACCACCCCGGCATAGCCTTCGCGCTCCAGCTCCGCCGCGAGTTCCGGCCCGCCCGAACGGATGATCCGGCCGGCCGAGAGGACATGCACGAAATCGGGCGCGACATAGCTCAGCAGGCGCTCGTAGTGCGTGATGAGGATCACCGCTTTCTCGGGCTTGCGCATGATGCGGTTGATACCCTCGCCGACGATGCGCAGCGCGTCGATGTCGAGCCCGCTGTCGGTCTCGTCGAGGATTGCGAGCTTGGGGTCGATCAGCCCCATCTGCACCATCTCATTGCGCTTCTTCTCGCCGCCCGAAAAACCGACATTGACCGGGCGCTTGAGCATGTCCTGGTCCATGCTCAGCGCATCGGCCTGCGCGCGCGCGAACTTGAGGAACTCGGCACCCGAGAGCGGCTTTTCGTCGCGGCCCTTGCGCTGGGCGTTCAATGCCTCGCGCAGGAACTGCACGTTGGACACGCCGGGGATTTCGACCGGATATTGGAAGCCGAGGAACAGGCCAGCGGCGGCGCGTTCGTGCGGGGCGAGCGCGAGCAAATCCTTGCCGTCGAATTCGACCGAGCCCGCCGTCACCTCATAACCGGGCCGCCCGCCGAGCACATAGCCCAGCGTCGACTTGCCAGCACCATTCGGCCCCATGATCGCATGGACCTCGCCCGCATTGACGGTGAGCGAGAGGCCCTTGAGGATTTCCTTGCCGTCGATTTCGGCGTGGAGGTTAGTGATTTTAAGCATCGTTAGTCTTCAGTTTCCATGATTGGCTGCTTGTTGAGCCGACGTCGCGCGACGTGAACGACAACAGCGCTAAAGTAGATGATCGCGTAGGTTCCGCCGGCCATTACCATTGCGGCAAAAACTAGTGTCGCCAGATAGTTGGTGGCTTCGACTCCAAAGAACCGGATCACGCCCTCGGCGAGTAACAGAAATAGGAACGCCATAATGATGCCGCTCCCAATGAAGTAGGCACGAAGCCGCCACCGCGCGCGTTTGAGGCGAGCGGCCTCCATCACCCCACCGCCCCCTCAAGCGAGATCCCCAACAACTTCTGCGCCTCGACCGCGTCTAGCCCCTCCCCTTCAGGGGAGGGGTTGGGGTGGGGCCTCTCCCAGCGATCCGACGCCTGTGCCAGCGCGATCACGACCGCATCGAAGACCCCTTCGAGTTTCGCCATCACATCGTGGTTCGATACCCGCAGCACGCGGAAGCCCAACCCCGCCAGCACATCGTCGCGCAGCCGGTCCTTGGCTTCATCATGCGTATCGCCATCGACTTCGACGATCAGCGCCTTTTGCGGGCAGACGAAGTCGGCAATGTAGCGGCCGATGACGGCTTGACGACGGAATTTGTGGCCGTTCGCCTGGCCGTTGGACAGCGCGCGCCAGAGACGTTTCTCGGGTTCGGTCGGGTTACGGCGCATTTCTCCGGCGCGCTTTTGCAACGCCGCTAGGTACTCGGCGGAGAGGCCCCACCCCCGGCCCCTCCCCTGAAGGGGAGGGGAGTCGGTGCGCCGATCATAGTCTTGCGGCGACAAACTCATCCGACCGACCCCTCAAGGCTGATCCCCAGCAATTTCTGCGCTTCGACCGCAAACTCCATCGGCAGTTGCTGGAGCACTTCCTTGGCGAAGCCGTTGACGATCAGCGCCACCGCCGCCTCTTGATCCAGCCCGCGCTGCATCGCGTAGAACATCTGGTCGTCGCTGATCTTCGAGGTGGTCGCCTCATGCTCGATCTGCGCCGACGGGTTGCGTACTTCGATATAGGGCACGGTATGCGCGCCGCATTGGTCGCCGAGCAGCAGCGAATCGCACTGGGTGAAGTTGCGCACGCCCTCCGCGCCGGGTGCCACGCGCACCAGCCCGCGATAGGTGTTGTCCGAACGGCCCGCCGAAATGCCCTTCGACACGATCGTCGAGCGGCTGCCCTTACCATTGTGAATCATCTTGGTGCCGGTATCGGCCTGCTGGCGGTTGTTGGTCACCGCGACCGAGTAAAATTCGCCGACCGAATTCTCACCGTTCAGCACGCAGGACGGATATTTCCAGGTGATCGCGCTGCCGGTCTCGACCTGGGTCCACGACACCTTGGAATTGCGGCCCTGGCAGAGCGCGCGCTTGGTGACGAAATTGTAGATCCCGCCCTTGCCGTTCTCGTCGCCGGGATACCAATTCTGCACGGTCGAATATTTGATTTCGGCATCGTCCAAGGCGACCAGTTCGACCACGGCGGCGTGGAGCTGGTTTTCGTCGCGCATCGGCGCGGTGCAGCCTTCGAGATAGGAGACATAGGCCCCCTTATCGGCGACGATCAGCGTGCGTTCGAACTGGCCGGTATTCTCGGCATTGATGCGAAAATAGGTGGACAGCTCCATCGGGCAGCGCACGCCCTCCGGGATATACACGAAGGTCCCGTCGCTGAAGACCGCGCAGTTGAGCGCTGCGAAGTAATTGTCATGCTGCGGCACGACCTTGCCGAGCCACTTGCGCACCAAGTCGGGATATTCTTTGATCGCCTCGCTGATCGAGCGGAAGATGACGCCCGCGCTTTCCAGTTCCTTGCGGAAGGTGGTGGCGACCGAGACGCTGTCGAACACCGCGTCCACCGCGACGCGGCGTTTGGGCTGGCCGTCCTCGCCAAGCTCCTCGACCCCGGCGAGCATCTTCTGCTCCTCGATCGGGATGCCGAGCTTTTCATAGACGCGCAGGATTTCGGGATCGACTTCGTCGAGCGAGCCGAGCTTGGGCTTGGCCTTGGGCTCGGCGTAATAATAAGCGTCCTGATAATCGATCGGGTCGATCTGCAGCTTGGCCCAATCGGGCGTCTCAAGCGTCAGCCACAAACGGTACGCCTGCAGCCGCCAGTCGAGCATCCATTCGGGCTCGCCCTTCTTGGCCGAGATGAAGCGGACGGTATCCTCGCTCAGCCCCTTGGGCGCGAAGTCCTGCTCGATGTCCGAATGGAAACCCCATTCATACGACTTGTTCGCGGCTTCATAGGCTTCGGCGTTCTTGGTGGCCATCATGCAGTCCTTGCCGCGCAGCGGCTACAAAACCTCTTTGTGCCTTTGCGGCTTTGTGCGAGAAAATTCTGCTCGCACGAAGACACGAAGACACGAAGAAGATGAGAAAATAAACGCGCTGCGCGCGGCTGGGGCGTCATGCTGGCATCCTCGACAGGCTTGCGAGCGTTACGCCGTCGAGCGCGCCGCGGACGGCGCCGTTGACGGCGTTCCAGTGCGGCTTGACGCGGCAGTCGCCTTCCAGCGCGCAGTCGTGGCGGCCTTCTTCGACACAGGCGGTCAAAGCGATCGGACCTTCGACCGCCTCGATGATCTCAGCCAGCGAAATCGCCGCTGCCGGGCGCGACAGGCGGAAGCCGCCGCCGGTGCCGCGCGTGCTCTCGATCAGGCCACCCGCCGACAAGCGGCTGACCAATTTCTGCACCGTCGGCAGCGGCAGGCCAGTCTCGTCGGCCAGCGTCGTCGCATTCAGCTTGGCCGCGCTGCCGCAATGTCGCGCGGCGGCGGACATCATTACGACGGCATAGTCGGCAAGGCTGGAAAGACGCATCGGCTCCAATCGGATTAATTCTGTCCGATTGCAAATGGGCGCAGTAGCGGCGCGGGTCAACCCCTGGTTGCACGGCCGCCCAAGGCGGCGCGCGCATGGCGCTATGTTTCGCTGATCAGCGGACTGACCACCCCGCCCAGCGCGCTCCGGTGCAAAATGGTCAATTGCGACAGCAGACCGGGATCGGCCCGGATCTGGCGCGGGGTAAGGCCGGTAAAATGCTTAACCTCGCGAATCATGTGCGACTGATCATAGAAGCCGCGGTCGATCGCATCGGCGACACCTTCCTCGCCCCCACGCATCGCCACCGGCGCGCGCAGCGCGCGATATTTGCGGGCGAGCACCTTTGGCGGCGCGCCGTACAGGATATTGCACTTCCGCTCGATCTGGCGACGCGACAAGCCCGTCGCCGCAATCAGACATTCCATTTCCGGCGACGGACTGCCCGCCAGCCACGCATCGACGTGGCGGATGAAATCGGCATAATGCGGGTCCACATTATGCAACAGGTCGCGCACCAGTGCCTCGCAAATCCCCACCCGTGGGCCGACACCGGGCGATTCGCGCAAAGCGTCGGCAACCCCCTGCAACCGCGCCGCACCAAACAGCGGCGCTGCATCGATCACACGGTTGAGCATCGTCGATGCGTCGGCCCCGATCATTGCCGACCATCCCGCAGCCGTCAGCCCCATCCCGAACACCGCCACCGGCCCGGCCACGCGCACGCTGCGCGGGCCGCTGGTCGGCCCAAGGACATGCGCGTCCGGTGCCTCCTGCGCGCTCCCGTCGGGAAAGGAATAGACCGCCTGGCCAGGCGACAGATGGAATCGCAATTGCGCATAATCGGCGCGCTCGACATCTTCCAGCATCGGCACGTCCGCTGAAAAATCGTAAAACAGCGTGATATACTCGGCTAGGTCGGCCGACGGCACGGCATAGTCCAGTTCAATCGATCCCACGCCGCGACGCCCCTGCCCTGTCGCGATCAAGTGTAACGCTTCTGCCAAACAAATAAAAGCGGCCCGGATGGTATACCATCCGGGCCGGAGGAAAGATGCTCCGGTCCGGAGCTTCTTGGGTCGCACTGCATTAATGGCGTCTTTCGAAGGTCGTGTATTGGACAAATTCGTCGCTTTTCATGCTAAATGCATAATTAAGGCACCTTTGCCGGCTTTGACGCCAGCGCTCCCGGATGCCATCAGGCGCACGATGCTGTTCCCACTGATCCGCCCCGCTTTGTTCGCGCTCGAACCCGAACGCGCGCACGCCCTCACCCTCAAGCTGCTGGCGCTCGGGGCCACGACAGGCGCTCCGTTCTTCCGCGCACAATCGCCCAACAGCCTGCGCACCTCCGTCGCCGGTCTGGACTTTGCCAATCCGGTGGGCCTGGCGGCCGGGGTGGACAAGGATGGTCGCGCGATCGACGGGTTTTTCGGGCTTGGCTTTGGCAGCGTCGAAATCGGTACGCTCACCCCACTGCCCCAGGCGGGCAACCCGCAGCCGCGCTTGTTCCGACTGGTCGAGGACCGCGCGGTGATCAACCGCATGGGGTTCAACAATGGCGGTATTGCCGCAGCGCTGCCGCGCGCAACGGCGGCAAGGCGGCGCGGGATCCTCGGTATCAATGTCGGGGCGAACAAGGACGCGCCCGACCGGATCGCCGATTATGCACATGGCGTGGCCGCTGCGGCGCAGGTGGCCGATTATGTCACGGTCAATATCAGCTCCCCCAACACGCCGGGCCTGCGCGATCTCCAGCATGGCTCCGAATTGACCGAGTTGCTCGCGGCGGCGGACGAGGCGCGGCGCGCGCCGATCGCGCGGCCGCGCCTGTTCCTGAAGGTCGCGCCCGATCTCGACGCGGCCGCGATCGATGCGATCGCGCGTGCCGCCGCTGCGCATCACGTCGATGCGCTGATCGTCAGCAACACCACCATTTCGCGCCCGCCGCTGCTCTCCGCGCACGCGGGCGAGACTGGCGGGCTGTCGGGTGCACCGCTTGCGGCTCTGGCACGCCAGCGGCTCGCCGATTTCCGGGCGGCGACAGGCGGTGCGATTCCCTTGATTTCCGCAGGCGGCATCGACAGCGCCGAGGAAGCCTATGCCCGCATCCGCGCTGGGGCGAGCCTGGTCCAGCTCTATACCGCCTTGGTCTATCAGGGCCCCGGCCTCGCCCGCCGCATCGTCCGCGGCCTCGCCAACACCCTGCAGCGCGACGGGTTCGCGACCGTCGCCGAGGCGGTTGGCACCAGCGAACGACACCGCGCAGCGTAAATCCTTGCCGACGTCTTTAGAGAGGACGGCGAGGCTGCTGCGGCGCAGGCGGCGGCTTGCCTGTGCGGTGAAGCGCGTTAGGGTCGTCGCATGAAAAGATCGCTCGCCGCCCTCGCCCTGCTGTTGCTCGCACCCGCCACCGCAGAAGCGCGCCGCCCCGCCCCCAAGCCCCCCGCCAGTCTCGGCATGGTCAGCGCTGCCGATCCCCGCGCGGCAGCGGCCGGCGCGGAGATCCTGCGCAAGGGCGGCAGCGCAACCGATGCCGCCATCGCGACGATGCTTGCGCTGAACGTGGTCGAGCCGCAAAATAGCGGCATCGGCGGTGGCAGCTTCATGGTGCATCACGATGCCGCGACCGACCGCACCACCGGGCTCGACGGGCGCGAGGCCGCACCTGCTGCCGCCGACCCAAAGTGGTTTTACGGGGCCGATGGGAAACCGCTGCCCATCTTTACTGCCATCCCCGGCGGCCGCAGCGTGGGCGTGCCCGGCAATTTGCGAATGATGGCGCTGGCGCATCAGCGGTATGGCAAACTGCCCTGGGCGACCTTGTTCGGCCCCGCTATCCACCTGGCGCGCGATGGCTTTGCGATCACCCCGCGCCTCCACAACGGACTCAACAATTTCGGTCGGCATCTCGATCCGTGGGCGCGCGCGCATTTCCTGGGCGACGACGGCAAGGCGCTCCCCGTCGGCACCATTCTGAAAAACCCGGAACAGGCCGCGCTGTTCAGCGCCATTGCCGCAAAAGGCCCAGACGCCTTTTATACCGGGGCGGTGGCGCAGAAGATCGTCGCGGCGGTCAACGGTGCCGCGCAGAATCCGTCCAAGATGACGCTGGCCGATCTTGCCAGCTACCGCGCCAAGGAGCGCGCGCCGATTTGCGGCACATACCGTGTCTACAAAGTCTGCGGCATGGGACCGCCCTCGGCTGGCGGGATCGCGGTGCTGATGATCCTCAAGCAGCTCGAGCGCTTCGACATGGCGGCGCTGGGCAAGAACAACCCGGTCGCGTGGCACCTCTTCGCCGAATCCGAACGGCTCGCTTATGCCGATCGCGATCTGTATCTCGGCGACCCCGATTATGTGCGCGTGCCGGTCAAAGGCTTGCTCGATCCCGGCTATATCGCCGTACGTTCGGCGTTGATCTCGCCCGAGCGCAGCATGGCGAGTGTCGCCCCCGGTACACCGCCGGGCGCTCCGCCGCGCACGCCCGCCCCCAATGCCGATATCCCCGGCACCAGCGATCTGGTCGCGGTCGACCGGCGCGGCAATGTCGCGGAGGTGACCACCACGATCGAGAGCTATTTCGGATCGGGCCTGTCGGTCGGGGGCGTGATGCTCAACAATGAGCTGACCGACTTCGATTTCGTCCCCGCCAAGGACGGCTATCTCGTCGCCAACCGCGTCGAAGGCGGCAAGCGCCCGCGCAGCTCGATGTCGCCGACCATCGTCTATGGCCCCGATGGCAAGGTACGGATCGCGATCGGCGCGGCGGGTGGGTCCACCATCATCGCGCAAGTCGCCAAGGCGCTGGTGGCGGTGCTCGACTGGAAAATGTCGGCGCAGGATGCGATCGGCCTTGGCTTGCTCTATGCCCCCAAGCTTGACGCAGTGGCCGAGAAGGGCACGCAACTCGATGCGATGGTGCCCGCGCTTCAGGCGCTGGGCGAGCATGTCCAGATCGCCCCGCTCGGCCTCAAGGCCAATGCGATCGAGCGCGTGAACGGTCAGTGGGTCGGTGCCGCCGATCCGCGCAGCGAAGGTGTGGCCGTACGCGAAGACGGCCAGACCACCCAGATCGTCCGCGCCGGTGCCGCGCCGCGACCGCCCGAATAACCCCCCTACGCGCAGCCGAATGCGGCGCGCTTACTCCCCGGGAGAGAACCATGCGTACCCTCGAACACTTCCCCAATCTCGTCGCGATGTTCCTCGCGCGCGCTGCCGAAAAGGGGGATGCCCCCTTTCTGTGGCATAAAACCGGCGGACAATGGGTCTCGCGGAGTTGGGCTGAGACTGCGCGTCAGGTGGCGAGCCTTGCGGCCGGCTTGAAAGCAATCGGGCTGGCACCCGGCGACCGGGTGATGCTGGTGTCGGAAAACCGCCCGGAATGGTGCATCGCCGATCTCGCGATCATGGCGGCGGGGTGCATCACCGTGCCGACCTACACGACCAATACCGAGCGCGACCATGCCCACATCATCGAGAATTCGGGTGCGAAAGCGGTCATCGTCTCGACCGCGAAACTGGCCAGGACGCTGCTCCCCGCCGCGATCCGCGCGAGCGCCGCGAAGATCGTGATCTGCATCGAGGATCTGCGGGCGAGCCAGGCCGGAGCACTCGAATTCCATCCGTGGAACCGCTTGCTCGCCGATCACGACACCGACCCGGCCAGCATCGCCGCGACCGCGACGCGCGACGACACCGCCTGCATCATCTACACCAGCGGCACCGGCGGCTCGCCACGCGGGGTGATGCAGCATCACGGCGCGATCCTGCACAATGTCCACGGCTGCTGCACGATCATCGAGGAGGATTTCGGCTGGGAGGACGAGGTATTTCTTTCGTTCCTGCCGCTATCCCACGCCTATGAGCATACCGGCGGGCAATATTTCCCGATCGGGCTCGGCGCGCAAATCTACTATAGCGAGGGCCTCGACAAGCTCGCCGCCAATATCGAGGAAGTCCGCCCGACCTTGATGGTGGTGGTGCCGCGCCTGTTCGAGGTGTTGCGCACGCGCATTTCCAAGGCGGTAGAAAAGCAGGGCAAGCTCTCCAGTTTCCTGCTCGGCCGCGCGCAAGCGCTCGGCACGAAGAAGGCGGCGGGCAAAGCGGGCTTGCTCGACAAACCGATGGACCTGTTCCTGGGCGCAACGCTCCGTCCCAAGATCCAGCAACGCTTCGGCGGGCGGATCAAGGCTTTGGTGTCGGGCGGGGCACCGCTCACGCCCGAGGTCGGCACCTTCTTCGAGGCGATCGGTATCACCATGCTGCAAGGCTATGGCCAGACCGAATCCGCCCCGGTCATCTCGTGCAACCGCCCCAAGGTCGGGCTCAAGATGGATACGGTCGGCCCGCCCTTGGTCGAGACCGAAGTGCGCATCGCCGAGGATGGCGAGATCCTGGTGCGCGGCGAACTGGTCATGAAGGGCTATTGGCGCAACGAGGCCGAAACCGCGCGAGTCCTCAAGGACGGCTGGCTGCACACCGGCGATATCGGGCTGATCGACACCAAGGGCCGCATCCAGATCACCGATCGCAAGAAGGACATTATCGTCAACGACAAAGGCGAGAATGTCGCGCCGCAAAAGGTTGAAGGAATGCTGACGCTGCAACCCGAAATCGCGCAAGCGATGATCTTCGGTGACCGGCGGCCCTATATGGTCGCAGTGATCGTGCCCGATGCCGAATGGACGCAGGAATGGTGCGCGCGCGAGGGCGATGTCTGTGACTTCAAGCGCCTCGCCGAGAACAGCCAATATCGCACCGCGCTCGGCCTCGCTGTGGAACGCGTGAATGCCGATCTTTCGGTGACCGAACGCATCCGCCGCTTCGTCCTCGCCGACGAGCCCTTCGCGATCGAGAACGAACAGCTCACGCCCTCGCTCAAGATCCGACGGCACGTGCTGAAGGCGGTGTACGGTGCCCGACTGGAGGCACTGTACAAGGCGTAGGTCACTTCGCCTTCGGCACCACCTGCATCGTCCAGTCGCGATCCGGGCGAAGGTACTTGGCCGCCGTCGCCTGCAGGTCCGCCGCCGTCATCGTGGAAATGTCCGAATAGAGGTGCGTCAGCGCCGCGATGCGCGCGGGCTCATAGGTCGCGCCGTCGAGCTGGTTCATCCAGAACTGGTTGCCGGTCGATTGCCGCATGATCGATTGCTGCATCGGCCCGATCGTGCGCTTCAGCTCGTCCTCATCGACAGGCTTGGCCACCAGTTCGGCGGCAATCTCGCGCGAGAGCTTGAAAAACAGCGGGATGTTGTCGGGCGCGACCTGGCCGATCGCCATGATGCGCCCCCCGCTCGGCGTGCCTGTCGGCCACGAACTGGAGACGTTCGGGCTGTAGCTTGCGCCGGCTTGCGAGCGCAGGCGATCGAACAGGCGATCGCTGAAAATCGCCGCCAGCACGTCGAGACGGCGCGATTCGGTCGCGCCCGCGACGCCGCCACCGGTCGGCCAGGCGATCACCGCCGCTGCCTGATTGTCCGGTCCGTCATGCGTGCGCACCACGGGCGACAGATTGTGCGCGGGGAAACGCACCGGCGGCACCACCAGCCCTGCAGGCACGGCGCGCGGCGGCAAGGCTCCCAGCGTCTTTTGCACCGCCGCAATCGCGGCATCGGCCTTGATGTCACCGAACACCATCACTTCGATCGGCCCGGTCTTGAGCAACGGCTCCCACAGCGCGCGGAACGATTGCGGCGTCGTGGCGGTGATCGCCTCCAGGCTGGGGTTGCCCCAGCGCGGATCGCCGTCGTGCAGCAAGCGTTCGAGATCGCGCGACAACACCCCGTCGGGCGACGCGTTTGAGCTCGGATATCCCGAGATCGCCACCGCCCGCGCGCGCAGCACCGGTGCCGGATCCCAGGCTGGCGCGGACAGTGCCGCTGCCATCAAGCGCAATTGATCGTTGAGATCGGTCGGCGAGGTCATCGCATTGTAGGTGAAGGCGTCCTCGTCGATGCCGAAGTCGAGCCCGATCCGTCGGCCCGAGGTCAATTCATCGAGATCGCCCTGGTTGAGTTTGCCGATACCGCCTGCGGTCAGCGCAAGCCCGGCCGCCCAGGCCGCAGTTTCGCGATCGGTCGGCAAGGCGTTGTACCCGCCACCGAAGCGCACGCGGACATAGACGCGGCTGTCCTCCGACGTTGTCGGATAGATCAGCACGCGCACGCCGTTGGACAGCGTATATTCCTGCATGTCGAACTCTTTGATCGGCGTGTTGGACACGATCGTCGCCGGTGCCCCGAGTTTGGGCAACGTATCGAACGTCACTTTGCCCTGCTTGATGCGCTTGCCCGCGAGACCTTTGACATCGACCTTGAGCGCCGCAGCGAGTTTCGTCTCGATGCCGGGCTCGGCCGCCGGGGTCGAGATCAGGGCGCGGGTCGCGCTGCCCTGAAAGAGGCGTCGGGTCGAGGCGAGGATTTTGTCCGGCGCGAAGAAGCCCTTTTTCTCGGCGTCTTCGAAAACCTTCTGGATCGTCGATGGCGCGGTCGTGGTCTCGCGAATGTCGAGTGCCTGCACCATGTCGTCGGCTTCCTTGCTGCCCGCCTCCGCGCGATAGGTGTCGACCAGCGTCTTGAAGGCGATGCGCTCCTCGGCGAGTTCGCGTTCGATCTCGGCCCTGGTCGGCGGCGAAGCCTGTGCGTCGGCGATGACCGCGCGCACGTCCTTCAAGGCCGGCTCCCACGCCGAGCCAACCGGCAGGATCGTGACAAAGGTGCCGTTGGCCGAACGCGACGGATCATCGAGCCGGACGGCGGCCGCGATAAAGCTGCCGCCCGAGCGCGCCCGCGTTTCCAGCCGACGGTTGATCACGGCGAGCGCGGTCGAGTCGGCCAGGCGCTTCTGGTTGAACAGGACAGTATCGTCGTTGTAGCGCCAGGGCCGGAGGATCGCCATTTCGATCCGCGTCGGGATACCGGGCTCGACCACCGCCTTGGTGGTGATCTGCTTGGGATCGGGCACGCCGAAATCGGGGTCGGCGGGATTTGGGCCGGAGCCCTTCCAATCGGCGAAATTCTTGGCGACCATCAGTTCGAGCTTGGCCGGGTCGAAATCCCCCGCAATCACCACCAGGGCACGCTCGGGGCGATACCAACGATCGTGAAACGCTTTCACCGTCTCTGCGGTCGCCGCCTCAAGCTCGGCGACATGGCCGATCGGCGAACGATCGGCGAGCGGCTGCCCGGCGAAGAAGGTCGCGTTCAGCGCATCGATCACGCGCACCTGCGGCCCGGGTGCCTCGCGCTGCTCGGCGAGCACGGCCGGGCGCTCGGCATTGAGCGCTTGCGGCGTAATGTTGGGTTTGGACACCATGCCCGCCAGAATGTGCAGGCTCTCGTCGATCCCGGCATCGGTCGCGCTCGGCAGATCGAGCTTGTAGACGGTCTGGGTCGGGGTCGTCTGAGCATTGGTATCCGAACCGAAGGTCGTCCCCATCCGCTGCCAGATCCGCTTGGCCTCGCCATCGGGCACATATTCCGAACCGCGGAACGAAAGATGCTCGATCAGATGGGCAAAGCCACGTTCGCCCTCATTTTCATACAGCGACCCTGCATCGATCCGCACCCGCACCGAAATCTGGCCGGGCGGCACGCCATTCTTGCGCACCGCATAGCGCAGGCCGTTCTTCAGCACGCCGAAATGCCATGCCGGATCGGGCGTGATGTCGCTGCCTTTGTAAAGCCATGCCGCCCGGCTGGCGATGGCCGCGCCGGGGCGTCCATCGGTGGCGTCGGCGCTCGACGACGGAGTGGCCTGCTGCGCCTCGGCGCGACTTTCGGGGGCACGTACCGAATGCTGGGGGGCGGCGCCGATGGTGAGAAAGGCGAGAAGGGCGAGGCGCGAGGCGCGCGAATACACGATCATGCCGGGCACGATAGCGCGGTGAACCCACCTCCGCCAGCGACACCCGTTCGACACCTGGCCGAGGATTGCTTTTCGGCGACGATGCGTTTCCTATTCGAGTCCTATTCGCAACACATCCGCTCTTGCGCGCACGCCCCCCGCGCGCCACATGCCAGCCATGCTGATCGAGACCGAAACAACGCCCAACCCGGCGACGCTCAAATTCCTTCCCAACCGGACGGTAATGGAAGCGGGCACGCGCGATTTCGTCACGCCCGAGGAAGCCGAAGCTTCGCCGCTGGCAGAAGCCCTGTTTGGCTTGGGTGATGTGACGGGCGTGTTCTTCGGGCGCGACTTCGTTTCCGTCACCGCCGCCCCCGGCACCGACTGGAGCAACCTAAAGCCCGACGTGCTCGGTCTGTTGCTCGACCATTTCAGCGCCGACATGCCACTGTTCCGCCCCGGCACTGCGGGCGCGATCAGCGTCCCGGCTGAAGACTCCTTCACCGACGACCCCGAAGATGCCGACATCGTCGCGCAGATCAAGGACCTGATCGAAACGCGGATCCGCCCTGCGGTCGCCAACGATGGCGGCGACATCGTCTATCGTGGCTTCGACAAGGGCAAAGTCTATCTGGCGATGCAGGGCGCATGCGCCGGATGCCCATCCTCGAGTGCGACGCTGAAGAATGGCATCGAGCAACTGTTGCGATATTACGTCCCCGAAGTCACCGAAGTGCGAGCTGTATGATGACCGTTTTGAACGACGCGACCCTGGACCAGATCTTCCGCACCGCGCGGACCTATAACGGCTATACCGATGCGCCGGTCAGCGAGAGCGACCTGCACGCCATCTGGGAGCTGATGAAATGGGGCCCGACGTCGGCGAACCAGCTTCCCGGTCGCTTTATCTGGTGCACCAGCGATGCCGCCAAGGCCAAGCTGGCGGAATGCTGCTCGGCGCAGAACGCGCCAAAGGTGCTCAAGGCCCCGGTGACGGTGATCATCGGCATGGATCGCGATTTCCACAATTATCTGCCCGAGCTGTTCCCGCACGTCGACGCCAAAGCGTGGTTCGAGGGCAATGCCGAGCTCCGCGCCGCCTCTGCCTTCCGCAATTCGACGCTGCAGGGCGCGTACTTCATTATCGCGGCGCGTGCGCTGGGGTTCGATACCGGGCCGATGTCGGGCTTCGATGCGGGCAAGGTCGATGCCGCCTTCTTCGCCGATACGCCCTCGGTCACCACCAACTTCATCTCGACGCTTGGCCATGGTGACCCCGCGACGATCTTCGATCGCCTGCCGCGCCCGGCGTTCGAGAAGTTCAACAGCATCGCCTGATCGCGGTTTGCGCACCCTCGTCATCGAAACCGCGACGGCGGCTTGCTCGGTCGCGTTGATCGAAGGCACCCGAATCGTCGCCCACGCCCATGAAATTGTAGGGCGCGGTCATGCCGAGCGGCTGGTGCCGATGATCGCGGCGTTGCCCGAGGGCGGCCGCGCAGCCCACATTCTGGTCGATTGCGGTCCCGGCAGCTTTACCGGCATCCGCGTCGGCATCGCCGCTGCACGCGGCCTCGCGCTCGGCTGGGGAGCCAGTCTCAGCGGCTATTCTTCGCTACCGCTACTGGCGGCCGCCGCCTTTTCGCGCGGCATGACGGGCGAAATTGCCGTTGTGCTGGAAGGCGGCCACGGCGAAGTGTTCATGCAGGGGTTCAGCGCCCCGCTTGCCGAAACCGGTCCGTTCGCCTCGCTGCGTCCCGAAGTGGCACTGGCCACTTTGAACGGTCGACCGGCCGTCGGTAACGGCGTGCGCTTCCTCACCGCGTTGGACCCGACAGTGGCAGCCGAAGCCTGGCTGCCCGACGCCATGGATGCAGTGCTGCTGACGCCTGGCCTGGCCGGGTTGGAGCCGAAACCCATTTATGGGCGCGCCCCAGACGCAAAACCGCAGGCCACTGCGGAAGCTGCCGCATGAGCACGATGCTCGGGATCGATTTGCGCAGCGGTGCCGTTGCCGATCTCGCGATCGTCGATCGAATCATGCAGGCAGCGTTTGATGCCCGTTTCGGAGAAGCGTGGACTCACAATCAAGTCCTGGGTCTGCTGGCCATGCCCGGTGTGTGGCTGACGATTGCCGAAGTCGGCGGAGAGCCGGCCGGTTTTGCGCTCTGCCGCCGAGTCCTGGAAGAAGCGGAGTTGCTGCTGCTTGCGACCGCGCCGCATTTGCGGCGGCGCGGCGTTGCCGCTGCTTTGCTCCGCGCGGTCGCGTCGGACGCGTCGGCGCAAGGTGCGCGGACGCTCCACCTGGAAGTGCGCGACGGCAACGAAGCGATCAAGCTCTATAGCAACGAAGGCTTTGCAAAAGTCGGCGAACGTCGAGATTACTATCGGGGACCTAACGGTCGCCTGTTCGATGCTCTGACATTTCAGCGGGACCTAGCCTAACAATTTTACCTAACAATACTGTCATGCGGCACAATACCTACTTGCGCGAACCGTTCTCAAGCGCGATAGGCGTGTCCCTGACGATGCGTAACAATCGTCCAGTTCGGTTGAAAGGATTATTAATGGACACCATGAACGAGCTTCAGGAGACTTTGATCACGCTGACCGCAGATATTGTTGCGGCCCATGTCAGCAACAATAGCGTCGCGGTTTCGGATCTTCCGGTGCTGATCGCTCACGTTCACGGTGCATTAAGCAACCTCGGCGGCCCCGCACCCATCGAAGTCGTGAAGCAGGAACCCGCCGTGTCGGTCCGCTCCTCGATCAAGCCCGACTTCATCGTGTGCCTGGAAGACGGCAAGAAGTTGAAGATGCTGAAGCGTCACCTGATGACACACTATCAGATGACCCCGGAGCAATACCGCACGAAGTGGAATCTTCCTGCGGATTATCCGATGGTTGCACCGAATTACGCGGAACAGCGCCGCACGCTGGCCAAGAAGATTGGCCTCGGCACCAAGCGCCGCAAGGTCGTTCGCTGACCCCTTGGCCCCTCCCCGGCGTGGGAGGGGCTGACCCCTGTCCTATTGCGAATCACTATCCCCTTTCGCAACAATCGCGAAACGCCTAAACGCGTCTCATGGCGCGTCACATCGATCTCGAAGCTCTCTGTGCAGAAAAAGGCCTGCGCATCACCGATCAGCGGCGCGTAATCGCGCGCGTGCTGTCCGACGCCGATGACCATCCCGACGTCGAGAAGGTGTATGAACGCGCGTCCGCCATCGATCCCGGCATTTCGATTGCGACGGTGTACCGCACCGTCCGCCTGTTCGAAGAAGCGGGTATTCTCGACCGCCATGATTTCGGCGATGGCCGCTCGCGTTACGAGCCCGCCCCCGAGGCGCATCACGATCATTTGATCGACGTCGAAACCGGCAAGGTCATCGAATTCGTCGATCCCGAACTCGAACAGCTGCAAAAGGCGATTGCGGAACGATTGGGCTTCCGCCTGGTCGATCACCGCATGGAACTCTACGGCGTAGCGCTCGACCGCAAGGCCTGAGGCGATGCCGATTCGCCCGGAAGCCCGCGCGGCGGCGGCGGCGGGCAACCCGCCCCCGCTTGGCTGGCTCGGCTGGTGGCGGCTGTGCATCCGCTCCGTTCTGTTGGCGCTTGCCCTGCTGATCGCGATTCCGCCGCATTATCTGTGGCGAATCCTGCATATTTCCTCGCCGTGGCCGCGCTTCTTTCTGGCCGCCGCCGCCCGGATTTGCGGTGCGCGGGTGAAGGTGAAGGGCGCGGCGCTGAAGCGCGACGTCTTTTACATCTCCAACCATGTCAGCTGGATCGACATCCTCGCGATCGCCGGGGCCAGCGGCACCGCCTTCGTCGCCAAGGCCGAGATTCGCGATGCCCCGATCGTCGGCTGGCTCGCCACGCTGAACCGCACCGTATTCGTCGAGCGCGAGGATCGCCTGGGCGTTGCCGAACAGATCAACCGCCTGCGCGATGCGCTGGCTGAAACCTGGTCGGTCACCGTGTTCCCCGAAGGCACCACCACCGACGGACGCTCCCTCTTCCCGTTCAAGACACCGATGCTGAAGGTGCTGGAGCCGCCCCCGCCCGGCATTCTCGTGCAGCCGGTGTTGCTCGATTATGGCGCGGCGAGCGAGGAAATCTCCTGGATCGGCGTTGAAACGGGTAAGGACAATGCGGTTCGGCTGCTCGCCCGGCGCGGCACGTTTCGCATGACCGTCACGTTTCTGGAACCCTTCCATCCGCGCGACTTTCCGGGGCGCAAGGCGATTGCCGCCGAAAGCCGCCGTCGCATCGAAGAGGCGCTGGTCCGCACGATCGGCCACCCGCTGCGGCCGTTTACCGGACACGCGCAACCGTAATTTGTCACGCTCGCGCGGCGCGCCTATAGCCCGCGCATCATGAAACCCGCCCCCAAAACCTATGCCGTAAAGTCGTTCGGCTGCCAGATGAACGTCTATGACGGCGATCGCATGGCCGAATTGATGGCCGCGCAGGGCCTGACCCAGGCTGATCCGACCGAGGCCGATCTGGTCGTGCTCAACACCTGCCACATTCGCGAACGCGCGACCGAGAAGGTCTATTCGGACATCGGACGGCTGCGCAAGGAAGCGCTGCGCGACATTGGCCGCGCGCCGATGATCGCCATCGCTGGTTGTGTGGCGCAGGCCGAGGGTGCCGAGATCGTGCGCCGCGCCAAGGTGGATGTGGTGGTGGGGCCGCAAGCCTATCACAATCTGCCCGAGTTGGTTGCGCGGGCAGCACGCGGCGAATCCGCGCTCGATACCGATATGCCGGTCGACATGAAGTTCGGCCATTTGCCCGCGCGCCGCCGCGTGCCGCCGAGCGCGTTCCTGACGGTGCAGGAAGGCTGCGACAAATTCTGTACCTATTGCGTGGTGCCCTATACGCGCGGTGCCGAAGTCTCGCGCGGCTGGGACCAGATCGTCGACGAGGCCAAGGCGCTGGTCGATGCGGGCGCGCGCGAGATCACGCTGCTGGGGCAGAACGTCAACGCGTGGAGCGACGATACACGCGGCCTGCACGATCTGATCGCGGCGCTGGCCGAGATTCCGGCGCTGGCGCGGATCCGCTATACCACCAGCCACCCCAATGACATGACGCAGGGTCTGATCGACGCGCATGGCGACGTCGAGAAGCTGATGCCGTTCCTGCATTTGCCCGTGCAATCGGGCAGCGACCGCGTGCTGCAGGCGATGAACCGCAGCCACAGCCGCGATTCTTACCTGCGCATCCTCGACCGCGTTCGCGCGCGCCGCCCCGACATTGCGCTGTCGGGCGATTTCATCGTCGGCTTTCCCGGCGAAACCGATGCCGATTTCGAGCAGACGCTGAGCCTGGTCGATGCGGTCGGCTATGCCCAGGCGTACAGCTTCAAATACAGCCCGCGCCCCGGCACCCCGGCGGCAACGATGGCCGAACAGATCCCTGAAACGGTGATGGACGAACGGCTCCAGCGGCTACAGGCCGCGCTCAACCGCGATCAGGCGTCGTTCAATGCCGCCACCGTCGGCCGCACGTGCCAGCTGTTGCTCGAGCGGCCCGGCAAGTTGCCGGGCCAGTTGATCGGCAAGAGCCCGTGGCTGCAATCGGTCCATTTGGTCAGCGATGCCGCGATCGGCGATCTGGTCGAGGTCACGCTGGCAGAAGCTGGGGCCAATTCCATGCTGGGGACGCGCACCGCCTAAATTCTCCCCTCCCTGAAAGGGAGGGGTCGGGGGTGGGTCGGCGCGTTGTCGCACCCGGACGCCCGCCTCAAACCAACCCACCCCCAGCCCCTCCCTTTCAGGGAGGGGAGCCGCACACACCCCTCGACACCGCCTAACAAAAAGCCCAAATAGGGGCCATGTCGAAGCCCGCGCCAACCGATCTCGTTCCGCCGCAATGGAAGCGCAATCCGGTGGCCTTGTGGGTTTATATCGCGGCGGGTGTCGGCATGATCCTGCTGTCGGGCGGACGCATCGTGCTCGAGCGTATCGGGCTGCGACGCTGATATCTGCCCGCCCCCGATCAAGCACGCGATCCGCGGCCTCGCATTGTCTTCCTAAAGTGTTGCCCACCCAACAGAGCAAAGGAAACGCATGAGCCGCAAGCCTGTCCCCGCGCAATCCGGTGATCGTAGTCGCGCTGAACTGGTGTTCGACCGGCCCCAATTGATGGCGCAACTGTTCGGGGAGTTCGACCAGAATCTGCTCGCGCTGGAGAACAAGCTCGGCGTCTATATCACCGCGCGCGGCAATAAGGTGGGGCTGGAGGGCAGCGCCGAAGCGGTGGCGCAGGCGCGCGATGTGCTGCACGGGCTCTACAACCGCATCGTGCGCGGCGAAGTGGTCGATCCCGGCCTGATCGACGCGGTCATCGCCATGTCGAGCGAGCCGACGCTCGCCGGGATCATCCAGGCCGATGCCGGTGGCGGCGCGGTGCCGCAAATCATGATCCGCACGCGCAAGAAGACGATCGTGCCGCGCACCATCGCGCAAGCGCATTACATGCGGCAATTGCTGAACAACGACATCATCTTCGCGCTTGGGCCAGCGGGCACCGGCAAGACCTATATCGCGGTCGCACAAGCCGTCGCGCAGCTCATCACCGGCAGCGTGCAGCGGCTGATCCTGTCGCGTCCGGCGGTGGAGGCGGGCGAAAAGCTCGGCTTCCTGCCCGGCGACATGAAGGAGAAGGTCGATCCCTATCTCCGCCCGCTCTACGATGCGCTCAACGACTGCCTGCCCGCCGAGCAAGTCGAACGGCGCATCGCCAGCGGTGAAATCGAGATCGCGCCGATCGCCTTCATGCGCGGGCGCACGCTGGCCGATGCCTTCATCATCCTCGACGAAGCGCAGAACACCACGCCTGCGCAAATGAAGATGTTCCTCACCCGCTTTGGCGAAAACAGCCGCATGGTGGTGTGCGGCGATCCCAAGCAGACCGATCTTCCCGGCGGGATGAACGCGTCGGGGCTGAACGACGCGGTCGGTCGGCTGGAGGGCGTCGAAGGCCTGTCGATCTGCCGCTTCGGCAGCGGCGACGTGGTGCGCCACCCGATCGTCGGGCGCATCGTCGAGGCGTATGAGGGGAAGGATGCTTGATTTTTGGGGCACCTTAGGATATACTATTTCAATATCCCGGATATACTGAGACGCACGATGGCATCGCTCTACATCAAGGATCCGGACACGACAGCATTGGCAGCACGGGTCGCAACTCGACTCGGCCTGAGTAAAACGGGCGCGGTAAAGAAGGCTTTGCAGGCGATTGAGGCCAATATGAACCGCGCCGATCGTCATCCGAATGCGCCCGAGTGGTTACAGCAGTTTTGGCGGGACCACCCCCTTCCGCCCCCTACCGGACTGTTGGCAGACAAGACGTTTTTTGACGAATTATCGGGCGATCTGTGAGCATTTTGATCGACGCATCGGCCCTTGTGGCCATGATCGCGGGTGAGGAGGAGGCCGTCGCATTGGCCGAGCGGGTCGACAGTCATGTCGAGCGAATGACGTCCGCAATTGCCTATTGGGAAACGGTCGCGGCGCTTTGCCGCTCCTATGGATATGCCCCCGATGTGGCCAACCAAGTCGTGCGAAACTTCGTCGACAAGCGCGTGATACGTATCAATCCCGTCTCGTTTGCAGAGACGCAAGTCGCGATAGACGCCTACGCACGCTATGGAAAAGGCCGCAGCCCCGCGAGCCTGAATATGGGTGATTGCTTCGCTTATGCCTCGGCGACGACGAGCGGAGCCGAACTTCTTTATAAGGGCAATGATTTCGCCCTAACGGACCTCGCATGATCTTACGAAAATTGCAGCAAGGGCAGCGGACATCCCGCTGAGCTCAACATGGGCGATTGCTTCGCTTATGCCTGCGCCAAAACCAACGACGCCAAATTGCTCTACACGGGCAACGACTTTGCAAATACGGACATGGCCTGATGCTTGAAATCGCCCTTTCGCGCGAAGATGTCTGGCCCGAGCAGGATTGGGAGGCGCTTGCCACCCGTGCCGCGACGGCGGCGATCGAGCGCACGCCGCACGACCCCCTGCTCTCCGTCACCGCCACGGTCGAAATCTCGATCCGGCTGACCGACGATGCCGAGGTGCAGACGCTCAACGCGCAGTATCGCCAGAAGGACAAGCCGACCAACGTGCTGTCCTTCCCGATGGTGCAGGCCGATCTGCTCGACACGATCGACCAGAATAGCGACGATGGCGAGGTGCTGCTCGGCGACATCGTGCTCGCTTATGAGACGTGCGTGCGCGAGGCCGCCGAAAAAGGCGTGAGCGTCGATGATCATGCGTCGCATTTGATCGTGCATGGCACGCTGCATTTGCTAGGGTACGATCATCTCGACGATCGGGAGGGCGATGCGATGGAGGCGATCGAAATCGACGCGCTCACCGCCCTTGGGATCGCCAACCCTTATTGTCTCGAAGAGGACTAAACGACCGCCATGCCCGACGGCCAAAGTACGACCGGCACCGCCAGCCATCTCGGCGGTGCCCCGCATAACGAAACCAGCATCTGGCGGAGTTTCCGCAGCTGGATTTCGGGTCATTCGGGCGACGAGTCGCTCCGCGCCACGCTCGAAGAAGCGATCGACGCGCATGAGGACGACCCGGCACCCGACGCCAAGGGCGACCTCTCCCCGCTCGAACGCACGATGGTGCGCAACCTGCTCCATTTCGGCGAGCGCGATGCGGGCGATGTCGGCGTGCCGCGCGCCGACATCGTCGCGGTCGAGGAGCAGACCAGCTTCGCCGATCTTGTGCGGCTGTTCGCCGAGGCCGGGCATAGCCGCCTGCCGGTCTATCGCGAAAAGCTCGATACGATCATCGGCATGGTGCATATCAAGGACGTGTTCGCGATCCTCGCCACCGGGGCCGAGCATCCGGCGAGCATCGCCGCGCTGATCCGCGAGCCGCTCTATGTGCCGATGTCGCGTGGTGCGCTCGATCTGCTGGCCGATATGCGCCAGAAGCGCGTGCATCTTGCGATCGTGCTCGACGAGTATTTCGGGACCGAGGGGCTGGTTACGATCGAGGATCTGATCGAGGAGATCGTCGGCGACATTGAGGACGAGCATGACGATGCGCCGCATTCGCTGCTCGTGCCGCTGGATGGGGGCGCATGGGAGGCCGATGCCCGCGCCGAGCTGGAGGATGTCGGCGAGACGATCGACCCGCGCCTGGCCGAGGTGGATGGCGACATCGACACCATCGGCGGCCTCGCTGCGGTGCTTGCCGGGCACATGCCGCATGTCGGCGAATGCCTGGTGCACGACAGCGGCTGGACGCTGGAAATCACCGCCGCCGACACGCGCCGCGTGCTGGGCGTGCGACTGCATCCGCCCAAGGCCGAGCCAGAGCACGCCTAACCAGGCCCCCTGCCCCGCGCCCCACCGCAAGCCGGAAAGTTAGGGGAAAGTTAGGCGTAAACGCCATCGTTCGTCCTCCCTCCGGGGCGATGGTTACAGGCTGTCTGCGGGGTCCATCATTGCCGGGGGAGCATGGCATAAGCGCCGCGATGTAGGACAGGGGTAGAGCCGCCCGGCACCGCCGCGCCATGCCTTATCCGGCGCTTGCCCAGGACAGGATCGATTTGGTCAGTGCTTCCGCCACGGGCTCGCCGCGCCCAGGACCGATGATCACGAATTCCATCTCGGGCAATATGGGGAGCGCGGCATCGGCGGTAATTCTAGCCAAGCCCGCTGGCAGCAAGCGCAGCGAATGCGGCATCATGCCGAGGCCAGCGCGCGCGGCGGCGGTCAAGCCGCTGAGGCTGGCGCTGGTGAAGGCGACGCGCCACGGTCGCCGCGCCTGATCGAGCGTCGCGATCGCCATGGCGCGGGTGACGCTGGGGGGCGGATAGAGCAACAGCGCCAGCGCACCCTCCGCATCCGGCTGATAGCCGGGGCGCGATACCCATTCAACCGCTTCGCGCCACGCCGTCACGCCGCGCGGATCGCCCGAGCGACGTTTGACGAAGATGATATCGAGCGTGCCGGCGTCGAACGCATCGTAGAGATTCTGGCTGAGCCCTGCGGTCACCACCAAATCCACCTCCGGGTGGCGCCGCGCGAAACTGGCCAGCACATCGGGCAGCGCCGACAGCACGAAATCCTCGGACGCGCCAAAGCGCAGGCGCCCGCGCAACGGGGTGCCGGATACCTGCCGCTCCAGCGCGCCATAGGCATCGAGAATGCGTCGGGCAGGATCGATCAAGGTCTCGCCATCGACCGTCAGCGCCACCCTGTGGGTGTCCCGCGCGAACAGGCTGCGCCCCAGGGTCGCCTCCAACCGTTTGATTTGCTGGCTGACGGTCGACTGGCGCGTGCCGAGCACGCGCGCCGCCGCAGTGAAGCTGCCCGTCTCAGCCACGGTCACGAAAGCAACCAGCAAATCGGGGTGGACGGCATCCATAGTCATCATGATAGATGATAACTGTTATTGCTGCCATCACAATTGTGCGTAAGCAGTTAGCCGCCTAAGTCGGCGGGGCCTCCTTCAGGATGTTTGCCATGCCCACTGTCCGCTCGCTAATCGCGCGTTCCCCGATCGACCCGTATTTGCTGCTGTTGATCGGCACGGTCGGGCTCGCCATCCTTCTGCCCGCGCGCGGCACCGCCCAGCCGCTGGCGGAAAGCGCAGTGACGGTGGCCGTCGGGTTGCTGTTCTTCCTCTATGGCGCGCGCCTGTCGCCCGCAGCGGTCTGGGCGGGGATTTCGCATTGGCGACTGCAATCGCTGGTGTTCGCCAGCACCTTCGTGATCTTTCCGATCATCGGGCTGGGGGCCTCCTGGGCGGTGCGGGGCTTGCTGCCGCCCGACATTGGCGTGGGCCTGCTCTATCTGTGCCTGTTGCCCTCGACCGTGCAATCCTCGATCGCCTTTACCGCGATCGCGCGCGGCAATGTGCCCGCCGCATTGTGCAGTGCCTCGCTCTCCAATCTGCTTGGCGTGGTGCTGACCCCAGTGCTGGTGGCGGTGCTGCTGTCCACGGCCGGGGGCGGCTTTTCGATCACGGCGATCGAGGGCATCGCCTTGCAGATCCTGCTGCCGTTCGTCGCCGGGCAAGCGGTGCGGCCGTGGATCGGGGCGTGGCTGTTGCGCCACCGCACACTGACCGCAGTGGTCGATCGCGGATCTATCCTGCTGGTGGTCTATGCCGCGTTCAGCGCCGGCGTCGTCGCGGGCGTGTGGACCAGCCTGTCGGTGTCCGACCTGGTGATCGTGCTGGCGGTCGACCTGATAATCCTGGCGATCATCATCGCCGTGACCACCCTGCTCAGCCGCCGTCTGGGATTTTCAACCGAGGACGAGATCGCAATCGTATTTTGCGGATCGAAGAAGAGCATGGCGGGCGGCATTCCGATGGCGACGATCCTGTTCGCCGGGCATGCGGTCAGCTTGATCGTGTTGCCGCTGATGCTGTTCCACCAGGCGCAATTGTTCGTCTGCGCGACGCTGGCGCGTCGTTATGCCAAGCGGCCGATCGAAGACGCGCCGCCGGCCGCCGCGCAGCCGAGCCCGGTTCGCATCTTGACCAGTGCATGATGCCACCGCGCCCGCGTTTATATTAGCCGCCCGATCACTCTACGCGGATTAATCCATTTCTCCGATCAAGCGCGCCATGCCATCCTCTGCGAAAGCCAACCAGAAGCCGCATTGGAGACTGCCATGAATGCCGAAACGAAATGCCCGATGGGTGGGGGCAAGGTGGATGGCAATGCCGTCCTGTTCGAAATGACCAACCGCCTGTGGTGGCCGAACCAGCTTGACCTGACCGTGCTCCACCAGAACCCGCCAGCCGGCGACCCGATGGACCCCGATTTCGATTATGCCGAGGCGTTCAAGGCCCTCGATCTGGCGGCGGTGAAGGCCGACATCTTCGCACTGATGACCGAATCGCAGGACTGGTGGCCGGCCGATTTCGGCCATTATGGGCCGCTGTTCATCCGCATGGCGTGGCATAGCGCGGGCACGTACCGCATTGGCGACGGGCGCGGTGGCGCGGGCAGCGGGCAGCAGCGCTTCGCCCCGCTCAACAGCTGGCCGGACAATGCCAATCTCGACAAGGCGCGTATCCTGTTGTGGCCGATCAAGCAGAAATACGGGCGGGCTTTGTCCTGGGCCGATTTGCTGATCCTGACCGGCAATTGCGCCTTGGAATCCATGGGTTTCAAGACCGCCGGTTTCGCCGGTGGCCGCGTCGATGTGTGGGAACCCGCCACCGACGTGAACTGGGGGGCCGAGCGCGAGTGGCTGCAGACCAGCGACAAGCCCGGCGGCCGCTATTCGGGCGAACGCGAACTCGCCGATCCGCTGGCGGCGGTGCAGATGGGGCTGATCTACGTCAATCCCGAAGGCCCCGACGGCAACCCCGACCCCGTGCTCGCGGCGCACGACATTCGCGAGACGTTCGCGCGCATGGCGATGAATGACGAGGAAACCGTCGCGTTGATCGCGGGCGGCCACACCTTCGGCAAGACGCACGGTGCCGCCGTGCCCGACCAATATGTCGGCCCCGAGCCCGAAGGTGCCGGGATCGAGCAGCAGGGCCTGGGCTGGGCCAACAGCTATGGCACCGGCAATGGCGCGGACACCATCACCAGCGGCCTGGAAGTGACCTGGACGCAGCAGCCGACCAAATGGACCAACCTGTTTTTCGACAACCTGTTCGGCCATGAGTGGGAACTGACCAAAAGCCCGGCGGGCGCGCATCAGTGGGTCGCCAAGGATGCGGCGGAAGACGTGCCCGACGCGCATATCGCGGGCAAGAAGCATCGCCCGACGATGCTGACGACCGACCTCTCACTGCGTTTGGACCCCATTTACGGGCCAATTTCGAAGCGCTTCCACGAAAACCCCGACCAGTTCGCGACCGCTTTTGCCGAGGCGTGGTACAAGCTGACCCACCGCGACATGGGGCCGCACGTGCGCATGCTGGGGGCGGAAGTCCCCGCCGAGCCGCGTATCTGGCAGGACCCGGTGCCCGCGCCTACGCATCCGCTGATCGACGAAGCCGATGCGGCGGCATTGAAGGCACAGATCCTGGACTCGGGCCTGTCGATCTCGCGGCTGGTGAAGACGGCGTGGGCCTCGGCCTCGACCTTCCGTGGCACCGACAAGCGCGGCGGGGCGAATGGCGCACGTATCCGGCTCGCTCCGCAAAAGGATTGGGCGGTCAACGAGCCGGTCGAGCTGGCCGAGACGCTGGCCAGGCTGGAGGCGATCCAGGCGGGGTTCAATGCGGGCGGCAAGACCGTCTCGCTGGCCGATTTGATCGTGCTGGGCGGCAATGCTGCAGTGGAGGCGGCGGCTAAAAAGGCCGGGCATGACGTGTCCGTACCCTTCACGCCGGGGCGCACCGATGCGTCGCAGGAACAGACCGACGCGCATTCCTTCGCGCCGCTGGAGCCCAAGGTCGATGGCTTCCGCAACTATGTCGGCGGGCCTTCGCAATATTCGGCGGAGGAATTGCTGGTCAACCGCGCGCAATTGCTGACGCTGTCCGCGCCGGAAATGACGGTGCTGGTCGGTGGCCTGCGCGTGCTGGGAGCGAACTTCGGTGGCTCCAACCACGGCGTGTTCACCGATCGACCGGAGACGCTGACCAACGACTTCTTCGTCAATTTGCTCAAGACCAGCACGGCGATGAAGTGGACCGCAAGCGAGGACGGTGTGTTCGTCGCGCGCGACCGCAAAACCGGAGCCGAGCAATGGGCGGGCACGCGGGTGGACCTGATCTTCGGCTCCAACTCGCAACTGCGCGCGCTGGCCGAGGCCTATGCCACCGACGATGCTGGGGCGGCGTTCGTCCGCGCCTTCGTGGCGGCGTGGACCAAGGTGATGAACCTCGACCGGTTCGACGTGGCGTGATCCGGTCGATCCGCTGAACCGAGAAAGGCCGTCGACCACACGTCGGCGGCCCTTTCCCGTTCAAGCGGGCAGAATCGCCTTCCCCTCCCCCGCTCCACCCCCTAGTTTGGGGCCATGCGCAAACACATCCTCATCATCCTCGCGATCGTCATCGTCCTCGCGGGAGCCGTCATCTGGTGGGCGGTGCAGCCCGACGTGGCGACGCTGCCGATCGCCAAGGTCGAGGGCGAACGCCCGACCATCTCCGCCCCGCGCGACCAGACCATCCCGACCGTTGCCGTTGCCGATGCGGTCGGGTGGAAGGACGGTGCCACGCCGGTGGCAGCGCCGGGGCTTAAGGTGGTGCCCTTCGCCAATGGGCTCGACCATCCGCGCTGGCTTTATCGGCTGCCCAATGGCGACATTCTGGTTGCGGAAACCAACTCGCCGCCGCGCAAGGTCGCTGGCATCGCCGACGTAGTGATGGGGTATTTGTTGAAAAAGGGCGGTGCCGGTGTCGCCTCACCCAACCGCATCCGCTTGCTGCGCGATACCGATGGCGATGGCGTGGCCGAGCTGCAGACGGTGCTGATCGGCGGGCTCAACTCCCCCACCGGCATGGCGCTGATGGGCGGCTATCTCTACATTGCCGATACCGATGCGCTGCTGCGCGTGCCGTTCACGCCGGGCGAGACCAAGATCACCGCCAAGCCCGAACAGGTCATTCCGCTGAGCGGCGGCGGCAACCATTGGGCGCGCACCTTGCTGGCCGATCCGGCGGGCAAATATCTCTATGTCGGGGTCGGTTCCTCGACCAACATCGCCGAAAATGGGCTCGACGCCGAAAAATACCGCGCCAACATCCTGCAGGTCGATCCGGTCGCCAAGAGCTTCCGCGTGTTCGGGGCTGGCTTGCGCAACCCGCAGGGGATGGCGTTCGAGCCCAAATCGGGGGCACTGTGGGTCGCGGTCAACGAACGCGACATGCTGGGCTCGGACATCGTGCCCGATTACATCACCCGCGTTGGCCTGGGCGACAATTTCGGCTGGCCCTGGTATTATTGGGGCGGCTATCCCGATGCGCGGGTGAAGCCCGAAAACCCGGCGCTGCAGGAATATTCCAAACGCCCCGATTTCGCGATGGGCCCGCACGTAGCGGCGCTGGGCCTGACCTTCGCGAATGACGCGAAGCTGGGCCCGAACTTCGCCAATGGCGCGTTCGTCGGCGAGCATGGATCGTGGAACCGCGTGCCGGTGTCGGGGTATAAGGTCGCCTATGTGCCGTTCGGCGATCTCGGCTTCCCCAAAAAGGGTGCCAAGCCGGTCGACGTGCTGACGGGCTTCCTCAACGCCAAGAGCCAGGCGCAGGGGCGTCCGGTTGGGGTTATCACCGATGCGACGGGCGCACTGTTGGTGGCGGATGATGTGGGCAACACGATCTGGCGGGTCAGCGCGAAGTAACCCCTCACCCCGGTCACCCCGGCCTCGTGCCGGGGCCCACCGAGCGCCAAGACGATCCCCCGCAGGAGATGCGTCGCGGTGGATGCCGGGACGAGCCCGAAGTGACGGATCATTCCAACAGCTTGGGCGCTTCCTTGGCGAGTTTCGCGCGGATCTTGTCGGCGAAGAGCGCGAGGAAGGGCGGCAAGTCGATTTCGGCGCGGACCTTGTCCGCGGCCACGGTCAGGCGGCTGGCGACGCGCTGCCCGAGCGCCGCGACGGTGAAGTGGAGCGTGTCGCCCTCCCAGCGGTGATCGACCGCCGCGCCGCCGGGAAACATCGCGGCCAATTTGCCGATGCCGCCATCCACGCGCGCGCGCGCCGCCTCAAGCCCGAGGTGGTGGGGAAATTCGACGATGATCGGTTCGCTCATGTCCGGTCCTTTACGTCGCGAACAGCATCGCGTCATCGACAAACGCCTTGAACTCGAGCGCGTTGCCGCTGGGATCATAAAAGAACATCGTCGCTTGCTCGCCCGGCTGCCCGACGAAGCGGATATGCGGCGCAATGCCGAAGCGTGTCCCCGCTGCCGTCAGCCGATCGGCGAGCGCCTGCCAGTCGGCCATGGTCAGCACCACGCCGAAATGCGGCACCGGTACGTCATGGCCATCGACCGGGTTGGAGACGGTGACGGGTTTCGCGGCGGGATCGAGATGCGCGACGATCTGGTGGCCATGGAGATCGAAATCGATCCAGGCGTCGGAGCTGCGCCCCTCGGCGCAGCCGAGAATGCCGCCGTAAAAGGCGCGCGCGGCGGCGAGATCGTGGACGGGGAAAGCGAGGTGGAAGGGGCGAGTCATGGAGGGACCGTACCAAATCCTCCCCGGCACGGGGAGGGGGACCCTGAGCATGTAGCGAAGGGTAGAGGGGGGCCTCCGCACGCGCTGTGCCCGTGGCACGCCCCCTCCACCACTCGGCTGAAGGAGCCGAGCGGTCCCCCTCCCCGTTTCCAGGGAGGATTGGTTGCGTCGCTCTCGCGATCACGCGATAGCGCAGGCATGACCGAACGCCCCGCGCTTTTCTCCTTCCTGCTCGGCGGGATCGCCGCAGTCGGCTTCGCGCCGCTGGATCTATGGCCGGTAACGCTTGGCTGCCTGGCGCTGTGGATGGGGATCGTCCACGCGGCTCGCGGCATCCGCGCGGCGCTGTGGCGCGGGTGGCTGTTCGGCTTTGGGCATTTCCTGATCGGCAATAACTGGATCGCCAAAGCCTTTACCTATCAGGACGCGATGCCGCACGCGCTCGGCTGGATCGCGCCGGGGCTTATGGCGCTGTATCTCGGCATCTTTCCGATGGCGGCGGCGGGGGTGGCGTGGCGCTTTCGCGGGGCTCGCCCGGATGCGCCCTATGTGCTGAGCTTCGCCGCCGCCTGGATCGCCACCGAATATCTGCGGGGGACGCTTTTCACCGGCTATCCGTGGAATCCGCTGTCGGAGATGTGGTTGCCGACCCCAATCGCGGCGAGCGCGCGTTATCTCGGCACCTACGCCCTGTCGGGGGTCGCTGTCCTCGCGGCGGGTGCCGTTTTGCTCGCCGTCACGCGGCAGTGGCGGACGAGCACGGCCATGCTCGCGCTGCCGATACTCCTCGGCATGGCCGCGCTGGAGCAACCCGCCCCCACCCGCATGACCGCCACCGCCCCGCGCGTGCGCGTCGTCCAGCCCGATCTCGACCAGGAACAGCGACCGCGCGACGATTATGCCGAGGCCAATTTGCGCCAGCTCGCGCGGCTGAGCGGCAAGCCCGGCCCCGCCCCGCGCTTGATCGTGTGGCCCGAGGGCGCGCTGCGCTTCCTGCCCGAGGATGGCTATCCCCGCCAATATTATTGGGAAGCAACGCCGTATGAGACGCGCCACCGTATCGCGGCGCTGCTCGGCCCGAAGGACGTGGTGTTGACGGGTGGCAACGCGCTGATGTTCGACTCGGCGGGGACGCTGTCCAGCGCGACCAACGCGATCTTCGCGCTCGACGCGCACGCGCGCATCCTCGGGCGGTACGACAAGGGGCATCTGGTGCCGTTCGGCGAATACTTGCCCGCGCGACCGCTGCTCTCGGCGATCGGCCTCGCGCGCCTCGTGCCGGGCGATTTCGATTTTTCGGCAGGCAGGGGCGTTGGCGGCCTCGACCTGCCCGCCTTCGGGCGGGTGGGGTTCCAGATCTGCTACGAGATCATTTTTTCGGGCGCGGTGGTCGAGCCCGGCCACCGCCCGGCCTTTTTGTTCCAGCCGTCCAACGACAGCTGGTTCGGCTATTGGGGCCAGGCCGAGCATCTGGCGCAAGCGCGGATGCGCGCAATCGAGGAGGGGCTGCCCGTCATTCGCGCCACGCCGACCGGCATTTCGGCGATCATCGATGCGCAGGGCCGCGTGCTCGCGTCGATCCCGGCGGACAGGCCGGGCGCGATCGAACGGCCGATCCCGCCTGCGGCTCCCCCCACCCTGTTCGCGCGGTTGGGCAACCTGATAGCACTAATTGTTGGTGCCGCATTCCTCCTGTCGGCAATTGCATTGCGACGTTTCGCACGATAGGGCATCATATAAGGAAAGCTTTATATCAGGCATGGCAACGGCCAAAGCTCTCCTCAACCATTGAGGATCTCAACACATGCGTTCCAGTTTTCTCTTCACATCCGAGTCGGTCTCGGAAGGCCATCCTGACAAGGTCGCCGACCAGATCAGCGACACCGTCGTCGATCTGTTCCTGAGCAAGGACCCCTATGCGCGCATCGCGTGCGAGACGCTGACCACCACCAATCTCGTCGTGCTGGCCGGCGAAATCCGCTGCAAGGGCGTGTACGAGAATGGCGAATGGGCCGAGGGCGCGCTCGCCGAGATCGAAGCTGCCGTGCGGAACACGGTCAAGGAAATCGGCTACGAACAGTCGGGCTTCCATTGGGAAACCTTCGCCTTCCACAACAATCTGCACGGCCAGTCGGCGGAAATCGCGATGGGCGTGGACGAAGGTGCCAACAAGGACGAAGGCGCTGGCGACCAGGGCATCATGTTCGGCTACGCCACCGACGAGACGCCGGGCCTGATGCCCGCGACGCTCTATTACAGCCACAAGATCCTCGAGCGCATGGCGGCTGACCGCCATTCGGGCGCGGCCCCGTTCCTGGAGCCCGACGCCAAGAGCCAGGTCACGCTGGAATATGAGAATGAAGTGCCGGTGCGCGCGACCGCGCTGGTCGTCTCAACCCAGCATAAGGCGGGCTATTGCTTGCAGGGCGACAATGCCAACCCGGCGCTGTACGATGAACTGCATGCGTACGTTTCGCGCGTGCTGACCGAGACGCTGCCCGAGGGCTTCGTCACCGACGCGACCAAGATCTACATCAACCCGACCGGCGCGTTTGAAATCGGCGGTCCGGATGGCGATGCGGGCGTCACCGGCCGCAAGATCATCGTCGACACCTACGGCGGCGCAGCGCCGCATGGCGGCGGCGCATTCTCGGGCAAGGATCCGACCAAGGTCGATCGCTCGGCAGCATACGTCTCGCGCTACATGGCGAAGAACGTCGTGGCCGCTGGCCTTGCGCGCCGCTGCACGATCCAGTTGAGCTATGCGATCGGCATTGCCGAGCCGCTGTCGCTCTATGTTGACCTGCATGGCACCGGTGCCGAGGGCATTACCGAAGCCAAGATCGAGGAAGTGCTGCCGCAGCTCGTCCGCCTGACACCGAAGGGCATTCGCGAGCATCTGAAGCTCAACGCCCCGATCTACAAGCGCACCGCGGCGTACGGCCATTTCGGTCGCGAGCCCGACGCCGATGGCTTCACCTGGGAAAAGACCGATCTGGTCGACGCCCTGAAGGCCGCTGTCGCGTAACAGCTTGCGGTAAATCGCTGAGACTTTAGGCTCCCCCGGTATCGCTTGGCGATTCCGGGGGAGTTTTTCATGCGCCTTTTACTGGCTGCAATCGCGCTGTGCGTCGCTTCGCCCACAATCGCCCAACAGCCCCCGCAATTGACGCTCGGCGCGACCGAGCCCTATCGTCACAAACCCTCCGGCCTGTCGGTTCCAACCACGCTCGATGGCTTGCAGCGCACGTCTGCGGTCGCTTACGTCCCCGATCTCGACGAGGCGCTGAGCTTCGACAATCCCAGCAATAGCGATACGCTGACGGTCTATGTGTTCCGCAATGTCAGCGGATCGGTGCCGCTGTGGTTCGACCGGATCGACTGGGTCGCAAGCCACCGCGACATCTATGGCGGGCTGGTGCCGCTGCACACCCCGACCGCGTTCACGCCGCCCGGCCAGGGCACTGCCAGCGGCTTGATCGACAGTTACAGCGTCAGCAAGGGCCCGTATCGCAGCACGGCAATCGCCTTCATGCCATTGGGGGCCGACTGGTACGTGTCGGTGCGCTATTCGTCGAAGACCTTGGACGGCGCGACATTGGAAACGCATATCCGCGCGGTCGTCGCGGCGCTCGGCTGGCCGCAGAAGATCGCGCCACAGCCCGCCGCCGTGCCGGTCGCAGATTGTACGTCCGCGCTCGCGCTGTCGGGCGACGCGAAACCGATCAACCGTAGCAAGGCGATGGGCAGTGCGCTGCTGTTCGGTGCCTTGCTGTCGAGCGCATCGACCGACGAGAAGCAGAAGATGGCGAAGGATGAACCTCCGCCACCGCCCGTGACCTGGTGCCGCGACCTCGCCGCCTCGATCGGCATGGGCAGCAGCGGGGTGTATCGCCCGGTTGGCACCACCGATCGCTATCTCATCGCCTATCAGGATGCCGGTCGCGGCCTGATGGTCGAGCCCGACACGCTCTCGGCGCTGCTCGACACCAAAGCGAAGGCATCCTGGTCGGTGACCGAATATGAAGTTGCCGCGGCGGGCAGCTACATCCCGCGCGATCGCTTGCCGCCCCCCGACCAAGCCCTCAAAATCGTCGGCAAGGAACATTTCGCAAGCAAGGCCACGACCTGGGGCGAAAAGCGCGACATTCAGATCGATAGCGGGGTGATGAAATAGCCCCGGTTAAGCCCCTACGGTCGGTTTGACGAAAAAACCGACGGATCAAACCGCGCGGGCGGCGCTCGGCGCGCCTGTTGCTCGCTATCCGGCATGACCGCCACCGCTTGCGTCGAGGCTGCCTGCACATTGAAACGCAGATCGTCCGCGAGGTACGCTGTCACCACCGTATCGGCGGGCATCCTGCCGCTGGTGCCGTGAATGAACAGCATCGGCCAGGAAATGAACAGCGCACCGCCAATTGCCAGCGCGCCCTGCCCGTTGCCCTGCCGCGCGGTGCGGCCCGACAAGCGGATTGGTCCGTTCGGCGTCTGCACATAATCGAGCCGGATATCGAGCTGGCCGCGCTTGCCGAAATGCCCGTTGCGTTCGGCGCGCATCACTTCGCCCACCGCGATCGACCCGACCGGCACCACCACTTGCCCGCGATAAACGAGCGGTTCGGCCACTTCGAGATAGAAGCGGTCGCCCGCATGATTGTCCTTGGTGTTAAGCTCGGTGCGCGTGGTCAATTGCAGCGGCGTTCCCATCGGTAAATACGCCGTGGTGGAGGTGACCGCAGCCGGAGCCGCCCACTGTACCGTATATTGCGCCTCGGCAATCGCGGGTGCGCATGACGCGAACACGATTCCCGCCCAATGGGAAAATTTCATCGATAAGCCCCCGTTGCCAATACCGACGGGCTTATACTTACTTATTCTACCAATACTTAGCGTTCACGATGAAGATTATCTTAATATCGCCGGCCTGTTCTCGGCCGACGTCTTTGGGCACCGCGATCGCCGAAAATATCCGCCGATCGTCGCGTACTGCAAACTTACCCCGAAAATAACCACCGCACGAGCCGACCGTTACGGCGTCGTAGCGTCTATCAATAGACAAGGGTCACCAGAGGAAACGTCTCTTGTCCGGTCAACACGCACGTCCAAATGCAGAGCAGGAGCATGACTTTCACCTCGTCATGGCGTTCCAGCCGATCATGGATGTCGTGGCGAACCGTACCTGTGCCTATGAGGCGCTGGTGCGCGGTCCCAACGGCGAAGGTGCCCCGGAAATGCTGGCGCGGGTGACGCCCGAGACCCGCTATGCCTTCGACCAGCAATGCCGCGTGGCTGCGATCCGCCAGGCCGTGGCCGCCGGGATCATGTCCACCGGCGCATTGTTATCGATCAACTTCCTGCCCGAGGCGATCGAGGATCCGGTCGCCGACAGCGAGCGCACACTGCGGACAGCGCGCGAGACGGGATTCCCGCCCGAGCGACTGACCTTCGAATTCAGCGAGTGCAAGCGGCTCGACGATGCGCATCTGGAGCGTGTCGCGCGCGCCTATCGCAAGATGGGAATGACCACCATCATCGACGATTTTGGATCGGGCGATTGGGGGCTGACGCTGATGAGCCGCTTCCTGCCCGATGCCGTCAAGCTCCAGCCCGATCTGATCCGCGGTTTGTGCGGCAGTTGGGCGCGGCGGCTGGTGGTGGAGGAAACCTTCCATCTGGTTTCGCGACTGGGCGTGAAGGTGATTGCCGAGGGGGTCGAGACGCGCGCCGAATATGACAAATTGCGCGGCATCGGTGTGCGCTACATGCAGGGTTATTATTTCGCGCGACCGCAGATCGGGCGCCTCGTTCGCCCCGAGCTCGCGCACGCAGCCTGACCGCGACCGCGCCCGCGAAGGAAACGGCGCTTTCCAGCCGCCTGCGCGCTCGCTAGAGCCTGCGCCGATGACCGATCCGATGACGACCCGCCGCCTCTATGGCCGCCGCCAGGGCCATAAACTGCGCCTGGGCCAGGCCGACCTGGTGGAAACCCTGCTACCGCAAATCAGCGTGCCGACCGACGGGCCGCTCGACGCGACACGGCTGTTCGGCAGCGATCGCCCGCTCGAAGTCGAAATCGGCTTTGGCGCGGGCGAACATCTCGCCGGGCAAGCGACCGCGCGGCGCGACACGGGCTTTATCGGTTGCGAACCCTTCCTCAACGGCGTGGTCGGCGCGCTGGGGCACGTCCGCGACGCGGATCTCGACAATGTCCGCCTGCACATGGGCGACGCGCTCGACGTGCTCGAGCGCCTGCCCGATGCCTCGCTGTCGCGCGTGTACCTGTTGCACCCCGACCCGTGGCGCAAAGCCCGCCACGCCAAGCGACGCATGGTCAATCACGGCCCGCTCGATCTGATCGCGGCCAAGCTGAAGCCGGGCATGGAGTTCCGCCTCGGCACCGACGACCCGACCTATTGCCGCTGGGCGATGATGGTGATGGGGCAACGCCGCGATTTCGTGTGGACCGCGCGGGAGCCCGCCGACTTCCTCAACCGCCCCGAGGACTGGCCCGAGACCCGCTACGAACGCAAGGCGCGCCGCCAGGGGCGCGAGGTGTGGTATTTCACCTTTCGACGTAAATAAGGCTGCAATATCGCAGGATTTTGGTAATTATATCATAGCCATACGACAAGTTCCCGCCTTGCTGACGCGCCACCACCGCGAAATCGCCGGGTGTAAGGTTGCCAAGATCCGCCAAGCTTGCCGGAGCCCGCAGGTCGAGGTCGAGAATGCCGCGACCACCGCGCGAGCCGCAGTCGGCCCGGCAGTGGCACCGGCAACACCGGCGCGGCGACTCCCCAAAGCGGCGGGAACGGGACCGCCCATCCCGGTGACGGCGCCGATGGCGGGGCAAATCGTCCCGAGGGCCGCTTGCTCGCGCTAAGCCACGCTGCGCAACCGCCCCGGTGCCACTCCGTGCGCGGCCCGAACCTGACGCGCGAAATGCGAGCGTGACGCATAGCCCGCAGCCTGGGCGGCCTGGGTCACCGAATAGCCCGGCGCGCTGAGAAGCGATCCCGCCGTCGCCATGCGCGCGGACAGGCAGACCTGGCGAAACGACGTGCCTGCCTGTTTCAGGTGACGGCGCAACGTAGAGGCCCCCATGCCAAGCATACCGGCGACCTCTTCGACCCGCCAGGCATAGGAAGGGTCCGCATATACGATGGCTTCGAGCTGTTCGGCGCGATCGACAGCGACGAGCATCCGCCCGACATGCGTGCCGCTGAGCAACAACAGAATTTCCACGATACGATGGCGCGCCACGGCTTCGGCCGTGGCCGCCTCTGGGGCCGCCAGCGCGCTCGCAGCATGTCCATAGGCCTCCACCAGATCGGCGGACAGCGCAATGCCAAAGCTGCCCGGGATGCTGGGGCCATCGGGCAAGCCGTTCAGACTGGCGCGCAGCGACTGGCGCAGCGGCGCATCGACCGTGATGCAAATCGATTCGTACCGCCCGCTCTGCGGATCGGGAATGTTGACCAGATCGATTTTCAGACCTGCGGGGATCGCGAAGGGCACACCGCGCGGAAAACGCTGTGCGACATCGCCGCGCTGTGCCTCCTGGGTGGGGTCGTAATTCGTCATGGGCTGACCATCGGCGTCCGCCGCGACACGAACAAGGGCCGACAGAGCGTTTCGGGCGCATCACCGAGCGGTTCGGGTCCACGCCCCTGAGCACGCGCCGTCATTCCGGACATCTATCAATCGAGGATCACGTCATGAAATTCACGTTGTGGCATGTGCTGGCCAGTTGCGTCTCGCTCCTGCCGAGCGCCCCCGTTCAAGCCGCTCCGACCGCTCCCGAGGTCGAGCTGTGGCGACTGGATTGCGGCGAGATCGAAATGAACGACGCTTCGCCGTTATCCGATGCCGGCAGCTATGCCGGGAAATCACGCCGACTGACCGACGGTTGCTACCTGATCCGCCACGGCAAAGAGCTGTTGTTGTGGGACGCAGGGTTGCCCGTCACCGTACGCGGCGCGCCGATTGACGCGCAACCGATCAGCCCGACGCTCGCGGTCGATTTGCCGACCCAGCTTGCGCGGATCGGCATTCGCCCGGACGATATTGGACGGCTGGCGATCAGCCACTATCATTTCGACCATGTCGGACAGGCAGCGAGCTTTCCAAAAGCAACGCTGCTGATCGGCGCGCGGGATTGGGCGGCGCTGCATAGGGGCACGATCCCGTTCGCCGACCCGCACCTGCTCGCTCCCTGGTTTACCGGTGGGGGCAAGGTCGACCTGATCGAAGGCGATCGGGATATTTTTGGGGACGGCTCGGTCGTGATGCTTGCCACGCCGGGGCACACCCCCGGCGAATCCTCGCTGCTGGTGCGTCTCCCCAGGACCGGTGCCGTGATCCTCACCGGCGATGTCGTGCACCTGGAAGCCCAATGGCCGCTTTCGGCAGTGCCGATCTGGAACACCGAGCGCGCCGATAGCCTGGCGTCGATGGATCGCTTGCAAAGGCTCGCAGCAAATACCGGCGCGACCATCATTGTGCAGCACGACCCGGCAGACGTTGGGAAGCTTGCGCGCTTTCCGGAGCCGACACGCTGATGTGAGGGACTGTTGAAGCAGGCGGTTGCCATGATGTTGGTTCCGATGACAACCGCCGAACGCCGCGCACCTGCTGACGGAAAAGCAAGGGATGCCGTCCTCTGGTCCCCTGCCTCACCATGCCATGCTGGAACGTCTATAGCGGCGGCTGGCGCGCCCGACTCGATGCGATCCGGTTCAGCGCGGGATCAGGATTGGAAAGCAGGATGAGCAGTTCGACAAAGGCATGGGATAGCGAACTCGTTCGCAAGTGGTTGGAAAGCCGCCTCAAGGCTGCGACGCTCGAGCAAGCGGCTGCGGATAAGCGAGGATATGAGGCCCAAGACGACTATGACAAAGCCGCCGCCGAGGAATGGGTCTGCCGCCGCCTGAATGCCCCTGGGGGCACCGATGACCAGGCGGCATTCGCTGCGCGCATCAAGACACTGCTCGCCCAGGACGAGTATCCGATCACGGGCATCTATGACGACCGCCGCTTTGATCGCAACATCCGAGCCAACCTTCGAAAAATCGCGAAGATGACAAAGGCGAATGATGGGTTTTCGAACACGTTGCGCTATCAAGCCTGACGCACTGCTGCTTGGGGCAGCGCGATTTCAGACAGACACGATAGACGCATGGCACGTAAACATTCCAAGCATGATCCATATCTGGATTCGGATCGAGACGATGACGCCCCACCGGCCATAGTGCCCTGCTGGCTCTGCGGTCGGCCCACCGGCAAGACCATAGTCTGGCACCATCCCGTACCCAAGAGCCGGGGCGGGCGCGATGTTGTCCCCATGCACCCCATCTGCCAGCAAACGCTGATCGCCAACTTCAGCAACTCCGAGCTCCAGCGCCATGGAGCCGATGTGGAGGCCTTGCTGGCCAACCCCAATGTGCGCAAGTTCGTCGATTGGGTAGCAAACAAGGCTCCCGATTTCACGGCGACTACGGCCAAGAAGCAACGCTGATCGGGCTGCGCGCCCGACGCGGCTGGAACCTGCCGTTCGTTCGGCTCCCGCTTATGGCTGGTTTGGGAGTCCCAATGGCGCGCCGCGAACAGCGCCAAGCGGTGGAGAGCGGAGAACAGGCCTTGCCGGTTCGTAGCTTGCCCCATTGCGGGGAACTCTTGGGCTAAGCTGGTGAGCGAACGCTGGCGGATCGGCCGTACTGGTCACGCCGCGCCACCTGTCAGATCCAACCCACTGAAATGCGCCCGCGCTGCATCGATGAAGGCGCGTACGTTGACCGAAGCGCGTCGGTTGGCCTGATAGACCAGGTGAACCGGTGCGGGCGGCGGCGCGGCCCCGTCGAGCACCGTGACCAACCGCCCCGACGCGATGGCCGCAAGCGCCTGATAGGACAGAACGCGCGCGATCCCCACGCCATCGGTCGCCGCCGCAATGGCCGCATCGGCGGTGTTGACCGTCAACCTTGGCTCGATCCGGATGGCGGTCTTGCCGGTCGTTCCGAAGCGCCACTCGTGCGCGCGGTCGATCTCGGTAAAAGAGATCAAGGCGTGTCCATGTAGCGCCGGCACGTTCCCGGGCGCTCCATGCGCCGCCAGATAGCCAGGACTGGCGACAAGAACCCGCCGTACCTCCGCCACCTTGAGGGCATGGAGCGAACTGTCCGACAAATCGCCGATCCGCACGGCGACATCGATCCCTTCATCGACCAGGCGCACGACGCGATCGATCAAGGTGAGTTCTACATCCAGACGCGGATGATCGCGCAGCAGGCCGGTGGCGATCGGCAGGATATGGAGACGCCCAAAGGTAACCGGCGCGGTGACGACAAGACTGCCCCCCGGCAGTGCGCCCGCACCTTGCAAAGCCAGCGCTGCATCGTCGAGTTCGATCAGCGCGGCACGGCAGCGCTCGAGATAGGCGGCGCCCTCGTCTGTCAGCCGCACCGATCGCGTCGTCCGCCGCAACAAGGGGGTTCCGAGCGACAGTTCCAGCGCCGCCACCGCTCGACTGGCCGCCGTGGGCGAGACGCGCAGGCGGCGCGCGGCCTCGGCAAAACTCGCATGATCGGCCACCGCAACGAAGGTGCGCAACATTTCCAGCCGATCCATGATTATCCCGATCTTCGCATGAGTGAAGTGTCGATTGAACCGATTATCACAGACGGCTCGAAAGGGCATTTTAATTGGGCAGGCCGCACCCAGCCGCCTACCCAGGAGAAAAGACGTGTCCCGCATCGCTATCCCCACGCGCGAAGATTCCCCCGCAAAGTCGCAGCCGCTGCTCGATGCCGTCCAGAAACAGCTCGGCACGATCCCCAACCTCTTCCGTCTCGTCGGCACCAGCCCCGCAGCGCTCGAGGGTTATCTCGGCCTCAACGGCGCATTGGGCCGCACGCTCGACGCCAAGACCCGCGAACGCATCGCGCTCGCAATCGCGCAGGCAAATGGCTGCGATTACTGCCTGTCGGCGCACACCTATCTCGGCCTCAACCTCGCCAAGATCGACAACGCCGAGGTCGCGCTGAACCGTACCGGTCATTCGGGCGACGCCAAGGCCGACGCCGCCCTTGTCTTCGCGCGAAAGGTGCTCGACGCGCGCGGCCGCGTCAGCGACGCCGACCTCGCCGCAGTGCGTCTGGCCGGCTTTAGCGACGCCCAGGTGATCGAGATCGTGGCGTCGGTCGCGCTCAACGTGCTGACCAACTACATCAACAATGTCGCCGAAACCGACATTGACTTCCCGGTCGTCCTGGCCGCCCAGGCCGCGTGACGCCCCCGTTGGCGGGCCGCGCACCGTGCGCCCGCCAACGATGTCCCCTTTTCCAGCCCTCCGGGAGTCGGATCATGGCCAATGCCTTCCTCACCCTCGCAACGACGCCGAGCGTGCTAGCGGCACAGCTGGCAAACGGCAGTGCCGGGCTTTACGACGCAGTCGGCGGGCACCGCCCGTCGGACCGCTTCGGACCAGCCGAAGTCGAATTTATCGCCAGCCGCGACAGCTTCTACTTGGGAAGCGTATCGGAAAGCGGCTGGCCCTATGTCCAGCATCGCGGCGGCCCCCGGGGCTTCCTCAAGGTTCTGGACGAGACCACGCTCGCTTTCGCCGATTTTCGGGGCAATCGCCAATATATCAGTCTCGGCAATATCGCGGCGAACGACCGTGTCGCGATCTTCCTGATGGACTATCCGCGCCGTCGCCGGTTGAAGCTCTATGCCCGGATCGAGGTGCGCGATCTCTCCGCCGATGCCGCACTGGCGACGAAACTCGAGCTCGCAAACTATCGCGGCCTGCCCGAACGCTTCTTCCTGCTGCACCTTGAGGCATTCGATTGGAATTGCCCGCAACACATCACCCCGCGTTTTACCGAGGCCGAGATCGTTGCAGCCTCGGCTCCTCTCCACGCCAGACTCGCCGCGCTCGAGGCCGAAAACGCCGCGCTGCGCACAGCGCTCGCCGAAAAGGACATCCCAGCATGAGCCCGCTCAAAATCCCTCGGCCGCCGATGCCGCCCTTCACTCGCGAGACCGCTTTGCTCAAGGTGCGCGCCGCGGAAGATGCCTGGAACAGCCGCGACCCCGAGCGTGTGGCCCTGGCCTATACGATCGATAGCGAATGGCGGAACCGAGACTGCTTCGTCACGGGTCGGCCCGCCATTGTCGCGTTGCTGAGGGCCAAATGGGCGCGCGAAGAGGAGTATCGCCTCGTCAAGGACCTGTGGGCGTTTACCGACAACCGGATCGCGGTGCGGTTTCAGTACGAATGCCGCATCGCCGGTGGGTGGTATCGCTGTTACGGCAATGAGCAGTGGGAGTTCGCCGAAAACGGGCTGATGCGCCGCCGCGAGGCGTCGGTGAACGATCTGGCGATCACGGAGCAGGAGCGCCGCTTCCGTTGGAATGCCCCCGCGCCGCGCCCGCAGGACTATCCCGGCCTGACCGGCGTAGATGGGTGACCATCGTTCTCCGGAAAGATCAGGGTCGCGCCCCTCCCTGCCGATAACAGAGAGCACATTCGACATCCCCGATTTTGTCAGCGCCTGCGGCAAGTGCCCGGACGGTCGACGCTGTCGCTGATCGGCATTCAGATCGGCACGTCTTGCCGAGCGACGCTGGAAAAGCCGTATGTTCGATAGCAACTCGTCACGGTGCGGCCGGAGACGGCGATCTCGGTATAGCCCTCCGGCGTGCCGAGGAATGATCCGCGCCAATCCGCGCCTGCGACGGCACCCGTGGTGATGAAGGACATGCCGTTCAGCTCGATCCGCTCATAGACGTGGCTGTGTGCCTGTAGCACCGCGAGAACATCGTGGTCGCGCAGGACCCGCAGCACGTCGCGGCCATTGACCACGAACGTCCAGTTGTGCGGCGTGTCGAGCCAGGATTCCGGCTCATAGCATTGCATCGCGGTAACCAGCGGAATGTGCGTCACGGCGACAATGCGAGCACCTTTGGGCTGCGCCGCGAGATCGCCGCGCAGCCAGGCCAGTTGCTCATCATCGACGCGCCCCTCGTAATTTCGGTCGGCCGTCAGGCCGATCGAATCGAGCACGACGAAATGCACGCCCTTATGGTCGAAGGCGTAATATCGCGGTCCGAAGCGATCGATGTAGAAGTGCTTGCCATAATCGGGCGCGGAAGGATCGATCCCGCTCTTCGGGAAGACGCCGAGACAATCGTGATTTCCGATGACGTGATGCACCGGTTTGCGCAGATGCGCGCGCTCGGTCCGTTGATAGAGATCCATCAGCATCGTCGCGCGATCGCGTCCGGTTTCCAACGCGTCCTCGATATGGTCGCCGCCCTGGATCACGAAATCGCAGTCGGACGCGGAGACCTGTTCGAAACACATCGCGCAGGCGCGGGCGGCGTCCAGTTCAGGCCGGATATGGCAATCGCCCATCAGGACGAAACGGAACGCGTCGGCGGTCTGCGTCGGCGCGGCCGACGCCGCCCGCGCCGCCAGCGGCAGAAGCGGCGCGCCCATCGAGAGCTTCAGAAGCGTGCGACGGTCCATAAGGCCTCCATCGAAAAGACGGTCGAGGGGCGCTCCCGATACGAGGGAGCGCCCCTTTCCGGAGAAACGGCTCAGAAGTGCGCGCGCACCGTCGCGAACACCTGTCGCGGGGCAGCGGCCTGCAGCGTGGTATAGGTGCCGTTGGGATCGGAGGTCACGAAACCGGCGGTGCCGGTCGAAGCGATATAATGCGCGTCGAACAGATTCATCACGTTGACCTGAACGTCGAGCAGGCGGCTGAAGCGATAGCCGGCCGAAAGGTTGAAATTGACCGCGCCGGGCAGCACAGCATCGTTCAGATAGCTGTAGTAGCGCGCGCTGCGATAATGCGCAGTCACCCCACCCCATAATGTGCCATCGTCATAATTCAGCTCGGCATTGCCGACGTTCTTCGGCGACGCGACCACCTGCTTGCCCTTGGTGGCGACAACGGCCCCGCCCAGCGGCTGGACATTGTCGTCATAGGTCGCATCGTTATAAGCCCAGCTGCCGTACAGCGACCAATGCGGCGCGAACCGCCAGTTCGCCGCCGCCTCGACGCCGCGCGACGAGACGCTGCCGACATTCTGCAACACGTTCTGGTTGCCGACGACGGTCGCGCTGATCGAAGACGCGAGCAGGCGGTTGGTGAACTTCACGTAATAGCCGGTCAGCGAAAGCTGCAAATCGCGATTGTGGAAGCGGTAACCGGCCTCGAACGTGTTGGTCATCTCCGGTTTCAGGTCGCTGCGGATATAGTTGAAACCGGCTTGCGAGCTGCTGGAAAAGGGGCCGCTCGATGTGGACGCGACGAACGCCGCCATATTGCGGGTGTAATCCGCGAAAAGTTCGTTGTGGCCGTCCAGCGTGTAAAGAAGGCCGGCGGTCGGCAGGAACCAGTTCTCCGCCTTGATCGAGCCGTCGATCGGCTTGGTGCTGACGATGCTGTGCGCGTGATTGGTGGAAACGACACCCTTCACGCCCGCGTTCAGGCGAAGATGGTCCGTCGCCTGCCAGGTGTCACTGATGTCGAGTTGCACGGTGTCGGTGGTATATTGGTTCGAATAAGTCGTGCGGAATGGGTTGGTGTAGAACTTTTGAAACTCCTGCGGCGCGACGCCCGCCTGAAGTCCGTAGAGATAGTTCGCCTGGTTGAACGCGTTGCGCTCATACCACACGCCGCCCTCGATTTTGTGGTCACCGGCCTTGAACGTGAGGCGCGAGATGATGCCCTTGCGATCGATGTCGTAACGGTTTGCCGAAACCGAAATCGGCGAGCCGCCATAGGCTGCGGGCGTGGGATCATAGGGATCGGCCCAGGTGCCGATACCCTTGTCGAGGTGAATATAGCCGGTGGTGAAGCCCGACAGGCGCGACGAAAGCTGATAGCCGAGCTTTTCATAGGCGAGCAGATCGCGCCGAACGCCGCCACCCTGATACACGCTGTCGTCCGCGTTCACATAAGGCGCGGGCGGTGTGCCGCCATTCTGGGTGATCGTGGCGAGTTGTTCAGCCAGCGCGAAAGTCGGGATATTGTCGAAATCCCAGCCATAGGTCTTCAGCCGCGCCAGCGAGGTGTCGTTATAATCGTCTTCGCGCCGGTCGATCAGGTCGAGAAAGGTGGTCGAGGTCACGCTATCGCCCAGCGGCTGGACGTATTTGGCGTTGATCTGGTCCTGAACCTGCTTGCCCCAGCCCTTCCATTTGCCTTGCCGGTCGTGCGCATAGGAGAGCGCCAGTCGTCCGCCCCATGGCAGATCGCCGCTGTTGAGGCGAACGAAGGTGCGCCATGAATTGGCACTGCCGTAGCTCGCCTCGAGATCGACACCGAAGCGTGCGGTCGGGTCGATCGACGTGAAGTCCACCGTGCCGCCGATATTGCTGGTCGACGCCGTGCCCAGCGCGCCGCTGCCCTGGGAGAGCGTGGCAGCGCCGTTGTTCTCGGTCAGCAGCGCGCGGTTGATCGAAAGGCCGTTATTGTTGCGATACTGCATATTGCCGAGCGGGACGCCGTCGAGCGTATACCCCATCTGGTCGGTCAGGAAGCCGCGGATCGAAAGCTGGGTCGCCGCCTCATAGGTGCCGCGCGCGTCGGACGAGTCGAAATTGACGCCTGGCAGTCGACTGAGCGAGCGCAGCGGCGACGAGCCCGCCGTCGTCTTTTCCATCGCCTTGGCGGAGACGGTCTGCACCTGGCGAGACTGGCCCTGCCCCAGCACGACGATGTCCGCTCCGGTCGTGCTTGCGGTTTCCTTTGGGGGTTCGACCGGCGCGACCTTCAGCGAGATCATCGATGCGGTTTGCTCCGCAATCACCAGTCCCTGCCCCGCAATCAAGCGACGCAGCGCCTCGTCGCGGGTGAAGCTGCCGTGCAGCGCGGCAACACGGCGACCGGCAACCGCGTCGTACGGAAAGACAAGGTGCACACCGGCCTGCCGCGCAAAGCCGTTCAGCGCGGTGGCCGTATCGGACGACCTGATATCGAAGCGGATGCGCGCCGGCTCGGCCTGCGCGGATGCAGCACTGGTCATCGCGACCGCCACGATGGCGGTCGTCGTCAAATATCGTATCATGGAAGTCCCCACACTCTATGCGATTGTCGGGGCAAGGATGGATCAGCGCGGACGAACCGCCATTCGCCGTGTAAAAAAAGTTCAAATCCGGGTGAGAACGATGCCGCCGTTCGCACCCGTGGTCGCCCGTACACCGAACGACGTGCGCAGCGCCTGCAGAAATTCGGCGGGGTCGGTGGTGGCGAAAGTGCCGCCGAGGCGCAGGCGCGACAGATCGGGATCACCGATCACGATTTTCTCGGGCAGATAGCGGTTCATCTCCGACACCGCGTAATCGAGGCTTTGCCCGTTCAGCACGAGCGTGTCGTGCTGCCATGCGCTGATCGGACCGAGATCGGGCGCGTCTCGCAGCGCCAACTGGCCTGCGTTCGCCAGCGCGACCGTGCCCAAGCCGATGCGCCGCCCAGTACCCTCGAACGTACCGCCTCCGGCGAGGATCGCCAGTTCGCAGCCAGCACCGCGCACCCGAGCATTGTACGCGCCCGGTTCGAGCAGAAACCGGCCGCCGGGCGTCAACAACTCCAGCCGGTGCGACGCAGCCAGGCGCACTGCGATCTCGCCCCGTTCCAGCCAGGCCCGCGCAGGCATGCCGTCTTTCCAGGAGACACTCGTGTCGGTGTTAAGATCGAGCGACAGTCCGGGTGCAGCGGCGACGGTCTTGCGCTGGCCGACGGCAGTCGTTGCCGAAGCGCGGGCAGCGGCGCGGTATGCGAAGCCGCCGCCGACGACCACTACAACCGCAACCGAGGCAGCAGCGCGCAGGAGGTGGCGTCGGCTCGGTCGCTCCGCGGCGATCGGTTCGGCGACGTTGCCGCGTTGCATGTCCCCGTTTGCCAGGCGCAAAGCGTCCATGTCGCGCCACGTGCCGGCCACCTCGACGAAGGCAACGGCATGGCGGATATCCGCGTCACGCCAGGCCTCGAATGCCGCTATGTCCGCCGATCCCGCGTCCAGCGCGGCCAGCCAGGCGGCCGCCTCGTCGGTCAGGTCAGCGTGCCGCTGCGGGATTTCGGAAAGGCCGGACAAACTTCCTCCACCTGGGTTTCGCTGTCGCGACGGGCCTTTGTTACGAGGGCAAGCCCCTTAGCGATATGCTTTTCCACCGTCGAGACAGATATTGAAAGCGCCTCGGCGATTGCAATCGGGGGCATGCCCTGAATTTTGCGCATGTGCAGGACGCGCGCGCATTGCGGCGGCAAGTCATCGATCAGCTGGAGCAGGCGTCGCAAGTCGGAACGCCCGGCTGCAACCGCAAAGGCGTCGGGTGCGGGATCCGCCACATCAAGCATGTCCAGCGATGCCAACAGTTCGATCCGCACCACGTTCGCCCGCCGCAGCCGCTCCAGCGCGAGATTGTGCACGATCGTGAGGACGAACCCGCGCGCGCTGACGATCGCCCGAAAGTCCGGCGTCTTCAGGACGCGCGCATAGGCTTCCTGCACCAGATCATCGGCATCGTCACGACCGCAAAAATGCGCCGCCTTGGCCCGGTAAGCGGCTGCGTGCGGCAGCACCTCGGCCATGAACCAGCGATCGATGTCACGCAGCCAGCTCAACCTATGCTCCAAACGGCTCGGAGCGCGCTTAGGACGGCATTCTTACAACAACGCGACATTCACGCGAAAACAGGACGGTCCTTCCGCAATCTGCGGCTCTAGGCGGCCCGGTCGTCGCGTTGCCCGTATGGCTCGGACGCGATCTCGCCTTTCCCGAGATGCGCCCAGCCCTCTTCCAAGAGCAGGACAAGGCTGAAGGTCGCGCCACCCTGCGGATTGTTTTCCGCCCACAATTTGCCGCCATGCGCCTCGACGATAGTTCGGCAAATCGGTAGGCCCAGTCCCAGGCCGGCACCGTTCGATTTGCTCGTCCGAAACGGTGCAAACAGGTTTTCGAGCATCCCCTGGGGAAGACCGCACCCGTTGTCGGACACTGTGATCAATACGTCGCGCTGACGGATATCGGTGGACACCACGATTTCCCGACGCGCCACCCCCTCGGTTGCCTCGACAGCGTTGCGGACCAGATTCGACATCACTTGCTCGAGCTGCACCGGATCGCCAACCACCAAGAGGTCGGGCCGCACGGGATGGCAAATGAGGGTCACATCATCGGCCATTTTGAGTTGCTGCACACCAGCGCACGCCGCCGCGAGGACCGGCCCCAGGGACACCCGTTCGAACACGACCTCGCCACTTACGGCAAAGGCCCGCATCTTGCGGATGATTTCGCCCGCGCGCAGCGCTTGATCACGCGCGGAATCGAGGATCGCGAGCAGCTTCCCGTCGACCGCTTCAGCGTCGCAGAGCTTGTAGCGTCCCGCTTCGACATAATTGGTGATGGCCGATAGCGGCTGATTCAACTCATGCGCCAGGGTCGAGGCCATCGCACCCATCGCGCTCAAGCGGGTAACGCGCAGGAACTTCTCATTTGCTTCGCGCAATTGCGCCTTCGCTTCAACGTCGCTGGTGATATCGATGACCAGGCCGAGAAGACGAGGTCGCTCCTCATAAGGATCGTATCGGCCGTGCAAACGGATCCAGCGAATGCGGCGATCCGGCATGGAGACGCGCAGGGACATTTCGAACGGGGCTTCGTCGACCGCAGACCGGAACAATTTTGCCCGCATCTCGTGCAATTGCGACTGACCGATGCGGTCGACAAATTCCGAAAGTCTGTATGCGCCGGGATGCCAGGGCACTCCAAACAGTGCCGCACTTTCCGGCGAATGCAGCGCGCTTTCTTCGGTCAGGTTGATGTCGAACACACCGACGCCCGCATATTGCTGGGCCAGGCGGAAACGCTTTTCACTCTCCGAAAGCGCAACCTCTGCCTTTACGCGCTCCGAGATATCCTCGACCACGGTCACGACCTGATCGACCGCGCCCGCAGCCCCGACAATCTTGCTCGACGTCGCCCGAATCCACCGCTTTTCGCCACCCTTGGTTCGGATATTCAGATCACGCGATATGATGGGGGGTGTGCCACCCGAAAGTTGGGCGAGAACGTTTCGGCTCGCGCTTGCCTCGGTGTCGTCGAGAATCGCGGTATAGTGGCTTCCAAGCAGCTCATCGCGGCCATATCCCGCGATCTCGAGATAGCGCTCGTTCGCCGCGAGATACTCGCCATCGGCCGACAGGACCGCCACGCCGACACCGGCCTGTTCGAAAATGGCGCGATAGCGTTGCTCCGCATCCCGAGCGCGCTCCTGTTCGCGACGCTTGTCGGCGGTCGCGGCGAGGACAAACATCGTCGCGGCGGTCACGGCGACCAGCAACTGCGCCAGGCGCACCTGGCCACTGGCCAGCTCCCCCACGGCTTGGAAAGAATTTTGTCCGGCGGCCCACAGCGTGATGACCGCGACAAGCACCATCGATGTGGCAGCTCCGCGCAAATGAAAGCGCAAGGCGGCGATGATGAGCGGAAACATAACCCACGCGAAGGAAGCAGTCCCCGAACCGAAATTGATGGCCGCAGCGACGGCGGCGCAAAGCACCATCAACGCAACGAAGTTAAACCACGCGACGCGCGTCCAGCGCTCCGCAGGAGGCGCTGCCCATGACAAGACCAGCGGCGTCGCGAGAATTAAGCCCAATCCAAAACGCGCCGCACGATCCTCGACGCCCGCCGCAAAAGTACCAGGCCCGCCGACGAGCATTACCACCGTAGTCGCCGACACTGCACCCGCGAACGTCCCCGCGACGACCGCCGCCAAGGTCCGCCACACCGACTTTGGATCCAGGAGGTCACTTGGCCTGATCCGCCACCGCTCGATAAGGAATGCGGAGATGACCGCACCAAGCGTGAGACCCGCACCATGCGCGACATTTTGCAGAACGGGATGCACCGGTTCGGCGAACACCGTTGTCCCGATCGCCGCGATTGCCACCACCGGCCAATATCGCAGACCGACAAGAATAAGCGATGCGACGCCAATGCCCAGTGAAAACGATAGCGGGGGAGCCTTACCCGACACCTCGGCCCAGATCTGCCATAGGAGGCTTCCGCAGAGCACGCCCAAAAAAACGCATAACCCGGGTAGCGCGGCTGCAAACCTAGACCTGAAAATCGCGGATTTCATTTTTAGTCCTGACCAACGCCACACTGGACCGGAAGATTTGCGACCGCACAATATTAACCTTAACGCCATATCACTTATATTCTACACGCCCACAACGCAAATAGGAGGAGTGGGACGATACGCCGTCTATGTCCTCATGACTTTTCTTGTACCACGATCGCCGACTGTATATTTCAACTACATCGCTGAATTTTTACGAGAAAGCCTGCGTATATTCGCAAAGGAGACGTGGGAGGGAGTGCGGCTACCTCTCACGACGCAATCTTCGGGAAACCGTATTGGGTCCAGTCTTCTCGTTTCGAAAAGGCGGCTGTCAGTACACCGACTCGTCCGGCATCACCGCTTGCGCGATCGTCCTTGCGTCATCGGATCGGGCTTACGCGGCGGCGTCCATCCGGGCGGTGGGCTGACGCGCTGCTGACTGGAACCGAGCCCCATTGCGCCCGGCTGTTGCCGCGTCAGACCTGCGGTGTCGGCCGATGCCGCTGCAGCGGCATCCGCACCGCCGCGGAGCAAGCTGATGCGGTCGCGCAGCCTCCGCGCTTCCTCGAAATCCAGCGCCGCCGCCGCTGCTTCCATCCGTGCCTGAAGATCGGCCAGTTCGTCCATCCGTGTTCAACGCAGTGCGCAGCGCCGGGGATCCGTCACCCCTGCCCGCTGGCGGCCCAACGCCCTTTCAACAGCCGCGCCAACGCCGCCGGGACACCGGGCCGCACCAGCAGCCAATCGCGCAACGCCGGACCTTGCACGGCACCCAGCGTCTGTTTGTATCCGCTGTCGCCCGCGCCCCAATCGACCATTCGAATCCCCGCTCCCCGTGCATGCATGAGATTGCGATACGCGAGCAGCTTGCCCGGCGAATGTCTGGCGACAGCAGGGTCATAGCTGTTGGCGATGGCGTAGCGCGTCGGGCCGCAATCGAGATCGAAGGAGAAGGCGCTGGGCACACCCTTGATGGTCAGCAGCGCCGCCGACATCATTCCCGCCAGGATCGGATCGCGCGCTGCCGCGCGCCAGAACCGGCCATGGCCGGTGCGGGTGAACTTGGCATCGCGCCCGTCAGTCTTCGCCCCGATCCAGCTCCGTCCCTCGACCTGCGCGAAGGCATCGAAGGCAAGTTCCCACTCTCCAGCGCCGACAAAGCGCCAGTCGAGCACACCATGTTCGGCCAAATGCTTTTCATGGAAGCGATTCTTGCGCAGCGTCGATCCGCGCGGCCAATCGTCCTGCGTCAAATCGAGCACGAAACTGTTGGCGACGAAGCGGTCGAGCGCCGCCCACCCTTTCGCCCGGGCCCGCGCGAGCAACGCCTCGATCGTCGGATCGCCGTCGCAGACTGGCCCGATCCGCAGCGCGTTGACCGAGCGCCCGAGCGTGTCAAGCAGCGCATCGACCGCGCGGGTGCCAACCCGCGCGTGCATGGGAAAGCCGCGGAACGGCCAATAACAGCCCGGCACCATCGCGACGCGCGCCAACGTCGGCCCGACACCGACAAACGGCAGAGCGATCACCGGTTCGTCGTCGTCTTCCACCACAATCGTGCGCGCCGCGCCGCCATAAGCCTCCAGCGCCGCCGCATACCATTGATAGCGCAGGAAACGTTGCGCGGCAGGGGCGGCTTCCGCCACTGCATCGATCGCGCCCGACAGGCCATCGAGCACGCTCGCCCGGGTCGGCGACGGCAGGCGCGTGAACTCCGCGAGCAGCATCGGCTTGGTCATGGCGCACGGCGTTAGCGCAACTGGGTTACCATTCGGTGCAGAGCACCGCTTGCGTCGCGCGGCGACACCCCCCAATGTCGAACGATGTTCTCGATCCCCGCTGTCAACACGATCGCGCAGACGATCCAGCTTTCGCTATCCCCGGTGTTCATGCTGGCCGGAATCGGTGCCTTGCTCAACGTGCTGGCCGGACGGCTTTCCCGGGTGGTCGATCGCGCCCGCGCGGTGGAGGACCTTCACCCCCGCTCGGTCGGGCCCGAACATGACCGCCACGTCTGGGAATTGCGGCTGCTCGACCGCCGCATGTCGGTAATCAACGCGGCATTGGTGATGGCTGTGTCGAGCGCGGTAATGACGTGCCTGGTGGTGGCCTTGCTGTTCGTCGCGGTGCTGATCAAGCTCCACATCGGTACCATCGTCGCGCTATCCTTCATCCTGGCGATGGGATTGTTGATCTCGGCGCTGGTGTCGTTCCTGATCGAAGTGCGCATGTCGCTGACCGCGATCCACATCCGCCCGGAATTGCTGGAACGCTAGGCGCTAACGCGCGCCATCAAGCCCCGGCCCGGCATCGTTGGTCGCGGCATAGGTGGGCGCAACCCGTGCTTTGGCCGCCTGTTCATAGACATAGCCCGCCTGCAGCACCGTCGAATCCCCCATCGCCGTCGCGATGAAGGAAAGCCCGACCGGCACGCCGCGCACCAGGCCCATCGGCACCGTCAGGTGCGGATAGCCAGCGATCGCGGGCAGCTCGCTGGCACTTGGGCCGCTGAACTGATCGCCATAGACCGTGTCGGACAGCCACGGCATACCGTAAGTCGGCTCCACCAGGATCGTCGCCTGCGCCTTGGCGAGCATCGCATCAATGCCCTCCTTGCCCGCCAGCCGCAGCGATTTCGCGCGCGCACCGAGATATTCGGGGTCGGCGAGGCCGCGCGTCTTCTCCGCCGCTTCAAAGGTTTCCTGCGCGAAGAACGGCATTTCGGTCGCAGCAGTGGCAGTATCGAAGGCGATCACATCGGCCAGCGTGCGCGTTTTTACCGCAGGCGGCGTCGTCTTCAGATAGGCGTTCAGATCTGCCTTCAATTCGGTGTGCAGCACCAGCGACTCGGCCTCGCCGACCCCGGATAGTTTCGGTGCTTCGACATCGACCAGCACCGCGCCCTGCGCCTTCAGCACGGCGAGCGCGGCCTCATATTTGGTCTTGAGAAGATCGGGCATCTCGGGATGGAGCACCGCCACCCGCACGCCCTTCAGCGACGCGCGCGCCAGGTCGCCCGCATAACTGTGCGCGATCGCATAGGCGATATTGATACTCGCTGCATCGGCGGGATCGTAGCCGACCATCGCGTCGAACAGGATCGCCACGTCGCGTACGCTGCGCGCCATCGGCCCCGGCGTATCCTGGCTGTGGCTGATCGGCACGACATAGGTGCGGCTGACCAGACCTAGCGTGGGTTTGAGGCCGACCAGCCCGTTCATCGAGGAGGGGCACACCACCGATCCGTCGGTTTCCGTTCCAACCGCCGCCGCCGCAAAGCTGGCCGCGACCGCCGCGCCGGATCCACTCGACGAGCCGCACGCGGTCCGGTCCAGCGCATAGGGGTTGCGCACCAACCCACCGACCGCACTCCACCCGCTGATCGAATTGCTCGAGCGGATATTGGCCCATTCGCTGAGATTGGTCTTGCCCAGGATCACCGCGCCCTGCCGCCGCAGCCCCGCCACCAGCGGCGCGTCGCGCAAGCCGACATTGTCCTTCAGCGCCAGGCTGCCCGCAGTGGTTGCGATCGGATCCTTGGTCTCGATATTGTCCTTGATCAGCACGGGCACGCCATCGAGCGGGCCCAGCACCTTGCCCGCCTTACGCCGCGCGTCGCTCGCGCGCGCCTGCGCCAGCGCATCGGGGTTGATCGCGATCACCGCGCGGAGTTTCGGTCCACTGCGATCCATCGCCGCAATCCGCGCCAGATACGCCTGCGTGATTGCGGCGCTGCCCGTCCCGTGCGCCATCAGCGCCTGCAACTGCTCGATCGAAACCTCTTCGATCGTTGGCAACGCCTCCTTCGAAACCTGGGCGGTCGCCGGTGCGACAGCAAACGCACACAGCACCAACGAAGCGATAGGGATCCGCATCAGTTTCTCCAGGGCCGCGATCCAACCGAACGCACCCTGGATCATGCCGTCGCTCAGGCGACGCGGCAAGCGCTCACTCTATAGATCACTCTTTGTCGGCCTCGGGTGGTTGGACCGTCAGGCGGCGCTGTCCGCCACGCCCGAACACGGCGTCCCACGCTTGTTGGTAAGCGAGGTTGCGTTGCCTGCGCTTACCCCGCCTGACGGCAGCGCGACGCTGCTTCAGCAGCTGCAACACCTCCCAAACCGCGAACGCAATTACACAGGCAGCTATACCCGCAAAGATAGCCATATTTACGCCCCCAACGACTCACACGCAACACGTTGCAGCGCAGCATCTAGCGAAAATCATGGTTTCGGTCGCGTTAAGATATACGATTTGGAGGGCCATTACGGGACACTCGCCCCTCGGCGTTACCCAAAATGAAAAGAGGCTGCCGGGGGCCTCACGGCACCCCGGCAACCTCCTGACATGGTCAGCGGCCGGAAGCTCCAGCTTGGGAGACCATGCGGACCGCATCAGCTTCGACGGGGATGGCGTTGTCTGGGGGAAAATACCCCCCGCCCCTACCGTCAACGGGTTACCCCGAAAAGCTTAGCGGTGCGTCCCCCGAACGAACTGAACCGACCCCATTGCTGAACCATGAGACATCGGATCACCTCCTTTCGCTAGTTGAAAACAGCGTGACCAAGACCGGTCACGACTCGTGTTTGAATCATATAAATTTACGAAACAAGTCTTGTAATGTTCGAAGATTTCGACGATTCTCTTTCGCCTGCCCGAAGGACATCGATTGCGGGTTCCACGGCCGACCGAGAGCCCTGCTCAGCGACGGCAATCCTCGATCACCCGGCCGATCTCGGCCCAGGCGGGCACCACCAGGGTCGGTGCACTGGGTTGCTCGACAATGAAACGCCCGCGACTGAACGCCATCGCATCGAGCAGCGGGTCGCGCGCTTCCAGCGCGACCGTTGCCTGCGCAGAATCGGCGTTGGCAGGAAGCGCGGTCAAAGTGCGTGCAAGACTGGTAGTGCGTACCAGCAGCGGCGCGGTCCCGGATCCTGATCGCGACAGCGACACGATACTCGACCCGCGATCGCACCGCAGTGTCAGCAACGCCTCGCCCCCGGATCGGCCGAAAGCGGCCACCGATCCGGCGACATCGGCGCGATAGCTCCAATCGCCGGGCGTTACCGCCCAATCGCGCCAGTCGAGCGGTTGCGGCGCGGACGGCGTGGGCGGCACGGGCACCGGACGCGGCACCGCGACTGGCGGCGAGGGCGGCGACGCGGGCGGGCTGACGCAACCGCCCACCGCCAGCACGGCGGCAAGAACAGCGGAACGAACGGAAAATTTGGGCATGTAACGGTGTATGCGCGAAGCGGAGGCCGCGCTCAACCGCCGGTCTTGCACCCCGTCGCGATTTCGCCTCTGGTGCCCGGCAAGGAGAGACGCATGGCACTCGAGGCGAAGCGGCTGCGCGCCATCATCGGCGGATCGGCGGGCAATCTGGTCGAATGGTATGACTGGTACGCCTATTCCGCGTTGTCGCTCTATTTCTCCGCCTCTTTCTTCCCCAAGGGCGATCCGACAGCGCAATTGCTGAACACCTCGGCGGTGTTCGCAGTCGGTTTCTTCATGCGGCCGATCGGCGCTTATCTGATGGGCCGCTATGCCGATCGGCATGGGCGCAAGGCCGGGCTGGCGGTGTCGGTGGCGTTGATGTGTGCAGGCTCGCTGATGATCGCGTTTGCGCCGACCTACGCCACGATCGGGATCGCCGCGCCGATCCTGCTGCTGGTCGCGCGGCTGCTGCAGGGGCTGTCGGTCGGCGGCGAATATGGCGCGAGCGCGACCTATCTTTCCGAAATGGCGACGCGGCGGCATCGCGGTTTCTGGTCGAGCTTCCAATATGTCACGCTGATCGGCGGGATGCTGAGCGCGCTGGCGGTAACACTGCTGCTGCAGGCGGTCTTTACCAAGGCGCAGATGGACAGTTTCGGCTGGCGCATCGCCTTTGCGCTGGGCGCGGCGCTGGCGCTTGGCGTTTATCTGCTGCGGCGTGGATTGGCGGAGACCGCGTCCTTCCGGGCGCTGGCGGTGGATCGCCCGGCCTCGGGCATGGCGGCCTTGTGGCGCGCGCATCCGCGCGAATTTCTGCTGGTCGGTGCGATCAGCGCGGGCGGTGGCCTCGCTTTCTATGCCTACACCACGTACATGCAGAAGTTCCTTGCCAACACCGTCGGCTTTTCGGTGCAGACCGCGACCGCGATCATGACCGCCGCTTTGGTGGTGTTCATGCTGGTGCAGCCGCTCTTCGGTGCGCTGGCCGATCGCGTCGGGCGCAAGCCGATGCTGCTGCTGTTCGGCATTGGCGGGGCGATCGTCTCGGTGCCGGTGTTCAGCGCATTGGAAAACGTGCACACGCCCGGTGCCGCCTTTGCCATCGTGCTGGTGCCGCTGCTGCTGCTCGCGGCCTACACCTCGATCAGCGCGTTGGTGAAAGCCGAGCTGTTCCCCGCGCACATCCGCGCGCTCGGCGTCGCCTTTCCCTATGCGATCGGCAACGCGGCCTTTGGCGGCACGGCGGAATATGTCGCATTGAGCCTGAAGGGCTGGCACATCGAAAGCGCCTTCTACTGGTATGTCAGCGGGATGCTGGCGCTGACCAGCGTGTGTTTCTGGCTGCTGCCGGAAACGCGGCAGACCAGCCTGATCGTGGAGGATTGAGGGAACTCTCAGGGCCATTGCGCCGTTTCGGTTGCGCATCAAAGGAACCACCATGGCCCAGACCGAACCCACGCAATTGCTGCTGCAATCGAACAAGACCGACACGATGCAGGTGCGGAGCCGCGATGGCGACAAGATCGGCAGCGTGTATGCGATGATGGTCAACAAGCGCACCGGGCACACGCTGTATGCCGTGCTGACGATCGGCGGGTTTCTCGGCATGGGGCGCGCTTATTATCCGCTGCCCTTTTCGCTGCTGCAGTTCGACCCGGTCAACGACACCTATATCGTGACGATCGACCGCCGCGTGCTGGAAGGCGGCCCGAGCTGGGCAGCCAACCCGCCCGAATTCGACCAGGCCTATGCCGACCGGGTGTCGAAATATTATGATGTGGCGGGCGAGGATCTGTCGCTGGGCTAAGCGGCGTCGCGCGCAACGCTCAATCGCAAGCCCATTGCGCCCAGCACCGCCGTCAGTGTTTCCAGCGTCGGGTTTCCGTTTTCGGAGAGCGCCGCATACAGCGCCTGCCGTCCAACACCTGTCTTCCGCGCGATTTCGGTCATGCCTTTGGAACGGGCAACAATGCCAAGGGCGCGCGCAATATGTTGGGCGTCCCCACCGTCCATCGATGCGTCGAGGAAGGCAATCACTTCCTCTTCGGTGTCGAGATATTCGGCCGGATCAAAGATCGTCGTTTTCAGCGCCATACTCTTCTCGCCTCGCCAGTTCGATCGCCGTTGCAATGTCACGGCGTTGTCCGCTTTTGTCACCGCCTGCCAACAATAGAACGATCGCGCTACCCTGCCGCTTGAAATAGACCCGATACCCTGGGCCAAAATGCAGCCGCAACTCCTCGACACCCTCACCGACCGACTTGGCATCGCCGAAATTGCCATCGGCAACGCGCAGCAGTCGATCGAAAATCCGCGCCCGACCTCGAAGGTCGCGCAGGGATGTGAGCCATTCGTGGAATTCGGAAGTTTGCCAAACCTCATTTATCTGTCCTTTATAAAGGACAGATTTGCGCCTGTCAAAGTCGTCGGTCACCGGGAAGCTCCTTTCCCGAGATCATCCGAGATTACACCATCGCGTCACAACCACAAAAGCTGGCCATACCTTGATCGCCCTCACCTCGCCCGCCGCGAACTCCCTGCCATCCCAGCGCGCATCTTCTGGCTCTTGCCGTAGCGCGTCTTGCGCGTGCCAGGCTTCCCCTCGTTCGAGCGGCCCATCACCGGGGCTTTTTGCTGGTCGACCGGCAATCCCAGTTCTTCCTGCTCCAGCTGCCGGATCTCGTCGCGCAGGCGACCGGCGGTTTCGAACTCCAGGTCCGCGGCCGCCGCGCGCATCTTCTTTTCGAGGTCCTCGATATAGGCGCGCAGATTGTGGCCGACCATGTGCGGGCGGTCCTCATCGATCTCCACCGTCACCTGATCACGGCTCGACACATCCTGGATGATGTCGCCGATGTTGCGCTTGATCGTCGTCGGCGTGATGCCGTGCGCCTCGTTATAGGCGCGCTGCTTTTCCCGGCGGCGGTTGGTTTCGTTGATCGCGCGCTCCATCGAGCCCGTCATGCGATCGGCATAGAGGATCACACGGCCATCGACGTTGCGCGCCGCGCGGCCAATCGTCTGGATCAGCGAGGTTTCCGAGCGCAGGAACCCTTCCTTGTCGGCATCGAGGATCGCGACCAGCCCGCATTCGGGAATATCCAATCCCTCGCGCAACAGGTTGATGCCGATCAGCACGTCATACACGCCAAGCCGCAAATCGCGGATCAACTCGATACGCTCCAGCGTCTCGACGTCGCTGTGCATGTAGCGGACCTTGAGCCCCGCCTCGTGCATGAACTCGGTCAGATCCTCGGCCATGCGCTTGGTCAGCGTCGTCACCAGCGTGCGATAGCCAAGCTCGGCGGTCTTGCGCGCCTCGACGATCAGATCCTGCACTTGCTCCTCGACCGGCTTGATCTCGATCGGCGGGTCGATCAGCCCGGTCGGGCGAATGACCTGCTCGGCGAACACGCCGCCGGTCTGCTCCATCTCCCACGCGCCCGGCGTCGCCGAGACATAGGTCGTCTGCGGGCGCATCGCGTCCCATTCGTTGAAGCGCAGCGGCCGGTTGTCGATCGCGGACGGCAAGCGGAAGCCATATTCGGCAAGCGTCAGCTTGCGGCGGTGATCGCCGCGCGACATGCCGTTGATCTGGCCGATCGTCTGGTGGCTCTCATCGACGAACAAAAGCGCGTTCTCGGGCAGATATTCGAACAAAGTGGGCGGCGGCTCGCCCGGCATGCGGCCGGTGAGGAAGCGCGAGTAATTCTCGATCCCCGCGCACGAACCGGTCGCCGCGATCATCTCCAGGTCGAAATTGGTGCGCTGCTCCAGCCGCTGCGCCTCTAACAATTTGCCCTCGGGCACGAGTTCCTTGAGCCGCTCCTGCAGCTCGAACTTGATCGCCTCCATCGCTTGCTTGAGCGTCGGCCCCGGCGTCACATAGTGGCTGTTGGCGTAGATGCGGATCGAGTCGAGGCTCGCCACCTTCTTGCCGGTCAGCGGGTCGAACTCGACGATATCCTCGATCTCATCACCGAAGAACGACACGCGCCAGGCGGTGTCGTCATAATGCGACGGGAACACCTCCAGCGCATCGCCGCGCACGCGGAAATTGCCGCGCTGGAACGCCGCATCGTTGCGCTTATACTGCAAGGCGACGAGCTTGCGCACGATTTCGCGCTGGTCGACGGTCTGGCCCTTTTTGAGGTCGAAGATCATCGCCGAATAGGTTTCGACCGAGCCGATGCCGTAAAGGCACGACACCGAGGCGACGATGATCACATCGTCGCGTTCAAGCAGCGAGCGGGTGGCGGCGTGGCGCATCCGGTCGATCGCCTCGTTGGTCGAGCTTTCCTTCTCAATGTACGTGTCCGAGCGCGCGACATAGGCCTCGGGCTGATAATAATCGTAATAACTGACGAAATATTCGACCGCATTCTCCGGGAAAAACGACTTCATCTCGCCATAAAGCTGCGCCGCCAGGATCTTGTTGGGGGCGAGGATCAAAGCGGGGCGCTGCACCGCCTCGATCACCTTGGCCATAGTGAAGGTCTTGCCCGAGCCGGTGACGCCGAGCAGCACCTGGTCGCGCTCGCCCGCTTGCGTTTGCGCGACGAGTTCGGCGATCGCGGTCGGCTGGTCGCCCGCTGCCTGATATTCGGAGACGAGCTTGAACGGCTTGCCCCCTTCCGCCTTGGGCGGGCGCGCCGGGCGGTGCGGCACGAAGCTGACGCCGGTTTCAGGTTCGTCGAGCGTGGTGCGAATCTGGATTGCCATAGCTCGTCAATATGGGAAGGAATGCGCCACACACAATCACACACCGGCGCCCGCAGCGCACATCCCCGGGGGACTCTTTCCACATGACTTTCCGTATCATGGCGCTGCTCGCGCTGCCGCTCGCCGCGAGCGCCTGTTCCCCCGACGCGCCGGTCAAGCGCCAAGCGGGGAGCTGGTCGCAGAAGATCGAGATCGTGAAGTTCGAAGGCAAGGGCGCAACCCCCGAAACCAAGACGCAGATGCAGAAGATGTTCGATGCGATGAGCACGATGTCGGTGTGCCTCACCCCGGCCGCGGCCGCGAAAGAAGACATGGGCAAGGCGATGGAACAGATGTCCGCGCGCGGCCAGAATTGCACCTTCGCCAAGAAGGACGTGACCGGCGCCAGCATCGCGATCGACGCGACCTGCAAGCAGCCCAATGGCGGCACGGTCAAAATGATGATGACCGGCACCAATAGCGCGACCGCGCAGGACATGACGATGAAGACCGAAGGCTTCGCCGCCAATGGCACGCAGGAAGGCACGATGGAAATGCACGTCAAATCGACGCGCAACGGCGAGTGCAAGCCGACCGACGTCACCCCGCCCGAAGCGCCCGCGACCGGCCCGGCACCGGCCAAGCCGTAAACGCGAAGGGACGCACCGGACCCGCGCGCTATGGGATCCGGTGCGTCTTCTCGCCCCTTAAAGCGGGCGAGTGGGATATGGGATCGGCGGATAGATCACTGGCTTGTCGCCATAGCGAGCGTGGAGAGCCACGTCTCGACGCTCGTCTTCATAGTCATCGGGGTTCAGCTCGTCCGGGAACTTGAACACTGCGTTGAATTTCGTCCCGAGCACCTCATACTCGATCACTTCCCAGCGCTTGCTCGGCTCTTCCGTTTCCCACGCCTCGACGAGCAAATCGATCAACGCGCGACTTGGGTCGAAATAGCGGACGTGGTTTCCTTCGTCCTTAAAGACTCCGGCACCGACCACACCCTCCTGCAGCTCGGCGTAGAGATATGTTTTATCGGGGTCGCCACCCACAATCCGACCCAGTTCGTGGCCGATCTGCTCGAAAATCGGGCCCATCATGTCGAATTTGCCCGCCATCCTCTTTGCCCTCATAACGGATCGGTCGGATATGTGATCGGCTTGTCGCCGAATTTCGCCTTGACCATGCGGTTGCACCGGTCGGCCTCGTCCTCGGACTCGTCCCAACCTTCCGCATATTGGAAACGCGCGTCGAATGTATTGCCCGACACCGTCATAATCACGGCGTTCCATTTCTGGTCGGGCGGTGCCGAGTACCAGAGGTTCAGAATTTCACCCGATAGCTCGGCGCAGAGAGTGTCTTCTTCCAACATTCGGTACGCGACGCTTTCCGCCAGATCCTTGAAAACGAACGGAGCAACCCACCCGTCATCAGCCTCGGCATATAGAAATGCATCCCCCGCCCCGGGCCCAGCAATTTTCGATACACGCGCAGCTATTTCCGAAAGAATGGGGCCAGCGCTTCCCGTTGCAAAATTCTTACCACGTAACATGTAGCGGCTTCGGCATCCACGATCCCGCGATCACGGAGAATTGCCAGGGAATCCGATCCAGGAGAATGTCAAACGATAGCTTCTGCACCGTCAGGTTCCATTTGCCGCCGTCCGGCGACAACGATCCGCCACGTTGCAGAAAGCTCTCTCGCAACACTGGCACGGAAGAGTGGCCGATGGACTGCCATTGCCCGAGCACAGCTTCCAAAAGCTGATCACACACATCGAGATCCGCCTGGGCCGGGGTCAGTGAGGGCCAGACCGGTGCATCTGGTGATAGTCCGCATAGCAGCTTGTTGAGCGGTAACGCCTCCGCCGGTGCATCGAGACGTGTGTCCACTAGATATTGCAGCAGATGGACAGCGCGGGACGCACCTTCGATCCCGACAAAATGAGCTGAGCCATCGCCATCATCTGTCAACATGTCGAGGCGATTGAACAGCGTGTAAAGAAACGGACCAAGCAGCACGAGCCCCGCATTTTGAACCACAATCGGATAATCATTTCCCAGCAAGGCTGTTTCCTGACCTATAGGTTCTTGGCACCCGGATCGATCGCGTCTTGAAACTTCTCCGTTTCGTCGAGACTTCCTGTGCCGCGCCTACCCCAAATCGGCACAGAACTTTACAGCAATTTTGAGAACAAAAAGAAAAGTATAGTTACGCCACCCGCCTATACGCCACGCGCCACATCGTCCAGCCGATCAACGCGGCGACCAGGGCCAGGATCAGGCTCGTCGCGACCGCGCTGATCCAGCGGAACAGCAGCGTCTCGCTGTCGGTGACCGGCATTGCGAACACGCCAAAGCCATAGGTCTGCCCGCCGAGGAACAGCGCGAACCCGGCCAGCGCGCCGACCAGAATCGCCATCCACGGTCCGCGTTGGCCAAAGGCGTGGCATAGCAGCCAGACCGGGCCACCAATCGCCACCGCCGCCATCGCCGTAATCACCGCACCGACCAAGAATCCGGCCAACAGCTCAAGCGGTGCAGCACCGCTGCCGATCAACACCAGCACGGTCGCGAACACGCCGCCGACCAGGCCACCGGCGGTAAGCGCCAGCCCCGCCCGGTCCAGCGTCGCCTCGTAACGGTACAAACTCCCCTTCGACGCCACGTCCCGATTCTCCCCGGGGCGGGGTCTTAGCATCGCGCGGCAGACCTCCCAAGTCCGCCATTCGAGCGGCGTGCAGGGGCGGAACGCCGCGTCCTTGGTCTCATGGCAGCGCCAGGGCAGCCTTCGGCAACGCGCGTTCGATTGGCCCGCGCTCGATCGGCACGACCGGCAGCGCGGGGTGGAAGGGAGCGATTTCCGTAGGGTGGCCAAGCGCAACCGTGCCGAAACCGTGCAGCCCCGTAACCTGCGTCACCGCCGCCAACAGGCGCGGCGGCGTGTCATAGCCTTCGTAGGACAAACGGAACGTGCCCCAATGGATCCCGATCCCGCTCGATGCGCCCAGCCGACGATACGCCTCGGCGGCGTCGATCGGCCCGATATGGCTGCCCGCGACCATTTGCCCCGGCGCGAAGCGGAAGGCGCCGATCGGCAGCAGCGCAAGCCGAACCGGGCCGTACGCCGCCGCCTGATTGGCCCAATTGAGGTCCCCCGGACCGGTGTCACCCGCAAAGAACAGATTGCCGCCGGGCAAGCGCACGACGAAGCTCGACCACAAAGCGCGGTTGCGATCGGAGAACCAGCGGCTGCCCCAATGGTGATTGCGCGTGACCACCACCTCGACGCCTGGCTTCACGGCGATCTTCCCGCCCCAGTCTAGCGCCTTGGAGGGCACGCCCACCTGGCCGATGACGCTGTCATTGCCGAGGCTGGTGACGATCAGCGGGCGGTCACGCTCCCACAGCCGTTTCAGCGTGGTCAGGTCCATATGATCGTAGTGATCGTGGCTGACGAGCACGAGGTCGATCCTGGGGAGTTTATCGAACGCGATCCCCGGCTCCGCGACGCGCGCGGGGCCGACGCCGAGCGGCCCGGCGGTGCGGCTCCACACCGGATCGGTCAGGATGTTAAGCCCCTGCGTCTGCACCAGCACCGTCGCATGGCCGACCCAGGTGGCGACCATCCGCGCACCCTCGACCCGCGCGGGCGGTGCAACCGGGTGGACGGCGACATGATCGGGCCATTCCGGCCGTCCGTCGCTATTGGTGAGATAGCGCCACAGGAAATTCCCGCGGCCACCGTTGGGCGGGGCGATGTCGTCCTCGGCCCCATCGGGATTGAAGAAGCGCTCGCCATTATAGTGCGCGGTCGGGAGACCCGCATAATAGCGCGCATCCAGAAAGCGCGGGATGATCGTGACCGCAAGGCACAGCACGATGACGATCCACAGGATCGCCTTACCCAGGAGACGGAAAAATCGCATCAGCGTTCCTTGTGGGATGACCCTGCGCGGCGCAAGCCTGCGCGCCTCACAGGCTGCCGACCAGCGCGAAGACGACGCCGATCGCCACCAATATGAGCCCTAAGATTTCGCTCCGGCTGGTCTTCTCGCCGAGATAAAAATGGGCAAACGCCATGGTGAAGGCAACTTCGATCTGGCCGACGATCCGCACCAGTGCCACCGGTGCCGACGCAAAGCCGGTGAACCAGCACGCCGACGCGACCGAAGACATCAACCCGACCTGCCCTGCCACGCGCCATTCCGAAAAGACGCGCGCGACCTGATCCCGTTCCCGCAGCAGGAGATACGCCCCCTGTGCCACCGTCTGCGCCGCAACGGTCGTGGCGAGCACGATCAGCGCGGCCCGGATATGGTCTGGCGTGGCCACCGCCTGCGTTGCCGCGCGAATACCGATCGTGGTCAATGCGAACATGAAGCCGGAGGCGATGCCATAGCGCGCCGCCGGTTGCCCGAGCGCACGGAGAAACGCTCCCGCTGCCATCCGCTTGCCGCCAGTTGAAAGGACCATCACCCCGGCGACGCCGAAGCCGATGCCGACCCAGGTCGGCAGGCTCAGATGATCGCCGAGCAGAAACACCGACAGCAGCGCGCTCTGCACCGCCTCGGTCTTGGAATAGGCCGTGCCGACGACGAAATTGCGCTCGCCAAACGCCATCAGCAACAAATTGGTGGCGATGATCTGCGCCAGTCCCCCGCCGAGGCAGAAGGGCACGAACCACACGCCCAACGCCGGAAACGGCGTGCGCGCAAACACCGCTTCATAGGCTATCACCAACAAAACCGCGACCGGCAGGCCGTAGAGATAGCGCACCAAGCCGGCGGCGTTGATCGAGAGCGTGCGCGACACACGCCGTTGCACCGCCGTTCGCCACGCCTGCAGCGCCCCGCCGATCAGCGCGGCGGGGAGCCAGATCGGAGCGATCAAACCCGATCGCCAATCACACCAGCAACCCCTCGCGCGCGATCTTTTCTTTCCACACCAAGGGCGCGAGTTGGTGGACGTTGGCGCCGGTCGAATCGACCGCCACCGTCACCGGGAAATCGACCACGTCGAATTCGTAGATCGCTTCCATGCCGAGATCGGCAAAGCCGACGACCTTCGAGCCCTTGATCGCGCGCGCGACGAGATAGGCTGCCCCGCCGACCGCCATCAGATAGGCGCTCTTGCCCTCGGCGATCGCCTTGGTCGCATCGGGGCCACGCTCGGCCTTGCCGACCATCGCCAGCAGGCCCTGGCCCAGCATCATGCGCGTGAACTTGTCCATCCGCGTCGCGGTGGTCGGGCCAGCCGGGCCGACCACTTCCTCGCCGACCGGATCAACCGGGCCGACATAATAGATCACGCGGCCCTTGAATTCGACCGGCAGCGGCTCGCCCGCGTCGAGCATGTCCTTGATGCGCTTGTGCGCGGCATCGCGGCCAGTGAGCATCTTTCCGTTGAGCAACAGCCGGTCGCCCTGCTTCCAGCCCTGCACCACCTCGGGCGTCAGCGTGTCGAGATCGACGCGGATCGCAGCGCTGTCGGGCTTCCAGTCCACCTTCGGCCATTCGTCGAGCTTGGGCGCTTCGAGGAAGGCCGGGCCCGAACCATCGAGCACGAAATGCGCGTGGCGCGTCGCGGCGCAATTGGGGATCATCGCGACAGGCTTGCCCGCAGCATGGCACGGCGCGTCGAGGATCTTGACGTCGAGGATGGTCGACAAGCCGCCCAGCCCCTGCGCACCGATGCCGAGCGCGTTGACCTTGTCGAAAATCTCGATGCGCAAGGCCTCGATATCGGTCTTGGCCCCACGCGCCTTCAGCGGGCCCATATCGATCGGCTCCATCAGCGCTTGCTTGGCGAGCAGTACGCAATGTTCGGCCGTGCCGCCAATGCCGATGCCCAGCATCCCCGGCGGGCACCAGCCAGCCCCCATTTGCGGCAGCATCTCGATCACCCAGTCGACGATCGAGTCGGACGGGTTCATCATCTTGAACTTCGACTTGTTCTCGCTGCCGCCGCCCTTGGCCGCGACATCGACCGAGACGCGGCTACCCGGCACCATCTCGACGTGCAGCACGCACGGCGTATTGTCCTTGGTGTTGCGGCGGGTGAAAGCGGGGTCGGTCAGCACCGAGGCGCGCAATTTGTTGTCGGGGTTCAGATACGCCAGCCGCACGCCTTCATCGACGATCTCCTGCAGCGATCGGCTGGTGTCGTCAAACCGGCAATCCATACCCCATTTGATGAAGACGTTGACGATGCCGGTATCCTGGCAGATCGGGCGGTGCCCCTCGGCGCACATCCGGCTGTTGGTCAGGATCTGCGCGATCGCATCCTTGGCGGCGGGGCCCTGCTCGGCCTCATACGCTTCGCCGAGCGCACGGATATAATCCATCGGGTGATAGAAAGAGATGAACTGCAGCGCGTCGGCCACGCTCTCGATCAGATCGGCTTCGCGGATGATGGTGGTCATGATGAACTCCTGTCTTGCGCCGCGCCTTAAGCCGATGTTGCGGCCACGCCAAGCGCGGGGGGTGACCGCGTCCGTCGCCCCGCCGCCGCATACTCATTTTGGGTGAGGTCGCCGCGATACAAGGAATTCAGAAAGGATGCCCCCTTACCCGGGGGCGTATGAACTTCGGAACCCTTCTTATATTGATCGCATCGGGCACCTTCATGGTCATCGGCGTAACCGCAGCGGCCTGGGCGCGCGCGCAATCGTCGCGCCGGATTCGCGATGCCGACCTTTCCGAACCACGAAGTCAGCGGGCGCAATTGCTGATCCATGAATTCGAAGCGCATACCAATGGCTGGTTCTGGCAAACCGACGCCGACGGTCACGTGCTGTATCTTTCCGACAAGGTGGCGCGCGGCCTCGATCGCCCCGATGCCCCCGCCCTTGGACAATTGCTGAACAAGCTGTTCCGCATGGATAGCGCTTCGCCCGAAACCGAGCGAACGCTCGCCTTTCATCTCGCCTCGCGCACCGCCTTTTCCAACTATTCGGTCCGGCCGGCGAACGACACGACGCTAGACCGCTGGTGGTCGATTTCGGGGCGCCCGATATCCGATGCGGACGGGCGTTTTCTGGGTTTTGTCGGCAGCGGCAGCGATTTGACCGAGCGCCGCCGCGTCGATGCGGAAATCACCCGCCTGGCGCTGTTCGACAGCCTGACCGGGCTTGCCAACCGTCAGCGTTTGCGGCTCTCGCTCGAACAGACCCTCCATCAGCCAGGCTCCGTGCCGCGCAAGACCGCGCTCTTCCTGCTCGATCTGGACCGATTCAAAAGCGTCAACGATACGCTGGGCCACCAGACCGGGGACGCGCTGCTCAAGAAAGTCGCCTTGCGACTGCAACGCACGATCGGGGAGGTCGGGCTGGTCGGACGACTCGGCGGCGACGAATTCAAGGTCATCATCCCCTTCGCGCCCGACCGCGAGGCGCTGGCCGAACTCGCGCGGCGGGTGATCAGCGAACTTTCGCAACCCTATAGCATCAATGGTTCGGCGATCAGCATCGGCTGCTCGATCGGCGTGGCGATCGCGCCGACCGACGGCACCGATGCCGAGACACTTGTCCGCAACGCCGATCTCGCGCTCTATGCCGCCAAGGGCGACGGCCGCGGCGTGCACCGCTTCTTCCGCAGCGAGTTGCTGATCGGCGCGCAAAGCCGCAAACAGCTTGAGGACGATTTGCGCGGGGCGCTCGCCGCCGACCAGTTTTTCGTCGCATACCAGCCGGTGGTCAGCACCCGCACCCAACGCATTGTCGGTTTTGAGGCACTGTTGCGCTGGCAACACCCGACGCGCGGGCTGGTCAGCCCGAGCGAATTCATCCCGGTCGCGGAAGAGTGCGGGTTGATCGAAACGATCGGGGAATGGGTGTTGCGCACTGCGTGCATGGAAGCAGCGGAATGGCCGCATGACATCCGCGTCGCGGTCAATGTGTCGCCGATCCAGTTTGCCAACCCCGCTTTGTCCACCATCGTCACCTCGGCGCTCGCGACATCGGGGATCAAGCCCGACCGGCTCGAGCTCGAGATCACCGAAGGCGTGTTCGTCGATGAAAGCCCCGCCACCGAACAGATGTTCAAGGCGCTGAAGGGATGCGGCGTGCGGCTGGCGCTGGACGATTTCGGCACCGGCTATTCGTCGCTCGGCTATTTGCGCAAGGCCCCGTTCGACAAGATCAAGATCGACCAGAGCTTCGTGCGCGGGGCGGCAATCGCGGGCAATCGCAACGCCGCGATCATCAAGGCGATCGTCACGCTGGCCGATACGCTCGGCATGGAAACCACTGCCGAGGGGGTGGAAACGCATGACGAAATCGCGCTGATTGTCGAACTCGGCTGCAGCCACATCCAGGGGTATGTCTATGGCAAACCTACCTGCGCGGCGGAGGTGCGGGAGCGTCTGGCCCTGGCAGGCGATATGGCCACCGCCTGCGGCTTCCGCAGCAGCCGCTCACCCCGGACCTCGCTGCTGCGCAAGGCGCGCATCCGAGCGGGCGACGTCTACGGCGACGTGCGCATCCGCAACATTTCCAGCGGCGGCGCGATGATCGACGGGATCGATGTCGAGGACGACGCGGGCGCGCTCGACGTCATGATCGAGTTGCTGGAAGGCCAGATGCTCCCGGCGCGCTTGCGCTGGGCGGCGGACGGCAAGGCCGGTCTCGAATTTCTCGAAGCCTTCGACCTTGACCGGCTCGCCGCTGCGACACCCGCCATTCCGGCGCGCAAGGCGGGTTGATCGCCTGCCCTGGCGCGGCCGGAACGGCGCAGTTCGGTTCAGCCCACGCTGTTGCCGGTGGCGGCCGGAGCCGCTGCGGGCGGCGGCGGGGGCGGCGCATCATCGCGGCCCGGCTCGCGACCCTCGGGACCACGCGGACCGTGCCGGAAGCCCTCGGGCCCGCCAGGCCCGCCGCGCGGCGGGCCCATCGGCCGCAATGCCGTCACCTTGCCATCGGCACCGACGAGGAACGATGCGCGGATCATGCCGTGGCGATAATGGCCCTGCACCGTCACCGTCTGGCCAGGAGCGAGCAAGCCCGTGCCATCGCCCTCCCGCCCGATCTCGACCAAGGCACGCCCGCTTGCATCGGCAAGCACGGCCATCGGGCCGAAGACTTCGGCAACGGTGCCGCGCACGCTGATCACCCCACCATCGTCGCTCAGGGTCTTGATCGCCACCGGCTTGACCGGCGCGAGTTCGACCGTCGGGCCATTCATGCACGCAACCGTCGCACCACCGCCCAGGCCGACGGCGAGAAAGGCGGCGGCGATCAGCGAGGTGCGCAGCGGCAGTTTGCGGCGTGGGGCCTGCGGCTCCAGCGCGCTGAAATCGGGCTGCGGGGTGGGGCCTTCGATTTGGTCGGTCATTGTGCTTGCTCCTGCTTGGGTTGGTGTTGCGCTTTCTAGCGATGCGTCCCACCACCGCGCTGAACCCGCCGGTTCAGCCTGGGTTTAGCGACCGGGCTTAGCCGCCGGGCAAAGGACACAGACATGCGTATCTTGCTGGTCGAAGACGACACCGCACTGGCCGAGGGCATCGCCAAGGCGTTGCGTACCGAGAATTTCGCGGTCGACATCGCCGCCAATGGCGAAGATGGCGCGCATCTCGGCGACACCGGCAGCTATGACGTGGCGGTGCTCGATCTCGGCTTGCCGATCAAATCGGGCATCACCGTATTGGAGGAATGGCGCGCCGCCGGGCGCGCGCTGCCCGTGCTGATCCTTACCGCGCGCGATGGCTGGTCGGAAAAGGTCGCCGGCTTCCGCGCCGGGGCCGATGACTATCTGACCAAACCGTTCCGCGTCGAGGAACTCGTCATGCGGCTGCGCGCGCTGGTGCGCCGCGCAACCGGCCATGCCGCCGCGCGGATCGTGTGCGGCCCCGTAACCTTCGACGCGCAGACCGGACAGGTCGAGCTGGACGGCCTGCCGCTGCGGCTGACCGCGCTCGAATGGCGTGTGCTGTCGACGTTGATGCTGCGCAAGGGCGTGGTGGTCGACCGGCTCGACTTGCTCGACCATGTCTATGAAGGCGATGCCGACCCCGATTCCAACTCGCTCGAGGTGATCGTCGGTCGCCTGCGCAAGAAGATCGGAGCCGAACTGATCGAAACCGTGCGCGGGCGCGGCTATCGGATGGTGGAGGGATGAGGCTGCCATCAATCCTCTTGCTCCACCCCGGCGACGCATGATGCGAACTCTCCTCCCCCGCTCGCTCTACGGCCGCTTGCTGGTCACCGCGCTGTTTGCCACGCTCGCCGCGCTGGCCTTCGCCGCGCTCAGCATCGGGGCCGTGCTCGATCGCTTCGTGATGCACGGGCTCGACGAGCGGCTCGACGCGCAAATCGCGGTGCTGGCGCAGGCGATACGGCCGGACGGCTCGGTCGACCGCGCTCGCCTGGTACTGGCCGCACCCTATGACGACCCGCACGGCGGCTGGGGCTGGCGGATCGATGCGCAGGGCAAGACCATCGCCTCCCCCGCCCCGCCCGATCTCGACGCGATGCACCCGCCGCCTGGTCCGCGCTTGGATCCGCCCCCTTTTGCCGAGCGGCGCGATGCCCATGCCCGCGCGCTCGACTGGCGCGATCGAGACGGGCCACGCCACGCCCGCAGCCTGACGCTGGCGACACCCGGCGGGCCGGTGCGCATCACCGCCTCGGCCCCGCGCGCGATCGTCGATCGTCCCCTCCGTGCGGCGATGGCACCGTTGCTCGCTTCGCTGCTGCTGCTTGGCGGCGCGCTCACTATCGCCACGCTGGTTCAGCTCCGCATCGGCCTGCGCCCGCTCGCCAGGATGCGCGAGAGCCTTGCCGCGATTCGCAGCGGTGCCGCGACCGCACTGCCCGACACGCAGCCGAGCGAACTTGCCCCGCTTGCCCGCGAGATCAACGCGTTGCTCGCCGAAAATGCCGCCGCGCTGGCCAATGCGCGCGGCCATGTCGCCAACCTCGCACACGGGCTGAAGACACCCCTCGCCACGCTCGCGCTCGCACTGCCGCCGCGTGATCCCGATGGCACGCTGCGTGCGCAAGTCGCCCGCATCGATCACGCGGTCCGCCACAATCTCGGCCGGGCGCGCGCTGCGACGCCTGGCGGAGCGATGCGCGTGGCGACGCCGCTCGCCCCGGTGCTGGCCGATCTGGCCGACGCGCTCGCCCGCATTCATGCCGATCGCCCGGTCACTGCAGCCGTCGCGATCGACCCGACGTTGAACGTCGCGGTCGATCGGCAGGATCTGGACGAACTGCTCGGCAATCTGCTCGACAATGGCTGGCGCTGGGCGGCCAGCCGCATCGCGGTGACCGCCGCTCGCACCGCCGATGGCCGATTCGTGCGGCTGAGCGTGGAGGACGATGGCGCGGGCATCCCGCCCGACGCGCGCGTCGCTGCGCTGGCGGCGGGCCAGCGTCTCGACGAACGCGGCGACGGCCACGGCTTCGGGCTGTCGATCGCGAACGAGTTGGCGACCCTCTATGGGGGGACGCTGACGCTCGAGTCGGCGGCACTTGGTGGCCTCGCAGCGATCGTTACGCTGCCGACATCGCCTTCTTCCGACGCCTAAAAAAATTGTCATGTTCCCGCTTCGGTCTCTTGCCTTTCAGCAAGGGCAGCTTTGACCGCGCGTCGCGTGGTAGGACCGATATGGTCCTGCTGCGAACCGACTCAAAATAGCGACGAACGGAGTCTCTAATTCGTCATTTACCGTATTGCGTGCTCGCGCGATCCGGCACAATCTGTAGGGGTTGAGTTCGGGGGCGAACCCAAGCGCTGGTAGAACACAAGCCGCAACCCCATATTGCGGAGACGGCCCGACCCATGGTGTCTCCATGGGACAGGTCTACTTTTGTTCTCGCAGGTCGCCCGCGACATGGTAGTATTGGGGTTCGCCCGCCGATTCGAACGGATCGGAAACGCGGCTGACCCTGATCGCAGAGTTTTGAACGAGTTGGCAGGGACGCGGCAGATGGATTTTCGGAATACCGGGGAAGCGAGTACGGACATGGCTACAGACGCAATCGAGGCGCTGGCAAGCGCGCCCGTGGAAGACACCAGCGGCGCTCAGCGCAAGCTCTCCGCGCGCGGTGATTCCAAGGAAGTGAAGGCGCAGCTCTATCCGGTCGAGGTCGACCATTCGCGCGATGCCCTGCTGACCGATTTCGGCAAGGAAACGCTGCGCGACCGCTATCTGCTCCCCGGCGAGAATTTCCAGGATCTGTTCGTGCGCGTGGCCTCGGCCTATGCCGATGATGCGGGCCATGCCCAGCGCCTGTACGGTTATATCTCGCGGCTGTGGTTCATGCCGGCCACGCCCGTGCTGTCCAATGGCGGCACCGGGCGCGGCCTGCCGATCTCGTGCTTCCTCAATTCGGTGCCCGACAGCCTGGGCGGCATCGTCGACACCTGGAACGAGAATGTCTGGCTGGCGTCGCGCGGCGGCGGCATCGGCACCTATTGGGGCAATGTCCGCGGCATTGGCGAGCCGGTCGGCCTCAACGGCAAGACCAGCGGCATCATCCCATTCGTGCGCGTGATGGATTCGCTGACGCTCGCCATCAGCCAAGGCTCGCTGCGCCGCGGTTCGGCCGCTTGCTATCTCGACGTGTCGCACCCCGAGATCGAGGAATTCCTCGAAATCCGCAAACCCTCGGGCGATTTCAACCGCAAGGCGCTCAACCTGCACCACGGCGTGCTGATCACCGACGCGTTCATGGAAGCGGTGCGCAGCGGCAGCGAATGGACGCTGACCAGCCCCAAGGATGGCTCGGCGCGCGCCACCGTCGATGCGCGCAGCCTGTTCCAGAAGCTGGTCGAAACGCGGCTTGCCACCGGCGAGCCGTACATCGTCTTCGCCGACCATGTGAACAAGGGCATGCCCAAGCATCACCGCGACCTCGGGCTCAAGGTCTCGACCTCGAACCTGTGCAGCGAGATCACGCTGCCGACCGGCAAGGATCATCTCGGCCACGAACGCACTGCCGTGTGCTGCCTGTCGTCGCTCAACCTGGAAACCTGGGACCAGTGGAAGGACGAGAAGGGCTTTATCGAGGACGTGATGCGTTTCCTCGACAATGTCCTGCAGGACTTCATCGACCGTGCCGAGCCGGGCATGGAGCGTGCGGCCTATTCGGCGATGCGCGAGCGTTCGGTCGGGCTCGGCGTGATGGGCTTCCACTCCTTCCTCCAGGCGCGCGGGCTGCCGTTCGAGGGCGCGATGGCGAAGTCGTGGAACCTGCGCATGTTCAAGCACATCAAGGCGCAGGTCGACGAAGCCTCGATGCATTTGGCGACCGAGCGCGGGCCCTGCCCCGACGCCGCCGACATGGGCGTGATGGAGCGCTTTTCGTGCAAGATGGCGATCGCGCCGACCGCGTCGATCAGCATCATCTGCGGCGGCACCAGCGCGTGCATCGAGCCGATCCCGGCCAATATCTACACCCACAAAACGCTGTCGGGCTCCTTCTCGATCAAGAACCCGTATCTCGAAAAGCTGCTCAACGAGAAATCGAAGAACAGCGACGCGGTGTGGAATTCGATCCTCGAGCAAGGCGGTTCGGTGCAGCATCTCGACTTCCTCGACCAGGAGGAGAAGGACTGTTTCAAGACCAGCTTCGAGATCGACCAGCGCTGGCTGATCGAGCTCCAGGCCGATCGCACGCCGTTCATCGACCAGTCGACCAGCCTCAACCTGTTCATCCCGGCCGATGTCGAGAAGTGGGATCTGCTGATGCTGCACTTCCGCGCGTGGGAATTGGGCATCAAGTCGCTTTACTATCTCCGCTCCAAATCGGTGCAGCGCGCTGGTTTCGCGGGCGGGGTCGAGGCGGACAACACGATCGAAAAGCCGCAATATGAATTTGCGACGACCGATTACGATGAATGCCTGGCGTGCCAGTGAGGTGATACTCCCTCTCCCTGTGGGAGAGGGAGGAGCGGCGCAGCCGCGGAAGGGTGAGGGTGATGCGCCTCTACCACAACCAGCCCTCCGGCACCGTGGCGCGCGCCCGTGACCTCCGCCGCACTGCGACGGAGGCCGAAAAGCGCTTGTTTCGCGCGCTGCGCGAAGCGTTTCCGGCGCTGAAATGGCGGCGGCAAGTCCCGGTCGGCCCGTATTTTGCCGACCTGCTGAGCTTTGGAGCGAAACTGGTGATTGAAGTGGACGGCGGGCAGCATAGCGAAGCGCAAAGCTACGACGCTGCACGTACGCGCCACATCGAAGACGAAGGCTATCGCGTGCTGCGCTTCTGGAACAATGACGTGCTCGCCAACACCGACGGCGTCATCGCGCAAATCTCCCTCTCCCTGCGGGAGAGGGAAGGGGCCCATGCGCAGCATGGGAAGGGTGAGGGTGAGCCCAAGAAAAAGGGCGCGCCGACCGCGGTCGACGCACCCTCACCCTTCCGGCCCTTCGGGCCTCCCTCCCTCTCCCAAAGGGAGAGGGAGAAATGACCTTACTTCTCTTCTTCGAACGTCACGGCGACGTCGGCGTTCGCGCTCAGGCGTACGACACCATTCTCGACATCGGCGACCAGGCCGAGCGAGATGAAGTGGTGGTGCCCTTCATGGGCGCTATGCCCTTCGTTGATCAGCGCGCCCGAATCCTTCTTGGTCAGCTTGATGCGGCCGCCCTGGACGTGGTCGACCGTGCCGACATGGACGCCGTCGGCGCCGATGACTTCGGCATGTTCCTTGATCTGCGATGCGTCGACCATTTGGGTAGCTCCTTCGTTACGGTTGCGTGTTCCAAACGCATGCCTAGCGCTTTGGATGCACGGAGGCTTGTATGATCCGATCATCACGCGCACGCACTTTTTCCATCCTCGCCGCCCCGCTGCTGCTCGCCGCCTGCGCGCATCAGGTGGCGAGTGCCGTGCAGCACACGCCCGATACGCCGGGCTTCCTGCTGGGCGTGTGGCATGGCTTCATCTTCCCGGTCGCCTGGGTGTTGTCGCTGTTTATGCCCGAGGTCGCGATCTACGCCGTGCCCAATCAGGGCGGCTGGTATGATTTCGGCTATTTCATCGGCGTGGTGTTCTTGGGCGTCGGCGCGAACCGCTCGCGCACCGTCTATATCGAGCGGCGGATCCGCCGGTGACCGCGTCGATCGCCATCATGTATGCCGTCTCGGCACTGTTCACTGCGATCGGCCTTGCGCTGCTGCTCGCGCTGCTGCGCCCGGCGAGCGAGAGCAAGGTCTATGCCTACCGCATGATCGGCACGATGGGCCTGGCGCTCGGTGCCGCGCTCGCCATGTCGGCGACCGCGATGTGGCGTTGGAGTCTGGCGGCGTGAACGCATTCCCTTTTCGAATTTCAAAGCTGTAACCCCTCAAAATCGAACGTACCGGAGTACCCCAATGTCCCTCACCGAAGCCCGCAAGCAATATAAGCCGTTCGAATACCCCTGGGCGTTCGATTTCTGGAAGCGCCAGCAGCAAATCCACTGGATGCCCGAGGAAGTGCCGTTGGGCGAGGATTGCCGCGACTGGGCGCAGAAGCTCAGCGACCATGAGCGCAACCTGCTGACGCAGATCTTCCGCTTCTTCACCCAGGCCGATGTCGAGGTGCAGGATTGCTATCACGAGAAATACGGCCGCATCTTCAAGCCGACCGAGATCAAGATGATGCTGGCGGCGTTCAGCAACATGGAGACGGTGCACATCGCCGCCTACAGCCATTTGCTCGACACGATCGGTATGCCCGAGAGCGAATATGGCGCCTTCCTCGAATATAGCGAGATGAAGGACAAGCATGATTACCTGCAGACCTTCGGCGTCGATTCGGACGAGGACATCGCCAAGACGCTCGCCATGTTCGGCGGCTTTACCGAGGGTCTACAGCTCTTCGCCAGCTTCGCCATGCTGATGAACTTCCCGCGCTTCAACAAGATGAAGGGTATGGGGCAAATCGTCACCTGGTCGATCCGCGACGAATCGCTGCATTGCGAGGGCATCATCAAGCTGTTCCACACCTTCACCAAGGAGCGCGACTGCCTGACCAAGTCGGTGCGCAGCGACATTATGGACATGTGCCAGCACACCGTGCGGCTGGAGGACAGCTTCATCGACCTCGCCTTCGAAATGGGCCCGGTCAACGGCATGACGCCCAAGGAAATCAAGAAGTACATCCGCTACATCGCCGATTGGCGGCTGGGGCAATTGGGCATGAAGCCGATCTACATGATCGACGAACACCCCCTCCCCTGGCTCGCGCCGATGCTCAACGGGGTGGAACACGCCAACTTTTTCGAACAGCGCGCCACCGAATATTCCAAGGCCGCGACGCGCGGCAATTGGAACGAAGTGTGGGACGGCTTCGACAAGCGCCAGAAGGCGAAGGTCGGGGTGGGTGCTGCCGTGGCGAATGAGGATGCGGGCGAGGGCGGGGATATGTTCTCGCGCGCTGGGGTTGCGGCGGAATAGTCTATGGCGGCGATCGAGTATGATCCGGTGAAAGACGATGAAAACCGGCGCAAACACGGTCTGCCGCTCGCCCTGGCCGAGCTCCTTTTCCACGGCCCGTTCGTCGAGGAGGTGGATGATCGCTACCCTTACGGTGAAACCCGTATCGTAGCGATCGGTCCGATCGCCGCTGCTGGCGATCGGATCTTCGTCGTAGTATATACGTGGCGTGACAACATCAGGCGGATCATCAACGTCAGGAAAGCCAATGACCGGGAAGTCCGAAAATACCGTTCGGGTATCGCATGAGGAAGCGCTCGCCGCTGCCAAAGCTTGGGCAACGCCGGAGAATTTGGCTCGGCTCGACTCGTTCACCGATTCAGACATCGCTGCTCAGATCTCGGCCAATCCCGACGCAGCCCCTGAACTAAGCGACGAATGGTTCGAGAACGCACGGCTGGTGATACCGCTTAAATCCCGCAAACACGCCGCGTAAGCGAGGAGATGCCGGGTGGCGGGTGATCGGTTCTGCAGGAGGTGCTGGCCCATCACCTGTCGATTATACACCTCTTGGCGAACACCTTCGCAGAAAGTGAGCCTCCGCGATGACGAATGAGATATCCAATGCAGATCGGGCAGCGTTTGCCTTGGCTGCCATAACCGATTTCATCGCCAAGACGGGTGTCGACACAGCGCGCGATGCCATATCAGACCTGATTGTGGACTTGCTGCACCTCGCGAGAGGAAGAGGATTAAACGCTCATACCAACCTGCATTGATCACGACCCACGCGCCCATTTGCGGCGTCCGATTGTCATGATGCGCCATGGCTGATCAACCAGCCTGTTCCAAGCCTCGCAGCAAAGGTCGATGATGTTGTC